>JADLBR010000153.1 GCA_020847615.1 Verrucomicrobiia bacterium
CGCAGGAGAACGACCCGCGTCTGCAAATCTGGGCGCGGGTGCGCTTGGGGGGCGAGCGCGGCCGGCAGGTGGCCAACGAGTATGGGTACCGGGACGGGAGCGGCGTGACCCAGGTGGTCAAACGGCTAGAAGCTGCAGCCGAGCGGAATAGAGATTTGCGACTGCGGATGGATGCGTGGAGGAGGAGAATGTCAATTGTCAAGGGCTGACCCCACTGATGTCTGGACCGACCCAACGGCACCCGCCGGGAACTGTCGTATGACGGGGCGGGGCAGGTCCGCGAGATCGCGGAGAGGAAGGCCAATGGACGGCTGATCGCGCTGTTCCGGCTGGACTACGACGCCGGGGGCCGCCCATCCTACGAATTCACGGTGCCAAAGCCTTCGCCCTGGAGCCTGCCCGAACTCGACGCCACCGCCGACGCGGACAACCGCCTCGCGGCGGTCAACGGCCAATCCGTCACCCATGACCCCGACGGCAACATGACCGCAGGCTTCCTCGCCCAGGGCACGAACGCCGAGATGGTGGCGGCGTCCTTCGGGTACGACGCCCGGAACCGGCTCACCTCGGTCTCCATCGGTTCGACAAACGTGTCCTACTCATACGATGCCGAGGGGAACCGTACCCGGATGGCGGTGAACTCGGCCACGAACAACTTCACGATTAACCCGCACGCTCCGCTCTCGCAGGTGCTCGTCGCCGAATCGAGCGGTGCGCAGTCTTTTTACGTGCACGGGGTCGGCCTCCTCTACGAGGTGCAACCGTCGGGCGCGGTGCGCTACTACCACTACGACCTCCGGGGTTCTACGGTCGCCATGACTGATGAGAGTGGGACGGTGACCGATAGATTCGAGTATTCACCGTATGGGACATTGACCCATCGGGAGGGGACGACCCAGACGCCGTTCGGGTACAACGGTGCCTTTGGGGTGATGACGGATGCTTCCGGCCTGCTTCATATGCGGGCGAGGTTCTATGACCCGGCGCTGCGGCGGTTTGCGAATCAGGACCCGGTTGGGTTTGAGGGGGGAATGAATTGGTATGCCTATGCCGACGGGAATCCCATTAGCCTAGTTGACCCATTCGGACTCTGTGCAGAAGATGGAGGAAATTACCTCGGGAGGTCCTTTGGTCAGCTGTTCAAAGGCAACTACACCGAAGATGTAACGCTATTAGGCACCGGCATGCAGATTGGCACGGGCCTTATTGGCGTGGACTTGCCCGGAGATGTTCGCGACGTTTTCTACGACGTGACGCACTGGGAAGCGTCATGGCGTCATGTTGGCCAGACCGCCCTTGACGTTGCCGGCGTGTTTCCGGTCATTGGTGCCGTGAAATACATCGACGAAGGTGGCGCACTCGCAAAGGCCGCAAATAGAGCAGGCACGCTGACGAAGGTTGGAGAAGATGCGTGGCAATCGTCTGGAGGTTTGAAGTATGTTGGCCTCGACGGGAACGGTCTGAACCGGATCGAACATGTGCTGCAGCACGTTGCCCCAGCAGTGCCTGGGAAGAGCGTCTTTAACGTGCCACGCAATCAGATACTCGGACTCCTCGACGAGGCTTATGGATCGGCAGCGAGAGTGCCCGTCCTAGGCGACCCGGGGGCATTTATCACTCCTATGGGCCGAACCGTTGGCACAGCAGGGGAGAATGCAGTTCGGCTCATTTTGAAGCCAGGAACTTCTGAAGTAATTTCGGCTTACCCCATCAAGTTCCCATGAAGACTTGGTGCCCTCGTTGCAATCAAGGTTGGGTCTTTGGAGCTCGAATTAAGGCGACCAATGAGAAAGTGTCTGTCTGCGAAGAATGCGAAGCGACTTGGAGTGCTGACAAACCGATTGCGTTTGAGACGTTCGTGGACATGAGTACTCTGTTGAAGTCGAAGGGACTTTCTGGCAAGTGGAGTGACCTACAGGTGGACGAAGAAGACAGCGAACGGCGTCACGTCTTTTGATTTGATTCCGCTGAAAAAGTTTCGTAAGGGATGAAAGCGCTGATCAGGCGCGATTTTTTGTTTTTTGGGGGGCGGGATTTTTGCGCGGCAGGTGGTGTAAAGGGCGGTTGAAAAGTGCGGCGGGCGGCGCCTGGTGGCGCGGCGGTCGAAAAGTGCGGCACCTCCATGTTACGTGCCGAATTCATGTCGTAGCGGATTGCCGAAGTGAGGTCGTAGGATTTTATCCTCGGGGTCGGACCACGGGTTTCACCGAAACGGCAGGCACTTGCGTGGAGAGAGCGGCGAATTTGACGCCTTATTGAGACTCGCGTAATACAGTGACATCAAGGCCACAATTCGGAGGGCTAAAGGGGTCAGTCAACAAGTCTTGAGTCTGTCATGAATCGGCTTTTCGGAGAATCAAGAATTGTGGACTGACCCCATTCCCAGACCCCATTCCCGATCCTGAACCGGGTGACGAACGAAAGCGATCGGGGTCACGTCTTTTGATTTGAGCAATTGGGGTTGTGATCTGGCTCTGTGAGGGGAGGATGGGCCGATGGCGAGGCCATTGCGGATCGATGTGGCTGGGGGCTGGTACCACGTGAGCGCGCGGGGCATCGAGCGGCGGGAGATTTGCCGGACGGATGCGGACCGGGAACATTGGGTGGGGCTTTTGGGGGAGCTGGCCGCGCGTTTCCGGCTGCGGGTGCACGCGTGGGTGCTGATGGACAACCATTACCACCTGCAGGTCGAGACGCCGGAGGCGAACCTCAGCGCGGCGATCCAGTGGCTAAACGTGGCGCACGCGGTGTGGTTCAACCGGAGGCACCGGCGGGTGGGGCCGCTGTTTCAGGGGCGCTTTAGGGCGGAGTTGATCGACACGGAAGGATGGGTGGCGGAGGTCAACCGCTACATCCACCTCAACCCGGTGCGGGTGGGGTCGCTGGGTCTCGGCAAGCGCGATCGGCAGATCTCGGCGGCCGGGCTGACCAGGGAACCGCCGGGCCGGGAGGTGGTGGCGGAGCGATTGCGCCGATTGCGGGAGTACCGGTGGAGCTCGTGCCGGGCGTATCTGGGCCTCGCGCCGGCGCCGGGGTGGCTGACGGTCGATGCGGTGCGGCCGCGGTTTGGTGGGCGGGGCCGGAGCGGGCAGATTCGCGCCTATCGCGGGGCGCTGGAGGAACTGGTCCGGGAGGGGCGGGAAGAGGCGCCGTGGGAGCGGGCCGTCGGGGGCGCGCTGCTGGGGTCGGCGGACTTCGTGGAGAGGATGCGGAGACTGGTGGGGAAACCGGCCAGGGAGGTGCCCGGGAGCCGGGCACTGGCACCGCGGCGGAGCTATCTGCAGTGGCGGGAGCTGATGGTTGAGTTGCTCGGTGAGCCGTGGGAACAGATCTCGGGCCGACACGGGGATCCTGCCCGCGACGTGCTCTTCCTGGCCGCACGGCGATGGGGCGGCGTGAGCCTGCGCGAGATCGCCAGAGCGGAGGGCCTGGACTACGGTTCGGTGGCCAACGCGCTCTACCGGATCAAGCGGCGCGTGGAATCGGATCGGCGGGCGTCGAGGCTGTGGAAGGATCTGGGCAAATGCTCATATCAAAAGACGTGACCCCATCGCTTTGTCAAAAGACGTGACCCCATCGCTTTGGGGAAGAAAATGTAGCCGGGGTCGTGAGGCTTTGGCGGCCAAGCGCATGCGCGTTCGGTTGCGGGAAGCGCTGCGGTGATTCTTGAGCCAGCGGCATTCAGGAGCGGGTGACGGCGTGGGGCTGGAGGATGAGTTGCTTGGCGGGGTGCGAGTCGGCGCGGAGGCGGGCGGCGATGATGCGGGTGGCGGAGGCGACGAGTTCATCCCACGGGATGGCGATGGTGGTGAGGTGGAGTTCGGTGGCGACAGGGGCGTCATCGAAGCCGATGAGGTGTGGGCGGTCGGGGCCGGCCTGGAGGGCGGCGCGGGCGACGGCCTCGGCGAGGCGGTCGTTGGCGCAGAGGACACCGAGGGGTTTGCGGACCAAGATGCGTCGTGCTGCGACCTCGGCGCCCTCGCGGTACCACGAGCGCGCGTGGAAGACGGGGGCCGCGGGGAAGATCGTCCGGTAACCGGCGACGCGGGCGTCGGAGCGGGGGTCTCCGCGGGGGCCGGCGAGGATGATCGCGCCGCGCAGCCCGATTCGTCCGCGGAGGAGTTCCGCGGCGGCGCAGCCGCCCGAGAAATCGTCGACCTGGACGCTATCGATGAAACGTGCGCCGAGGCCCGGGGGTGGGCGATCGTTGAGGACGAGGGCGAAGCGGCCCTTGGGCAATGGGCTGCCGCGTGCGGGATAGGTCTCCCAGAAGACGGGATAGGCATCGTCGGGGAGCGGGGGCGGTCGGATCGCCCAGAGCTCCCGATGCGGGATGCGGGCGTCGTCGAGCGCGGCGCGGAGCGCGGCATGAAGGCGAGCGCCGAAACTTTCGGGCCGGAGGCCGCGCGGGTGGAAGACGAGATAGGCGATGCGGGCGCGGGACGTATCGCCGGCCACGTAGGTGCCCGAGCCGTGGAGGCGCCGGAGCCATCCGGCGTGGACCAGCTCGTCGAGCAGTCGCGAGGCCGTCTGGTACGATACGCGGGCATGGCGGGCGAGTTCGCGGTTCGAAAAGAATCGGTCGCCCGGGGCGGCGCCGGCGGAGAGGCGCTGCCGGAGCTCGCGTCGGAGCGACTCGACCCTTGGGCTGACGGGCCTGGCCATGGGAGTTATCATATCACTAAAACCGTAAAGTGAAACTTTTCTTTTGACGGGGGGCGGGGCGGGTGCAGAGTGGGGGGCGTGGGCGCGTTGGACGGCAAGCGGCTGGTGGTGATCGGCGGGACGGGTGGGATTGGGCTTTCTGCGTCGCGGGCGTTTGTGCGGGAGGGTGCGCGGGTGGTGGCGGTGGGGCGTGACGACGACGGTGTGGCGCGGTTCAGGGACGTGGCGGGAGATGCCGGCGAGGCGGTGGTGGGGGACGCGCGCGATCCCGGTGTATCGGGGGCGGCGATTGGGGTGTGCGAGGCGCGGTTTGGGGGCTTTGACGGGCTGTATCATGTGGCCGGGGGGAGCGGGCGGGCCTTTGGGGATGGGGCGCTGCACGACCTGACGGACGAGGCGGTGCCGCGGACGCTGGAGTTGAACCTGTCATCGGTGATCTATTCGAATCGCGCGGCGGTGCGGGCCTTTCGGCGAAACGGGGGCGGTGGGGCGATACTGAACATGGGGTCTGTGCTGGGGTGGTCGCCATCGCCCGGGCATTTTGCGACGCACGTGTACGCGGCGGCGAAGGCAGGGATCGCGGGCTTCTCGCGGTCGGTGGCGGCGCGCTATGCGGCGGATGGCATCCGCGTGAACGTGATCGCGCCCGGCCTGGTGGAGACACCGATGGCGAGTCGGGCGGCGGGCGATGCTGCGATCATGGCCTTCATCCGGCGGAAGCAACCGCTGGATGGGGGGCGGATTGGGAGGCCCGAGGACCTGGACGCGGCGGCGGTGTTCTTTCTTTCGGATGCCGCGAAGTTCTGCACGGGGCAGGTCCTGGCGGTCGACGGTGGCTGGTGCGTCAGCGATGGGTGGGTGGCATGAGCGCGGGCTATTGGCTGGGCGTGGACGTGGGCGGCACGCAGATCAAGGCGGTGGCCGTGGGCGATGGCGAGACGATGGCGGGGGAATTCTCTGCGGCGACCGGGGACGATGGCGGCGGCGCATGGAAGGGGCACGTGGCGCGGCTGGTGGGGGATGTGGCGGCCCGAATGGGAGCCATGCCAGAACGGATCGGTGTCTCGGCGCCCGGGCTGGAGGCGCCCGACGGGCGCTCGATAGCCCACATGCCTGGGAGGTTGGCGGGGATCGAGGGTCTGGATTGGGGGGCGCTGTTTGGGGTGGAATACCCGGTGCCGGTCTTGAACGACGCCCGCGCGGCCCTGCTGGGCGAGGTGTGGCGGGGCGCGGCTCGGGGGGCGAGGGACGCGATCCTTTTGACGCTGGGCACTGGCGTGGGCGGGGCGGTGTTGACGGGCGGGCGCCTGCTGCGGGGACACATCGGGCGCGGGGGGCACCTGGGGCATGTATCGCTGGATCCGTGGGGGGCGAAGGACATCGTGCGGACGCCGGGGAGCCTCGAGGACGCGATCGGGGAATGCACCGTCGCCGCAAGGTGCGGGGGCCGCTTTACCAACACGCGTGAGTTGGTGGCGGCGTCCGGGGAAGGCGATGCGACTGCGGCGGCCGTGTGGGGTCGTTCGCTGGATGCGCTGGCGGCGGCCGTGGTGTCTTTCATCAACGTGCTGGATCCGGAGGTCGTGGTGATTGGGGGAGGGATCGCGCGGGCGGGCGATGCGCTATTCGGGCCCCTGACCGCTCGGGTTCGTGGGATCGAGTGGCAACCAGGGGGTCACACGGTTCGGATTGCGCCCGCCGAGCTGGGGGATCTGGCCGGGGCGCACGGTGCGGCGCGGTGGGCCATGGGCGGGGGCGAGGAGACGCGGGCATGACGATGGGCAAGGCAGCGGGCGAATACCTGTCCAGGGCCGAGGGCCTGATCCGGCGCGTTCGGGAGCAATCGGCGGAGATCGGGCGAGCGGCCGACTGGTTCGCCGGGACGATCCTGGCGGGGCGGATGGTGCACGTGTTTGGCTCGGGGCACAGCCGGATCATGGTCGAGGAGATGTGGCCTAGGTACGGGAGTTTCCCCGGGTTCAACCCGATCGTGGAGCTGTCGTTGACGTTCCACCAGATGGTGGTGGGTCCGAATGGCCAGCGGCAGGCGATGTTTCTGGAGAACGTGCCGGGCCTGGCGGAGAGGATCTTGAGAAATTTCGACCTGTCGGTGGACGATGCGGCGCTGGTGATATCATCCAGCGGGTGCAATCTGGTGCCGATCGAGATCGCGGCGCTATTCCGCCAGCGCGGGATCCGTGTGGTGGCGATCGTGAGCCTCGGGCACCTGGAGGCCTCGGCGTCCAAGGACCCCGCGGGAAGGAAGCTCTCGGACGTGGCGGATCTGGTGCTGGATACCGGTGCCCCGGTCGGGGACGCGATGGTGCGGGTCGATGGCCTTGACACCCCCGTGGCGCCGGGATCGACGGTGGGCGGATGCCTGTTGATCAACTGCATCAAGGCCGAGGTCGCCGCGCGCCTGACGGCGGCGGGGAAACCCCCGAGAGTTCTGACTGCCGGGGCGGTGGTGGGTGCGGCGAGGGCGACGGAGCTTTTCGAGTCCGCCTATGACGAGCACGCGCGCCGGCTGTCGGGATTGTATCAGGGCATTGGGTTGAGGGAGGCAAGCGGGTGAACCACGGATGGATGCGATTGAGTGACTCGAAAATTGCCGCGTCGCATCCCGTGGCCGAACGCACGAGCGTTGGGCCGCCAAAGCCTCACGGCTTCGGCTACATTTTTGGCACCGATGGTGCCCTGCCGCGGGCTGGGACGTAGCCTATGGACTGTCTGATTCACGGGCGCATCCCGGTGCTTGCGGAAGTGGACATCCTGGTCATCGGGGCCGGCTCGGCGGGGTGCTGCGCGGCATTGGCGGCGCGGGAGTCGGGCCTGCGATCAGTGATGCTCGTCGAGAGGATTGGTTTTGCGGGTGGGACATCGACGCAGATGCTGGACACGTTCTATGGGTTCTTCACGCCCGGGGAGGAGCCGAAGAAGGTGATCGGGGGCATCCCCGACCGGGTGGTGTGTGACCTCGATGAGGCGGGGCGGATTTTCCTGAGGCCGAACACGGACGGGGCCGGGACTGGGGTGACGTACGATCCGGAATACCTGAAGGTCGTCTGGGAGCGGAGGCTCTTGGCGGCGGGCGTGCGCGTGCTCTACCACGC
>JADLBR010000154.1 GCA_020847615.1 Verrucomicrobiia bacterium
GCCTATGGACTGTCTGATTCACGGGCGCATCCCGGTGCTTGCGGAAGTGGACATCCTGGTCATCGGGGCCGGCTCGGCGGGGTGCTGCGCGGCATTGGCGGCGCGGGCGTCGGGCCGGCGATCGGCGATGCTCGTCGAGAGGAATGGTTTCGCGGGTGGGACATCGACGCAGATGCTGGACACGTTTTATGGGTTCTTCACGCCCGGGGAGGAGCCGAAGAAGGTGGTCGGGGGCATCCCCGACCGGGTGGTGTGCGACCTCGATGAGGCGGGGCGGATTTTCCTGAGGCCGAACACGTACGGGGCCGGGACTGGGGTGACGTACGATCCGGAATACCTGAAGGTCGTCTGGGAGCGGAGGCTCTTGGCGGCGGGCGTGCGCGTGCTCTACCACGCGAATCTGGTCGATGTGGAGATGGGCCGGGACGGGCCGGTCTCGGCCGTATTTCGGGGGCGGGACCGGTTCTTTCGGGTGCGCGCGAGGCGCTATATCGACGCGTCGGGCGACGCGGACTTTTGCCACCAGGCGGGCATCGGGTATGAGAGGGCCGGCGAACTGGAGCCGGCGCAGACCCTGACGACGACGTTCAGGATGTGCGGCGTGGACCTGGGGCGATACGAGGCGGCGGGGGGGAAGAAGCTGCTGATGCGGCTCATGGACGAGGCGGTGGAGAGCGGGTCGCACCCGTTGCCGAGGAGGTCTGGGAGCGCGCACGCGATGGTGCAGTCCGGTTGCGTGGCGACGGTGGCGGTGCGCGTGGCCGACCTGGACCCGCTGGATTCTGGCGAGTTGACGCGCGCGGAGATCGAGGGGAGGCGCCAGGCGTACGTGTACGAGGCGTTCCTCCGGGACCGGGTGCCCGGCTACGAGCGTGCGATGATCATCGGGCTTTCCCACCAGATCGGGGTCCGGGAGACGCGGCGGGTGTACGGCGAATACCGGCTGACGCGGGAGGATTGCCTGGGCGGGGCGCGGTTCGATGATGCGGTGCTCTTGTGCGGTGCCCCGATCGAGGATCATCGTCCGCAGGCGGGCGGGGCCGAAGAGACCGCGTGGGCCTATATCCCTGGCGGGGGCGCGTATGGCGTGCCCTACAGGACCCTGGTGCCGAGGGGGCAGGAGGTGGTGTGGGTCGCGGGCCGGTGTTTCAGCGCGACGCACGACGCCCACGCCTCGTGCCGCTCCATGGGCCAGACGATGTCGATGGGCCAGGCGGCGGGGTTGGCGGCGGACCTGTCGCTGGAGGCGGACTGCGGCGCGCGGGGTATCGACGTCGGGGAATTGCGGGAGAGATTGATCCGGCTCGGGGCCGTGTTAGAGATGCCGCGGCGGGTGGCCGACACCTCCGCCGATGGATGGAAGGCAAACGTGGCCCACGGATGACGATGAGCGCGAAGGCACAGAAGGTCTGGCGATTTGCGGGGATCAACTTCGATCACATGCACATGGGGGATCTCCTGCGGATGGTGCACGAGCATCCCGCGGCCGAGATTGCCGGGGTGTGCGATGCGGATCCCGCGCGCATGCGGGATGCGATCCAGGGTTTTGGCATCCCGAAGAAGGGCGTGTTTACGGATGTCGCCGAGTGCCTGGCGCGGGCCAGGCCGGACGTGGTGATCCTGTGCCCCGCGACGGCGCTGCACGCCGACTACGTCGAGCGGGTCGCGCCGAGCGGCGCGCACATGCTCGTTGAGAAGCCATTCGCGGCGAACCTTGCGGACGCGGATCGGATGATCGCCGCGGTGAAGGGGCGGGGGCAGAGGCTGATGATCAACTGGCCGCTGCGATGGTACCCGTGCCACATGACGGCGCACCGGCTGTTGCGCGAGGGCGTGATCGGTTATCTTCAGGAGGTCCATTACTACGATGGCAACCGGGGTCCCCTGAGGCATGGCGCGGACAAGGTGGAGACCGAGCCGGGGCCGAAGGCCGCGAGCTGGTGGTACCACCGGGAGAAGGGGGGTGGCTCGATGCTGGATTATCTGGGATATGGGGTGACTCTGGGGACGTGGTTCCATGGGGGCGCGGCGCCCATCGAGGTGACGGCGGTCATGGATGAGCCATCGGGCCTAGAGGTGGACGAGCACAGCATCACGGTGTGCCGGTATGCGTGTGGGCTATCGAAGTTCGAGACGCGCTGGGGGACATTCACCGATCCCTGGACGCACCAGCCGCAGCCCAAGTGCGGGTTTGTCCTCAAGGGGACGCGGGGGACGATCAGCAGCTACGACTACGAGGCAACGATCCGGTTGCAGAACGAGGAGTGCCGGGAGGGCCGCGACGTGCCGGTGGACGAGATCCGTTCGCCATATCGCAATCCCGTGGAGTACCTGATCCATTGTCTCGATAAGGGCAAGGACGTCGAGGGGCCGCTCTCGCCCGCGATGGCGCGGGTCGGGCAGCGCATCGTGGACGCGGCCTATCGCAGTGCGAAGGCGAAGCGAACGCTGCCCTATTGAACGGGGGGGACGAATCATGTCGGCAGATCCTGGAGCGAAGGCGAGCAAGGCGCGGCCCCGGTCCGCGCGGCGCATGGCCGTACCCGCGTTGCCCTATGCGCCGGGGAAGCCGCGGCGATATAGGCCCGCGATCGGCCTGATCGGCTGCGGCGGCATCACGGGGCAGCACCTTGCGGCCTATCGGCAGCAGGGCTTTCGGGTGGTGGCGCTGTGCGATGTCGATGCGGCCGCGGCGGAAAGGCGCCGGGCCGAGTTCTGTCCGAGGGCGGAGGTGTACACGGATCACCGGCGGTTGCTGGAGCGGGGCGACGTCGATGTGGTGGACATCGCGACCCACCCGGCAGTCCGGGTGGGACAGATCCGGGACGCGCTGCGCGCCGGCAAGCACGTCTTGAGCCAGAAACCTTTCGTGCTGGATCTGGCGACGGGCGAGGCGCTCGTGGCGCTGGCCAGGCGCAGGGGCGTGCGTCTGGCGGTGAACCAGAACGGGCGCTGGGCGCCTTACGTGAGCTACGCGCGACAGGCGATACGCCGGGGATTGCTGGGCGATGTGGCATCGGTGGACATGACGCTTGCGTGGGATCACACCTGGATCAGGGGCAAGGCATTCGAGCGGATCGAGCACGTCATCCTGTACGATTTCGCCATCCACTGGTTCGACATGGTGGCGTGTTTTTTTGGGGGGCGCGTTCCGCGGTCCGTGTTTGCCGGGGTGGCCCGTGTGCCGGGCCAGGAGATCGCGCCACCGATGAGCGCGCACGCGGCGGTGCGGTTCGACGATGGGCTCGCGACCCTGGCGTTCCATGGGCACACGCGTTTTGGCGACGGCGAGCGGATGACGATCACGGGGACGCGCGGGTCGTATTGGGCGCGCGGGCCGATCTGCGCGGCGCACGAGGTGAGGCTGTGCGCGGACCGGGGCTGGTGTGAGCCCAGGCTGAAGGGGCATTGGTTTCCGGAGGGCATGGCCGGTGCCATGGGCGAGCTGCTGATCGCGATCGAGGAGGGGCGTGAACCCGAGAATTCTGGGGAAAGCAACCTCCGCAGCTTGGCGCTGTGCTTTGCCGCCCTGCAGAGCGCGAGGACGGGGCGGCCCGTCGTGCCGGGGAGGGCGAGGAAGGCGGGGCCGGGCTGCGTGCCGGTGTGAACTGCGTGAGGACAGTCCTGGGCGACGTGGCGGCCGATCGGCTGGGGCCGTGCTATGCCCATGAGCACCTGATCATCGATCCCTGTTTCGCGACGGTCGCGAATCCGGATTTTCTGCTGGA
>JADLBR010000155.1 GCA_020847615.1 Verrucomicrobiia bacterium
CGCGGGACGCTGAACGTCTGCGCCGTCAAGGCGCCGGGCTTCGGCGACCGCCGCAAGGCCATGCTCGAGGACATCTCGATCCTGACCGGCGGCAAGTGCATCACCGAGGACCTCGGCATCAAGCTGGAGAACCTGCAGCTCGAGGACCTGGGCCAGGCCAAGCGCGTGACCGTGGACAAGGAGAACACCACGATCATCGAGGGCGCCGGCAAGGCTTCCTCGATCAAGGGCCGGATCGAGCAGATCCGCAAGCAGATCGACGAGACCACCTCCGACTACGACCGCGAGAAGCTCCAGGAGCGCCTCGCCAAGCTGGCCGGCGGCGTCGCCGTCATCAATGTCGGCGCGGCCACCGAGACCGAGATGAAGGAGAAGAAGGCCCGCGTCGAGGACGCCCTGCACGCGACCCGCGCGGCCGTCGAGGAGGGCATCGTCGCCGGCGGCGGCGTGGCCCTGATCCGCGCCCAGAAGGCGCTGGATTCGTTGAAACTCGAGGGCGACGAGGCGATCGGCGTCGGCATCGTGCGCCGCGCCGTCGAGCAGCCCGTCCGCGCGCTCGCCGACAACGCGGGCGTCGAGGGCTCCATCGTGGTGGAGCGCGTGAAGTCCGCCTCCGGCAACGAGGGCTTCAACGTCGCGACCAACAAGTACGAGGACCTGCTCAAGGCGGGCGTCGTTGACCCGACCAAGGTCGCGCGCACCGCGCTGCAGAACGCCGCGTCCATCGCGGGGCTCCTGCTCACGACCGAGTGCCTCGTCACCGAGAAGCCCGAGGAAGAGAAGAAGGCCAAGGGCGGACCCGGCGGCGACATGGGCGGCATGGGCGGCATGGACTACTGATCCAGGCCGCGCGTGCGCCACTGGCGCTAGCGCAAGATTGGCGGGCCCGGGAAACCGGGCCCGCTTTTTTTTCGTTCGGCTACGGGATCTTCGGGATGCCCCGCGTGCAGGCCCCCGACTCCACTTGCCGCACGGGCGCGAATGGGCCACATTGTGCGCCCTATGGAACATGGAACGGGGACTTCGGGCGCGGCATTCTCGCGGCGCGGATTCATCGGGTCGGCGGCGGCCTTCGCGGGCTACAGCCTGATCGTGCGGGCGCCCTCGGCGCGCGCGGAGGCGGGGACCGCGCCGCGCTCGCACGAGGAGATCAGGGCGGCGCTGGCGGCGATCGAGCCGAAGCCCAAGCCCTCGGAGCCCTACGCCGCGGAGCCCGGGATGTCGGTAGTCGGGCTGGACTGCGACCTCATGGTCGCGGGCGGCGGCATGGCGGGCGTGTGCGCGGCGCTGGCCGCGGCCCGCAATGGCGCGAAGGTCGTCTTCGTCCAGGATCGCTCCCGCCTCGGCGGCAACGCCAGCAGCGAGATCCGCATGCACATCGTCGGCGCCGACAAGCACGGCGGACGCAAGGGCTGGCGCGAGGGCGGGATCATCGAGGAGCTGCGGCTGGAGGACGCCGCCCGCAACCCGCACCGCGCCTACGAGCTCTGGGACCTGATGCTCTACGACAAGGTCGTCTCCGAGCGCAACATCACGCTGCTGCTGGACGCGGCGGTCTTCCGCGCCGAGGTCAAGGGGGGACGCATCCAGACCGCCTGGGCGCGCTGCGACAAGACCGAGACGCTGTACAAGGTGAAGGCCCCCCTCTACGCCGACTGCACCGGCGACAGCCGCCTGGGCTTCGAGGCCGGGGCCGAATTCCACTGGGGACGCGAGGGAAAACTGGATTTCGCCGAGGAGCTGGCGCCCGCGTCCGGCGACGCGCGCACGCAGGGCTCGAGTATCCTGTTTACCGCCCGCCAGCATGACCGGCCCATGCCATTCACCCCGCCCCCCTGGGCCAAGAAGATCACCGCCGAGGACCTCGTGTTCAGAAAGCCGACCGAGCTGGACTACGGCTACTGGTGGATCGAGCTCGGCGGCATGGGCAACACGATCAAGGACAACGAGCGTTTACGCTTTGAATTGCTCTCGATCGTCCTCGGGGTCTGGGACTATATCAAGAACAGCGGCGCGCGGCCCGACGCGGCCCACTGGGCGCTGGACTTCGTGGGCATGGTGCCCGGCAAGCGCGAGAGCCGCCGCCTGCTCGGCCCGCACATCTTCGTGCAGCCCGAGGTCGAGGGCGCGTGGAAGCAGTTCCCCGACGGCGTCGCCATCGGCGGCTGGGCGATGGACGAGCACCCGCCCGAGGGATTCTACGGCAGGGACATCAAGCCCTTCACCCCCAGCCCCGTCCCCGAGGTCTACAACATCCCGTTCCGCAGCCTCTATTCGCGGAACATCGCCAACCTCCTCATGGCCGGGCGCAACATCAGCGCCAGCCACGTCGCGTTCACCTCCACCCGCGTCATGGCCACCTGCGCCGTCATGGGCCAGGCCATCGGCACGGCCGCCGCTCTCTGCGCCCGCGAGAAGATCCTGCCCAAAGAGCTCTCCGCCGACCCCGGACGCGTCGCCGCGCTCCAGCAGCGCCTCCTCCGCGACGACCAGTCCATCCGCAACGCGCGCAACGAGGACCCCCAAGACCTCGCCCGCGCCGCCACCGCCCGCGCCTCCGCCGAAACACTCGGGGCCGCCGCCAACATCCTCTCCGGCGAGGTCCGCGATCTTCCCGATGAATGGAAGCACCGCTGGGGCACGGCACTGACCCCCGACACCTGGATCGAATTATCCTGGGAGAAACCACAGCGCATCTCCGAGATCCAGATCACGTTCGATTCCGGCTTCGAGCGCGAACTCACCCTCACCGCCAGCGCCAGCAAGACCGCCAAAATGGTCCGCGGCCCACAGCCCGAGACCATCCGCGACTACACCGTCGAATTGCTCAAGGGCGACCAGATCGTCGCCTCCGAAAAGATCGAGGGCAATTTCCAGCGCCTCCGCCGCCACCGGCTACAGCCCGCCGAGGCCGACCGCCTCCGCCTCCGCATCCACGCCACCCACGGCTCGGAACGCGCCGCGCTCTTCGAGATCCGCGCCTACGCCTAAGAGTTTGTCGGATAAAGTCCGACAAGGTGGCGAGCGCGAAAATTGCCCATCGCTTCCCGTAGCCGAACGCGTCAGCGTTTGGGCGCCAATCGCCCTAGGCGATCGGCTACATTTTCCCAAGCCGGTGGTCCGGCGGCTGCCGGATGGGATCTTGAAAATGGGAGCCTCGCTCGGGGACGCTGGGACATGGCGGGAAAATGTGGTTTGTATCGTAATTGAACACACAATTGGATTTATCGTTTGACCCACAACGGGTTGCGGGAGTAATTTGGCATCCGGTTCGAAACGCCGCGTTCCCGCACCCACCGGTGCCGTCATCGCACACGGGGGTCGCGTCGTCGTGGCACGGGAGGAGGAGTCGCATATGGAACGTTCATTTTGGTCTCGGGCGGGCGGGGTCGTGATGATGGCGGCGGCGGGTTGGGCGGCCCCGCTGCACGGCCAGCAGACGAACGCGTGGAACGTTAATTTGGCGGGGTCTTGGACGAACACCGCGAACTGGTCGAATGCGGGCTTCTATCCGGACGGCGTGGGCGACGTCGCCGAATTCCCGAACATCATCGGTTCGAATAGGATCATCACCCTGGCGGACGCCGACGGAGCGATCACCAACGGCACGCTGATCATCGACGACGCCAGCCACGGCTATCGATTCACCATCACCTCGGGCACGACCTGGGTTTTCGACGACACTGACGGGCTGGCGGAGATCCGGGTGGTCCAGGCGTACAACACCGACGACGCCCGCAGGCACTTCATCTTCGGCCCGTTCACGATCAACGATGACCTGCTGCTTGATCACCTGCAGGCGGGCAACAATCGCGCCTTCCGGATCACCAACTCGGTCTTCGAGGGGGTCGCGGGCCGCAGCGTGATCAAGACCGGCCCGGGGCTGGTCAGCATCGAGGGCAACTGGAACCACTCGGGCAACACCGTGATCGACGAGGGCACCCTGGAGATCAATCGGAGCGCGGGGAGGCTTTCTGCGACGACCAATGTCATCACGCGGCTTGGCGGGACGCTGACGCTCGCGAACAACGCGGGGATCGCGCCCGGCTATAATGCCAATCGCATCAACGATGCGGCGGCGCTCACGAGCCTCGGGGGCACCTTCAATTTCTCCCACGGCGACGGTGCCGGCACGAACTACTCGGAGACGATCGGCGCGCTCAATCTGGGGCGCGGCAATCTCCTGGTGGCGGCGTCGCAGGCGGCCGCCAACCAGACCTCGACGGTGACCTTTGCGTCGGCGGCACGCGGCCCGGGCGCGACCGTGCGCCTCGAGGGTCCCGGCATGGGCGACAGCGAGCGCAACGAGGTGGTCTTCACCTCCGCCCCGACCACCGCGGGCGGCATCATCCCCTACGCTCTGATCAGGAATGCCACCAACGGCACGTCGGCGGACTACAATCTGGCGACGACCAACCTCGCCTCCGACGGCGTCAGCACCCGGATCACATCGCTCACCACCTACGAGCAGTCCGTCGATTCCACCCTCTGGGGCATCACCGTGAACGCCCGGCCCACCAACGATGTCACGATCGGCGGCAACCGGAGCCTTGGCTCACTGGTGCTCGACGACGGGATCGACTTGCTGGGGCCGACCGCCGACCGCGTCCTGAATTTCACGAACGCCAGCGCCGCGGCCGTGATCGCCCAGCTGGGCGCAGGCACCAACACGATCAACAACAACGGCGCCTTCGAGCACATACTGGCGTTCGGCAACAACGAGGCGGTCTTCCAGGCGGTCGGCACGCTCGTCATCAACAACACGAACAACGCGGCCGGCATCCGCGGCACCAATGGGTTTGTCAAGGCCGGCCCGGGAAGGCTCATCCTGAACGTCGAGGGCGACACCAGCCCCGCGGGCGATGCCAACGACATGACAGGGAATTTCTACATCAACGAGGGCACCCTGGAACTCCAGCGCGCCGACTCGGCCGGAGCCACCGTCCTGAACCTCAACGGCGGCAACCTCGACCTGATCAACAACGCCAACACGGCCTTCAATCGCGACGTGGTCGTGAATGACGACGCGACGATCACCCTCGCCCGATTCTCTGGTGACGGCGGAATCACCCACACCCTGGACGACTTCACCATCGCCGATGGGAGTACGTTGAGCGTGAAGCGCCGGACCCTGACGGGCACCAACCCCGGCTACACGCTGGCGGCCGACCACATCGAGCTGCTCGGGGATGCCACAATCTCGGTGCAGGAGGGGGTGGGAAACGGAAACGGGAACTTCGATACCGACAAGGTGATCGGGACCAATGCGCCGAATCAGAGCCTGACGGTCAGCGGGATTGGCGGCATCAATGACGCCTACATGGTCGTTTCCGAAGACCTGCTGCTCACGGGCGACCTCGTCGCCAACGGCATCACCCTGCGCGCCATCGACGCCGGCACCAACGTCCAGGGCAACATCGATCTCCAGGGCGCCGTCCTCTCGGTTGGCAACGACTTCGCCCGCGAGCTGGGAACGGGCGACGGGCAGATCCAGCTCACAGGCGGGGGCAACGTCGGCTTCAGCGCCCGGGGCGCGCCGGTGTCCATCCGCATCGAGGATGGCAGCGGCGGCCTCACCAACCTCGTCTGGGGCACACCGACCTTCAACGTGGGCGTGCTTTACCTGAACAACAACGACGAGGGCAACAACCAGATCACTCTGGAAAACAGCATCGACTTCAATGTCGCCGTCGCGGCGGCGCGACAGGTCAATGTGGACGAAAACACGGCCGTGATCTCGGGCTCGCTGACCAACGGCGGCGGCGGCGTGGTGGACTTCATCAAAGATGGTGCCGCGAACCTGTACCTGACGGGTTCCGCGGTCGAGTGGAACGGGCAGACCGCCATCAATGGGGGCGTGCTCCGGGTGAGCAACTTGAACGTCCTCGCCGCGTCGCTGGCCAATAGCAACCTCATCATCGCCGCCGCCAACGAGCTCGCGGCGCTCGAGACGACGGGAACCCTGACGAATGGCCTGGGCCGCGGGCAGGGGCAGGTGGCGCTCGTCGGCGGCTCGAACGGAACACAGAACCACCGCAATGGCTTCAGCGCCCACGGCGGCGACTTCACTATCGACATTGGTGGCGACGGCACCGGCACCGGGGCGCAGCTAGTCTGGAACACCACCGACTTCGACCCGAATGGCGGCTCGACGAACAACGGCGGCCTCCTCTTGAACTCCGCCCAGGCCAACGGCGTCCTGCGCCTGCTGAACGACATGGACCTCAACGGCGAGGCAAACTTGGTTCCCGCATA
>JADLBR010000156.1 GCA_020847615.1 Verrucomicrobiia bacterium
ACCAAATCGTCGAGCGGGCGCGGCTCTTTGAGAAGACGGGCATCCCTTTCGGGTACTTTGCCACGCATGGCGGCCAGGTGTGGATCACGCGCGAGGCCATCCGGCGCAGCAAGGAGGCCGCGCCGCGAATGTTCCGCTTCCTCTTCATCGCGGAGAACCTCGAGACGCTTTACTCGCCATTGTACAAGGATGTCCTCAAGTGGACCGACGAGGCGCTGGACTTTTGCGCCGCCCACGGGATGAAGATGATCTTTAAGGAAAAACACGACGTGTGGGGCCTGCTGCCGTCCGACCCGGAAGTCTTCAACGTGCTGTTCGGCCCGAAACATCGGGAGACCATGGTGCCGATCTGGGCGTCCAACCAGCCGTACCAGCCGGAGATTCAACTGGGTGGGATGCTAGGATTGAAGGCTGCCGGTCTGTGCCGGGAGTTTGGGATGTCGACGCAGTATTGGAACTGGCACGAGTGGGGGCGCTATCCCCGTGGTATCCGCGATGTTTCGCCCACCTATGTGTGCCCGGCAGACATCATCCTGCGGCTCGAACTGATGGGGGTGGCGCTGGGTGGGACCTGGGTGCACATCGAGGGTGGACAGACCTATCTGCAGAGCGATCCGCGCGAGGGAGTCGTCCCACTGGCAAACCGGCATCGGGAACTCGTCTTCGAAATGGTTCGGAAGAACTTGCTCATTCCCGGGGCGCAGCCGGCAAACGTCAACCGCGCGACCGTGGTGCGTTCCTTCCACCCGGCGCTGGAGGAGGGCAAGGCACGGGGCCGCAAGGTGGCGTACCCCTACTACGAGCGCAACACCGAGGCGCTGCGGCGGGGTTTCATTCCGGCGCGGTACATGTTCGAGCCCTACGCCGAGGAGGCCTTCCCGCCGCTGGCCTATGCGGAAGATTGGAACGTGAGAACCTGCTTCCCCCAGACGCCGCACGGCTGGGTGCCGGTGCTGCCGCCAGCGGCGGCATTGCCGGCCGGTGCCATCGCCATCCACACCGACGGTGAGCGCGTCCGGTTGACCGGGGAGTGGCAGGCGGCGGTGGCTGCGGCGCCAGCGGTGGCGCGCGTGCTGAAGGAGGGAGCGGCCACGATTCCGCTGCAGGCGCCCGGAGCCTGTCTGATGCTGCAGCGCGAGCCGGAGGGCGCGTGCACCGCCCTTCTCCTCGACCCCGGCTACCTAGCCCCGCGAGGCGTCGACACCACGGTCACCTCGGCCAAGGCGCCGATCCGCGGTGTCACCGACCTCGTCAGCGGCGCGCCCGTGAATTTTTCCGGCCACGAGTGCTCGGTACAGATCCAGCCGGGCGCGTTCCGCATCCTGCGGTTCGACCTGGATCAGGGAGAATGAGAAAGCTGCACACCAATCAATATGAAAACGCATCCCCTGGCCATCGCCGTGTTGGCCGCCCTGATCTCGGGGACATCGGCATCGGCATCATCGCCATCGAACGCGGCCCGACCCAACATCCTCATCGCGATCGCGGATGACATGTCGTGGCCGCACACCTCCATCGCGGGATGCAAGGCCGTGCGGACGCCCAACATCGACCGCGTGGCGCGGAGCGGCGTGTTGTTCCGCAACGGCTTCTGCGGCGCACCGGGATGCTCGCCGTCCCGCGCCGCCTTCCTGACCGGGCGCCATGTCTGGATGAATGAGGAGGCCAGCACGCACCACGGCCTGTTCCCCGCGAAGTTCGCCAGCTTCCCCGACCTGCTGGCAAGGGCGGGATACGCCACCGGCTTCACCAACAAGCCATGGTCCCCCGGAGAGAGCGCGCCCGGGCGCAAGGGAAACCCCGCGGGCCCGGCCTTCAACAACCGAAAGCTCAAGCCACCCTGGTCCGGCATCAAGGACAACGACTACCCCGCGAATTTTGCCGATTTCCTCAAACAGCGAAAGCCGGGGGCGCCGTTCTGTTTTTGGTTCGGTTGCGCCGAACCGCACCGCGGCTACGAGCGCGGCAGCGGATTGAGATCGGGAAAGAGCCCCTCGGATGTACATGTGCCCGGCTTCCTGCCCGACACGCCCGAGGTGCGCTCCGACTTCCTCGACTACTTCGTCGAGATCGAGTGGTTCGACCGAAATCTCGGCCTGATGCTCGACATGCTGGAGAAGTCGGGCGAACTCCAGAACACGCTCGTCATCGTCACCGCCGACAACGGCATGGCCTTCCTCCGGGCGAAAGCGACATGCTACGAATATGGGCTGCACGTGCCTATGATTGTGGCTTGGCCAAAGCGCGTGCCGGGCCACCGCGTCGTGGATGATCCCATCGGCTTCGTCGACCTGAACGCGACGATCCTCGCCGCGGCCGGGGTCGATCACCCGGCGAAGAATGACCCGGCACTTGCGCCCGTGGGCCGCGATTTTCTGCCGCTGCTCACCGGCACAAGACAGGGCCTCGCGAATCCCGATGGGGCCTTCGTCTTCGCCGGGCACGAGCGGCACACGCTCACGCGATACAACGACATCGGATATCCCATCCGCGCCCTCCGCACGCCAGAGTATCTCTATCTGCGCAACCTCCGCCCCGACCGCTGGCCCGTCGGCGACCCGCAGCGCATCAACAAGACGACGGGCAAGCTGTTGCCGCGCCACGCCGGCTGCTACCGAGATATTGATGATCAGGAGACGCTCAAATGGCTGATCGAACACGCCGGCGCATCGCCGTATAAAGAAATGCTCGAACTCATCGTGGGAAGACATCCCGCCGAGGAGCTCTACGACATCCAGAAAGACCCCGATTGCCTCCACAACATCGCCGCGTCACCCGAGCACGCTGCCGCCAAGGCCAGGCTCGCCGTGCAGATGGACGCCGAGTTGAAGAGGACCCGCGATCCGCGCATGTACGGCTCAAATCCCGACGTTGCGGACACCTATCCGAACGTGAATCCAAAGAACCGAATGGGCGAAGGAAATTACCCGCCGCCGAAGACGCCATGACCGTACCAGCCCGCACCCTGGCCTGTTCCCT
>JADLBR010000157.1 GCA_020847615.1 Verrucomicrobiia bacterium
AACACCATTTTTCGAAATCACAAACTGTTGGCCGCGTTTCCAGTGCCGAAAACCGATCGGGGACCCGTATTTCAGAGCGCGGTTTTCCTTTGAGCCTGCATATTTCGCGCATGCGCGTGAAATATGCGGGCTAACGGCGCAGAAAATGTAGCCGAAGCCGTGAGGCTTTGGCGGCCAAACGCTTACGCGTTCGGCCACGGAAGGCGGTTTTGCCAGAGGAGGCTGCCGGACAAAGTCCGACAGCCTCCTAGCCGACGCCCTTTTCTTTGCGGAGCCCCCGCCATCGGGCGAGGCGTTCGGCGATGTCCTTCTCGAAGCCCCGGTCGGTGGGCTCGTAGTACGCGCGCGGGGCGGGGAGGTAGTCCTGTTGGGCGACGGCCTCCGGGAAATCGTGGGAGTACTGGTAGCCCTCGCCGTGCTGCAACCGGGCGGCGCCCCGGTAGTGCGCGTCGCGGAGGTGCTTCGGGACCTCCAGGGTGACGCCGGATTTGACGTCGGCGAGCGCGGCATCGATTCCCTTGTAGGAGGCGTTGCTCTTGGGGGCGGTGGCGACGTACACCGCGGCCTGCGCGAGGGGTATGCGGGCCTCGGGCATGCCGACGAACTCGACCGCCTGCTGGGCCGCCACCGCCACGATCAGCGCCCGCGGGTCGGCCATGCCGACGTCTTCCGAGGCGCAGATGACGATGCGCCGGGCGATGAAGCGGATGTCTTCTCCGGCGTAGAGCATCTTGGCCAGCCAGTAGAGCGCCGCGTCGGGATCGCCCCCCCGCATGGACTTGATGAATGCCGAGATGGTGTCGTAGTGGGCGTCCTCGTCGGCGTCGTAGACGACGGCCTTGCGCTGGATGCACTGCTCCGCGGACGGCAGGTCGATGCGGATGACGCCGCCCGCGTCGGGCGGCGTGGTGAGCGCGCCGACCTCGAGGGAGTTGAGCGCCTTGCGGGCATCGCCATCGGCCTGGGTGGCGAGGTGGGCGATGGCCTCGTCGGTCGCCTCGACGCGCATGTGGCCCAGGCCGCGACCCGGTTCGGCGATCGCCCGGCGAAGCAGCCCGGCCAGGTGCGCGGGCGCCAGGGGCTCGAGCTGGAATACCTGGGATCTGGAGACCAGCGGGGCGTTCACGTAGAAGAATGGATTGTGGGTGGTCGCGCCGATGAGCCGCACCACGCCACTCTCGACATCGGGCAGCAGCACATCCTGCTGCGCCTTGTTGAAGCGGTGTATCTCGTCGATGAACAGGATCGTCTTGCGCCCGGCATTGGCCAGGCGGTTGGCGGCGGACGCCACGGTGCGGCGGATGTCCGCGACCGACGACTCGACGCCGCTGAGTCGCTCGAAATGGCACGAGGTCGCCCTGGCGATGATCTGCGCGAGCGATGTCTTTCCGGTGCCCGGCGGGCCAAAGAGGATGATCGACGTGATGCGGTCGGCCTCGATCGCCCGCCGGAGCAGTTTGCCTGGGCCCAGGATGTGCTCCTGGCCGATGAATTCATCCAGGGTCCTGGGGCGGAATCTCGCGGCGAGCGGCGCCGCCGTGGCCGCGGGGCCTTCGGCCAAGGGTGTTTCGGGGGCGCTGCCAAACAGGTCGTCCATGGGGGCGGTGCTCCACGGAGTATCGGTTAGTCGGGCATCGTCGGCAAACAGGAACGGCGGCCCATGTAGCGGCCCCCGGGGCCAAGGGCCGCCGGTCTGGCTGGCGGAATTCGGTTGGGCTGCTAGGGTCGCGAGATTCAGGAGGCCAGATGAAGGTGCTGATTGTATATGCGCATCCCGAGCCGAGGTCGTTCAACGGCGCGATGCGCGATGTGGCGGTGGACACCTTGCGGGGCGGCGGCCATGAGGTGATCGTGTCCGATCTGTACGCCATGGGGTTCAATCCGGTTGTGGGGCGGGGCGATTTCACGAGGCCGGCCAACGCGGATGTGTTCAGGCTGGCGGCGGAGCAGAGGCGCGCGCAGGACGATGGGACCTACGCGAAGGACATCGCGGACGAGCACGAGAAACTCAGATGGTGCGACACCCTGATTCTCCAGTTTCCGCTGTTCTGGTTCTCGCTCCCCGCGATCCTGAAAGGCTGGGTCGACCGGGTCATGGGCGTGGGGTTCGCGTACGGGGGCAGCATGTGGTACGAGAATGGCGGGTTGCGCGGGCGCCGCGCCATGCTCTCGCTGACGACCGGCGGCCCGCCGTCCATCTATGGCCCCCGCGGCAGGAACGGGGACATCGAGCTGATCCTGTGGCCCATCCAGAATGGCATATTGCGCCTCGTGGGTTTCGATGTGCTGCCGCCATTCGTGGCCTGGTGTCCCGCGCGCCTGTCGAGCGAGGAGCGCGTCGTTTACCTCAAGGAGTTCAAGGAGCGGTTGCTGGAGATCCCGGAGACGCCGCCCATCTTCTTCCATGAGTCGGGCGATTATGGCGAGGACAACTCCCTGATGCCGGGCGTCGATCCCCGGCCGCGTTTCCAGAGGGCGGGCGCCGTCGCGGGGAGCCGGTGATATTTGGGTTCTTCAGGCGCCGTAGCCGCGCCCGGTTGCGGGCGAGACCCTTCCCGCCCGCGTGGGATGCGCTGCTCGGGCGACGATGGGCGATGTACCCGCGGATTCCCGATGCCGACCGGCGCGAGCTGCAGGGGCACGTCCAGGTACTGTTGGCCGAGAAGAGGTTCGAGGGGTGCGCGGGGCTTGAGGTCACCGAGGAGATGCGGGTGCTGGTCGCCGCCCAGGCGTGCCTCCTGCTGCTCCATCGGGAGGCGGAGTACTTTCCGCGGCTGGTGGCCGTGCTCATTTATCCGGGGTCGTTTCGATCGCCGCGCCAGCACCACGATGAGGTCGGCGTGGTGACGGAGCATCACGAGGTGTTATCCGGGGAGTCATGGGACCGCGGCACGGTGGTCCTCGCGTGGGACGAGGTGCGCCGCGGGCTGCAGGGCGGCGGCGATGGCTACAACGTCGTGCTTCACGAGTTCGCGCACCAGATCGACTGCGAGCACGGACCGACCGACGGTTATCCCGGTCTCCCGAGGGGAAAGGCCCGCGCCGAATGGGCGAGGGTCATGAGCCAAGAGTTCGAGAGCCTGCGGCGCGAATCGGACCGGGGACAGTGGACTTTCCTCGACCCCTATGGGGCGCAGGATCCGGGGGAATTTTTTGCGGTGGCCACGGAGTCCTTCTTCGAGTGCCCGCGCGACCTGCGGCGCGAGATGCCGGAACTCTACGGGCAGTTGGCGCGATTCTATCGCCAGGACCCGGCCGGGTGGGGCGACAGGGGGGCGACCGAGGAATCCCCGAGGGCATGACGGATTTCTGCCCGGGGCTCCCCGGTCGTGGGCCGGTCCGCCGGTCGGCGCCTACCCGCTTGCGCGCGGGGGCGAGCGCGCCCAATATTAGCGAAAATGGCACGCACTAAATCCATCCTTCTCATCGGATCGCCCGGCACCGGCAAGGGGACCATCGGCAGGATCCTGGGCCATGTCCCCGGCTTCTTTCACCTGGCTTGCGGCGAGGTCTTTCGCGCCCTTGACCCCCGATCCGATCTGGGCCGCGAGTTCATCGCCCACTCGTCCAAGGGGCGGCTCGTGCCCGACGACATCACGATCCGTCTCTGGCAGCAGCACATCCGCAACCTCGCCATCATGGGGGAATTCCGGCCTGCCGAGCACCTCCTCGTCCTGGACGGCATCCCCAGGAACGTCGCGCAGGCCAAGCTCATGGAACCCGAGACCGACGTGCTCTTGGTCTGCCACCTCGATTTCGCCGACCGGAGCAAGCTCGCCGAGCGCATCCGCAGGCGATCCCTCCGGGAGAATCGGCTCGACGACATCCACGACGACATTATCGAGCGACGTTTTCGGGTCTTCGACGAAGAGACCAAGCCCGTGCTGGATCACTACCGCGACCGGGTCGTGCCCATCGATGCATCGCGGCAGCCATTCCAGGTGCTCCGGTCGATTCTCGATTGCCTCGAGCGCGTAGAGCGGGGAGGATGACCGGCATGCAACAGTTCGAGCACTTGCGGGCCGCGCAACTCTACTGCCAGAAATGCGGCGGGCCCCGCGAGGTCCGGGAGCGGCTGCTGCTGGTGCTTCCCGACAAGGAGATCTACGACTACCTGTGCACCGGATGTGCCTCCTCTCTCGGGACCCGCGAGGTCTCCGCCGGCGAGGCGCAGATGGCGCAGGCCGCGCACCGGCGCCGGCGCCAGGCCGTGGCGCGGCGCAGCCCGATGGCATCGGCGCCGCCGCTGCGCCTGGCGGCCCGGAGCCAGCGGAATCACAGTTGACCTTAGGATCCCGTAGCCGAACGCGCAAGCGTTGGGCCGCCAAAGCCTCACGGCTTCGGCCACATTTTCGGCACCGGTGGCGCTCGGGATGCGCGTCGGCGGCATGGCTAGCCCCGGTCGTCACTCGGGGTCCGCGGCTCTCCCGCGTGGAGCCGGCGATACCGCCGCGGCGTGACGCCCATGATGCGCCGGAATGTGCGCGAGAAGTGGCTGTGATCATAGAATCCGACCTCCTGCGCGATGTCCGTCACCGTGCGGTGCGTGTCCTCCAGGAGACGGCACGCGGCGTTTACCCGGACGCGCAGCAGGTACTCGCGCGGCGTGGTCCCGAAAAGCCTTCGGAAGCGCCGGTCGAACTGGCTGTGCGACACGCCGGCCTCGGACGCGAGACGGCGCGCGCTCAGCCGCAGCGCATAGTCCCGGTGCATGATCTC
>JADLBR010000158.1 GCA_020847615.1 Verrucomicrobiia bacterium
AGCGCATCCCGCCGCCCTTGTATCGGAATTGCTGCGAGGGAAGGAGCGCGTCCGTCCCGTCGGCCACAACTTCGCCGCCCTTGCGGAGTTCGACGATCCCCGAAGGCTTGCCGTCGCCGGACACCCCACCCCAGGTTAACCTGTAATCGCCGAAGGAGAGCGAGCCCACCGAAGCAAACACTGCCGGCTGGTATTCCCACTCGAGCACCAAGCTATCTGGAAGCGGTACCCCGAGCGCGGCGAAGGCGCCGTCTCCTAGCGAGAGCGCGTCGTCGGCGGCCTTGCCGGTCCCGCGCCAGCCATCCAGTGGGCGCTTGGGTTCCTGGGCATAGAGGGGATCGCCCTTGAACAGGGCCAGATCCAACAGGGGGCGCGGCGGCAGGGGCGGCAGCCCGGGATCCATGGGGGGAGCGCCGACTTCGCGAGCGGGCCCATCCGGGGAAGGGTGGACCGATAGGACATCTCCCTCCATGCGCGGGTCGGCGACCGTGGCCCGCTGGCCGACGGGGGCGGGCTGCGATGCCCTGCCGGAAATCCAGAACAGGTTGCGGCGCACCGTGGAGTCGGGCAACCGGGTCGGGTCGCCGAGCACCGATGCATCGCCGAGCAGGAGGTTGTCCGAGAACTCGTTCCCGGTGGGCGGGTGGGGTCGGTCCTTCGAGACGGGCATGGCGCCGATGGCGCCCGCGGCGCATCGTGCGATCGTGTTGCTTTTCACGACCGTGGCTTCCGTGGCCACCATGTCTTGGCCGTCGCGGCTTCCGGTCTCCAGATAGACGCCCCAGGCCGCCTGGCCGAGGATCAGATTGCCTGTCAGGACATGGTGCCGTCCCATCACCCGGACGCCGTCGCCGTTGTTCACCATCGCGTTGCCCTCGAATCGCGCCCCGTCCCCGCCGCGCAGGGTGAATGCCGAGCGGCGGCAGTGCGCCGCGACGTTGTTCCGTATGACGTTGCCCGTGCTCTTGCTCGAGATGATCTCGCCGTCGCCCCAGGCATGGTCGAAGGTGTTGTACTCCACCAGGCAGGCCGGGCGGGCGCGGCCTGTCGGGTCGCGCTGGTTCTGGCCGATCTGGATGTTCTCCTGGCCGTTGATCCAATAGCGGTAGATGTCGCGAAACAGGTTATGGTCGAATCGGTTGTTCAGCCCGACGCCGTCCACGGCCCGGATCGCCTGAGCCAGGCTCATCGACTTGCTGCCGGTGAAGTAACAGTGATCCACCTGATTCCGGTGGCTGCCCATCCCGATCTCCACGATGTGCGCGAAGGTCGAGAGCGGTGTTCCGCAGTGGGAGAAATGGCACTGGGTGACGCGGCAATCGCTCGCCAGGACGTTCAGCACCGTGCCGGCGTTGCACTGCTCGAACCGGAATCCCCGCAGGATCCAGTGTCGCCCGCGCAGCGTGAGCCGGGCATCCCGCCGGAACACGGCCCCGCCGGGTGTTTGTGGGCGAATGATGACCGGGCGCTCGGCCGTGCCTTCCAGGCTGACATCGAGCCTCCAACTGGTGTAGGTGCCGTCCCGCACAACCACCTCGTCGCCGGGTTTCGATCGGGCCGCGCGCTCCTTGAATTCCTCTGGCGTCGCCACGGCGGGTCCGTCGCCCAATCTCCCGTCCGGCAACACGTCGCCCGAGGTGCCGATCTCGACCCCGTGCTCTCCGGCGGGGAGGTCTGCTTGCACGAGATCCGGTCCGATGCGCCGGGCGGGCACGGGTTTGCCATCCACCGCCACGGAAGCGATCGCCGGGTACCGGAACAGCGTGGGTCCGCCCGGTCCCCGGACGACCGCGCGGGTGTCGCAGCGATACGCGACCACTTCGGTGTCGGTGAGGAATGGGTGGTTGAATGCCGTGGCAAGCACGTCGCGCACGTCGCCGCGATCGTCGGCCGCATGGACCGCTGTGTAGGCCAAGAGGTGAATGAGTGCGAATGCGCGCATGATGGGTCTGCCTCGGATTGGATTCTCCCCGGCGTGCGGGGTTCATGACAAGCCACGGTTTTGAATTTCCCGCCTGTCGGGCTTGGCAAGATCCGGCGGGCTGTTAGCGTCGGGCATGGGCGAGGCCGACGGCTCGGTGCATGCGGGTTCGGGGGACGCGACGCTCTCGGGGGCGACCGGGATGGGGCGGCGGCATTTTCTGGCCCTGGCCACGTGCGGTTGTGGCGTGGGTTCCCGGTCCCTGTGCGAGGCAGATGAACCGGTGGACATCGGCGCGGTCTCGGATTACCCGATGGACGGCATCGCCGGGACGTGACCCGATGCCGCCTTCCCTCGAGCGACGGCGGTGGCGCGCGTGTGGGATGTTCGCCGCTTTCCTATTGGTGGCGGTCTGCCGTGGGGCGGGGGGCGGGCAGGATGTCATCGACGTGTCGGGCGCGCGATTCGATGTGGGGCCCGACGGGAGCATCTCGGCGAGTCGAGGTGGGTCGGTCCTGATCCGCGGAACGCGGCTGGTGCTGGCGGGCGAGGGGTGGAAGGGCAGCGCACACCAGGGCGCCATGCGGGCCGCGGCGGGTTTCCCCCGGCGCGAGGGCGCGGCGCACGTTTTCCGTGGCACGCTGGTCGAACCGGTGGCGGGGGTCGCGTGGGCCATCGAGCAGCGCGTCGAACCGGTCGAGGGCGGGGTGCGCGTCGAATACGCGGCGACGCCAGAGCGGGACTGCGCCATCGGCGAGATATGCGTGTTCCTGGATCTGCCCGTCGCGGAGTGGTCGGGCAAGCCGCTGGTCCTCTGGCCCTCGGAGGCGGGGGCATTTCCGGAAAAACCGCCGGGCGAGCGGCACTTCATGAGCGGCGCCACGCGTCGGGTGGCCCTGGGGGCGCCTGGCCCAGATCGGCTGGGCCTGGCGTTTGACGCGGCGACGATATGCACCGCCCAGGACGGGCGCGGGTTCGGCTCGGACTGCTACCAGATTTACCCCCGGCTGTTGACGGGGCGCCAGGTTCGCGCGGGCACACCGTGCAAGCTGGGCATCACGATAATCCCCGGCGACGCGGCGCCGGTGGATGTGCCGCGGCTCACGCTCGAGTGCCGGGAAAAGCCGTCTTTCGGCAGGATCGACGGCGGCCCGG
>JADLBR010000159.1 GCA_020847615.1 Verrucomicrobiia bacterium
CGCCGTCCTCCAGCGTGAACGCGCACGCGGCCCCGTGCGGCACGTGCCACTCCTCCGATAGGATGAACGACAGGGCGTGGACCATGGCCGTCCCCGTGCGGTTGAAGGCCGTTCCCGCGCGGCAGGCGGCCTCGAGCATCTCACCCCTGCCCGCCGTCCCACCACCCCGCGCGCTCTCGTACGCGACGGGCAACCACTCGAGGATGGCCCTTGCGGCACCGATCGCCGCCGCGTCTGAGGCGGGGGTCGCATTCCGGTTCCATATCGCCTCGAGGGCGTGGGACAGCGCGTCGATCCCGGTTGCGGCGGTCACCGGCGGCGGAAGCGAGTGGGTCAGGGACGCCGCGAGGATCGCGATGTCCGGCTGAAGCGCGGGATGCGCGAGCGTATACTTGCGGCCACCCCGCGCCGTATAGACCCCGAACCGCGTGACCTCCGAGCCGGTACCCGCCGTCGTCGGCACCGCGATCAGCGGGGCACACTTCGCCCCGATCTTCCGGCGAGGCTCCGGCCCCAGATAATCCTCCAGATCCCCCTCGTGCGCCGCGAGCATCGCCAGCGCCTTCGCCGAATCCAGCGTGCTCCCCCCACCGACCGCCACGATGGCGTCGGGCCTCGCCTCGCGGACCTCTTCGGCCATCGCCATGATGTCCCCAACCCTCGGGTCTGGCACCACGCGATTCAGGACCCGGACCTCTCTCAACCGCGCCAGGCCCCCGACCAGATCGTCCCGCGCCCCCACCGGAAAGGAGTCCACCACGGCGCAGACGCGCGCCGCGGCCCCGCACGAGTACATCACCACCGCGTCCAGGTCATCGGCAGAAATCGCCGGCACCCGGATCACCCGCGTTTCGGTCAGCGCCTGCTCAAGCATCTATCCCCCTCATCGGAAGTTGCCATCCTCGATCGCCTTCACCTGGTTGAACGCGTTGGTCAGGAAATCCCGTTTGAACTCCATCTTCTGCGTGAATCCCACCGATAGCCACGCGTCCACGATCTCCTTCGCCAGGAAGGGCGCCGTCACCCAGCCACCCATCGTGATGATGTTGGCGTTGTTGATGATCTTCGCGCGCTCGCCCGAAAATACGTCCGTCACGACGCAGGCGTAGATGCCCCGGTGCTTGTTGGCGACAATCGCCATACCCTGCCCCGTGCCGCAGATCAGCACACCCCGGCCGGCCCTTCCCTCCTGGATGGCCCGGGCCACCTTGGGCGCCTGCTCAAAATAGGGCGACGGCTTGTCCTCGGACGGTATCCCCAGGTCGAGGACGGTCACGCCCTCGCGCCCGGCAAGGTGCGCGGCCACCTCGCATTTCAGGGGATAGCCCGATAGATCCGACGCGATCGCAATGGTCATCTTGTCCATGCCACTTCCCTCATCCTTTCAATACCGCATGCGCCTCATCGGCGATCACGCCCGCGGTCAGGCGATATCTGGCCTTCAGATAATCCAGGGTCCCCACCTCGCCGAACTCGTCCCGGATCCCCACGCGCCTGAGCGGTCGCGGGCATCCCTCGCAGAGCACCTCGGCCATCGCCGAGCCCAGCCCATTGACGATTTGGTGGTTCTCGCAGCTCACGAATCCGCGCGTCTTGCGCGCGTATTCCAGCACCAGGTCCCGGTCGATGGGTTTCACCGTGTGCATGTCGATCACGGCCGCGGAGACCCCGTCGGAAGCGAGTCGTTCCGCCGCCGCCAGCGCCTCGGGCACCATGATCGCCCCCGTGGCAACAAGCGTGACATCGCCCCCGTCCCGCAGCACCTTCCCCCGGCCGAGTTCAAACGCCTCGCCATCGGGATAGATCGGGCGGATGGGCTTGCGGTGCAGCCGCAGATACGTACAACCCCTGTGCGCCGCCGCCCGCTCGACCAGCGCCGCCAACGAAACCGGATCGCACGGCTCGAAGACCACGAGTCCCGGCACGTTCCGCATGAGGCCCAGGTCCTCAAAGCACATGTGCGTCCCCCCATTGTACTCCGCCGCGATGCCGGGATCCGTCCCAACCAGCTTGACGTTCAGGCCCGCGTAGTTGCACGAGATGAAGAACTGGTCGTACGCGCGACGCGATGCGAAACACGTGAACGACGCGGCGAATGGGATCTTGCCGCTCGCCGAGAGGCCCGCCGCGATCCCCACCATGTTGGCCTCGGCGACGCCGATATTGAAGGCGCGCTCCGGGAAGCGTTTCTGGAATATCCCCGTCGCGCTGGCCTTCATCAGGTCGGCCTCGAGGATCACGATGTCCGCACTGTTCTCCGCCAGGCGGACCAGCGTCTCCGCATAGACCACCCGCATCTCCCTGGGTTCCGTCGCCACCGCCGCGCCCATCACAGTGCCTCCCCCATCAGCCGGCGTATCGCCTCCGCAGCCATGGCCTCGTCCACCTTCATGTTGTGATTGCCCACGTTATCCTCCGCAAAGTACGCCCCTTTTCCTTTCACGGTGTCCATGACGATCATCGAGGGCCGCGACGTCTCCGCCTTGGCCCTTTCGATCGCCGCGTCCAGCGCCCGGAAATCGTGCCCGTCCACGCGCTGCGCGAACCACCCGAAGGCCGCCCATTTGTCCTCGGGCGCCTCGATGTCCATGATGTCGCGGGTGTACCCGTCGATCTGCATGTGGTTGTAGTCCATGAATCCGATCAGGTTCCCCAGACGATAGTGGGCCGCGCACATGGCGCCCTCCCAGACCTGACCCTCGTTCGATTCGCCATCGCCGATGATGAGAAACACGGTGCCGGCGTCGCCATTGAGTCGATTGCCCAGCGCCAGCCCGATCGAGGCGGACACGCCCTGCCCCAACGAGCCCGTCGTCATGTCGATCCCCGGCGTCCTCCGCATGTCGCAGTGGCTTGGCAGCGAGGTGCCCCCCTGATTCAGCGTGCGCAGCCACTCCCTTGGAAAGAACCCCTTGTCGGCCAGGACGCTGTACAGGGCCGGGCCCGCGTGCCCCTTGGAAAGCACCAGCTTGTCTCGTCCGGCCATCCTGGGCGCCGAGGGATCGACCCTCATGTGGCGATAGTACAGGATGGTGAGCACCTCGACGACCGACAGCGCGCCGCCCACGTGCCCCACGCCCAGGTGCCCGAGCGCGTCCAGGGTCAAGACCCTCACCTCGCGCGCCTTCCTCTTCAGTTCCCTCAACTCGCCCTCGCCTATCATTCCCGCTCCTCCTCGCGCCCGTATCCCGTCACAGGAACACCGCGTGCTTGATGCCCATCAGAAAAAGAAACCCGAAAACCGCCTTCCTCATCCGATCGTGCGACACCCTCCCCAGCAACCATCCGCCACCCAGCGTCGCCAGCAGCAGCGGGATAACGCTCAGCAGGGTCACGGCCACCAGGCCGGGACGAACCAGCTCGCTCGCGCCCACCAGGACGCCGCGCAGTATCGCGCTGAGCCCAAAGACGACCTGGAGCACCGCCACGATCTGGCCCCTGCCCCAGGTTTGCGAGTACGCGTAGGCGATCGCGGGTGGCCCGCCCACGTTCAGCGCACCCCCGATGCCACCGCTCACAAGACCGACCGGGAATCCAAGTCCCGCCGGGATCTTGACCGGCGATCGCTCCCCGAAAAGCAGCTCGATGGCCGAAAAGGCGCACAGCAGGATCCCGAGGACCCGGAGCAGCAGCGCAGCATCCAGCC
>JADLBR010000160.1 GCA_020847615.1 Verrucomicrobiia bacterium
CGACCCCCACCCCGGCCAGGTCCTCGATGCCACCGGCAAGATCAAGCACCTGCTCTCTATCATCTACAACCCGAAGACCGCCAAGGACCCTTTCGTCCTGCGATTCACCGAGTGGGATTTCGACCAGCTGGAGAAAGACCTGGCGCTCATGGAACAGGCCGAGGTCCACCTCTACCTGCGATTCCTTGGCTGGCACGACCTGCTCGACGGCGAAGGACGCTGGAAGCGCTGCGACAAGCAGCCCGCTGGCACCGGTCTGCCACATTTCGATTTCAACTTCCAGATCCTTGATCATTTCCTCGACCGCTGCCAGGCGCATGGGCGCCATGTCGTGATCGAGGGCGATCACCATTGGAGCGCCAGTTGGGACATGCTTCCGCCGCCCTACCACCATCGCTACTATCTGTACCCGGAAGTCGCCGAGGTCAACGCCCTGGCCCATCGCAAGATGCTAACCCGCTATGCGCAGAGGCCCTGCGTTGCCGGTTACATGATCGGCGAGGAGGACGTCCAGATGGATCGGGACCTGGACAACGGTCACCTGCGCCAAGCCTTCGCCGAATACCTCAAACAGCGCTACCACACCCTGGACGCGCTCAAGGCCGCCTGGGGCGCCGGCTACGATTTCACCGACCACTCGCTCCTGCGCTCGACCCCGCGCAAACTCGACGCATGGAATCTGCCGGACTTAAAGGAAATGGTGTCCACCCCCGCTTACCCGTTGGTTTCCAGCCCCTGGGCCGATCTCTCCCGCTGGCAGGACGTGCCGCTGCCCGAATGGCCGCTGTTCCGCGCCGCCACCTCGCCGTTTGCCGAACTCGCCTCCTTCCCGGCTCTGAACACCTTCACCCCCAACGATCCCGTGTGGATTGACTACAACGCGTTCCGCGAGGACGTCCTGTATCTGGCCCACGTCAACCGCTGGGCCGCCGTCGTGCGCGCGGCCGCACCCAACCAGTGGATCTTCCATTGCAACGCGCAGGATTTCACCGCCCACTGGATGTTCCCGATGTGCTACCGAAGGGCCGAACTCGACTTCGATGTCATCAGCACCGGCTCGCACGACTCGCGCAAGGACTTGGGCAAGTGCACCCCGGCCTACCGCATGCGCAAGTACTTCGCGAACATCGCGGCCTATCGCCCCTACGTGCGCGCCCCCGGCTCCCGGGCCGTGGCGATCGCCACCGGCGAGGGCGAGGGCGGCGCCCATGACAACGAACAGGAAATCCTCAACTATCACCGCGCCCAGACCTTTGAATTGCTGGGGCACGGCGGCGCCTTCGAGCAGGCCTACCGCTGGACGCACCTCTCCGGCGCGATGGCGTCGCCCGAGGCGCAGCCGCACCTCTCCAAGGCACTCCAATGGATGGGAGAATTCTACCGGAACGTCGACGGCGTCCCGTTCTCCCTCCACCGGCCGGTCGACGTGTTGATCGTCGGCAACAACAACCTCGCCCGCTCCAACCGCGGCGGCCGGGACATCGGCAACATCATGGCCGTCTCCGATTCCCTCGGTCAGCTCAATATCGAGTTCGACATCGCCATGGACCTCGACCTCGCCTACGCCACGCAACAACGCAAGATCGACATAGGCTCGTACCGCATGCTCGTCCTCCCCTGCATCGACTCCGACTACCCGGAAGCGGTCTGGCAAGTCCTGGACGCCTGGCTCAGCGACCCCGCCTATCGCGGCCGGCGCACCCTGGTCCTCGGGCACATCGGCCGGCGCACCCCGTACCTGACCCCGGCCAAACAGTTCCATCCCACCCTGGCAAAATGGCTCGGATTCGCCAACTGCGCCGGCGAAGTCACCCTCAAGAGCGCCAACGAGCTGGCATGGACTCCGGTCGCGCCCGAGGACACCGCCAGAAAAATCACGATCAACTTCGGCAACCGGGACCTCTCTCCGGTCGGCACCTTCCGCGACGGCCAACCGCTCCTAGCGACCTCCAACGGCGAGGTCGTTGCCGCTGCCTTTGCCCACGCCGGAAACGCCATTTACGCCTTCGGTTTCCCCCTGGGCCTCGCCTACGACCTGCCCTGGGGCATCCCCGCCCCGCAGACGCCGTACGACACCATGGGAATCGTCTTCGAAGACCTCGTGACCGCCGCCGGCATCCCCCGCCCCGTGCGAAGCCCGCACAACCTCCGCGTCGCCATCAGTGACGACCAGAGCATCATCATGATCCAGGAGCGCTTCGGCATCGCAACCACGGACCTCTGCCGCCTCAAGGTCCCGGTCGGTGCCGTTTATAGAGGCTGTGAGACCATTCCCCAGGCCGACGGCACCGTGCTCCTCCGCGCCGAACTGAAACCCTACGAAGGCCTCTTCTTCCGCCGCAAGCCCGCGCCCTGACGCGGCAGAGCCAGCCAGAGGGCATCCCATCTCACTTGGGGCCGTAGGCTCCGCAGCTCTCGCGCACCACCAGCCGCGGGGTGAGCTGCAGGCTGCGTGCGGGGAGAGTGGGCTCTATGAGCCGTTCGCGCATGGCTTGAAAAGCAACGATCGCGATGTCGCGGCAGGGTTGCGCCATGGTTGTCAGCGGCACGGTCAGCAGGCTCGCGATGCGCATATCGTCGAAACCAGCGAGGCGAATTTGCTCGGGCACCCGGATGCGCAACCGGGTCAGCGTCTGCAGCAGTTGTGCCGCGACGTGGTCGCTGGTGCAGAGAATGGCGTCGAGCTGGCGGGCCACGGCCGATGAGCGCACGAACTTTTCATCCGTGGGATCGCCCGTGAGCACGAAGTCGGGGGGGATGGGGATGCCGTGGTCGAGCATGGCAACGCGCGCGCCAGCGATCCGCGCGTTCACCGTGGGCGCGGTGCTCGGGAGGGTGACGTAGGCGAGGCGGCGCGCGCCGAGCTTGATCAGGTGAGTGGCGAGCCCGTAGCCCCCGGCGAAGTTGTCGATGCCCACGAGGTCGAAGCCGCTGCGTTCGGGAAAGGGAAGGATGTCGCGGTCAATGAGCACGACGGGCACGCCGGCCTTGTGGAGTTTGGTCGTGATGCGCTCGTTGGCGACTTCGCAGTCGGCGCAGTGCTCGAAGGGGATAAAGAACACGCCCACCGCCCGGCGTTCGATGAATTGGTCGCAAAGCGTCTCGGCTTCCTGGATGGTCAGGTCGGTTTCCGGGCTGAGCGGGTGCGCGGTGCCGCCCCAGAGCAAGCCGTAGTCGTGGACGCGGGCGAGGCCGGCGAGCTCGCCACAGATGGATTCGAAGATCTCGGTGTGCCGGAGGCTCGGCACGATGAGGCCGAGTTGGGCGAACGCGGGCGCGGCGGCCGCGGCCTCGCGCGGGTTGCGGACATAGGTGCCGGAACCGGCGCGGCGCGCAATGAGACCTTGGGCTTGGAGGTCGCGCAGTGCGCGGCCCACGGTGGGGCGCGAAACGCCAAACCTCTTCACAAGCTGGGCTTCGCTCGGCAGACGGTCGCCGGGGCGATACTTGCCGGAGTTGATTTCCGCGGCGAGCTGGCGGGATAAGGCGAGGTGTTTGAGGCTGTCAGTCATGGGATGCTGCCAGTAGCAGATTTAGGGCGGACATGACAGCTTTTTTGGAATCTGTCATGTCTGGAATTGGCGCCGGACGATGATCGTTGCTATGGATCGCGTCGTGCAAATGCGCTCACTCGGCTCCGCGGCCTTCCGTGATCCAACGGTCAAGATCACGCCCGCACTGCTCGGGGCCACACTCGTCGGGGCGCTGGGCGGCCTGCTCTTTGGTTTCGACACGGCCGTCATTTCCGGATGCCAGGAGAGTCTGGTGCGGCTCTTTTCGCTCACCAAAGGCGAGCAGGGATTCATGACTGCCTCGGCGATGCTCGGCGCGACGATTGGCTCGCTGGCCGCGGCGAAACCTGGCGACCTGTATGGCCGCCGGGATTGCCTGAAGGTGGTGGCGGCGTTCTACCTGCTCTGCGCCCTCGGCTGCGCATTTGCGTCGTCGCTTTGGATGATCGTGGCGGCGCGCATTCTCGGCGGCTTGGCGGTGGGCGCGTCATCCGTGCTCGGGCCGATCTATCTCGCGGAGATCGCGCCGGCGTCGTGGCGTGGACGGTTGGTGGCCTGCTTTCAAGTGAACATCGTCATCGGCGTGCTGGTCGCCTACGGGTCCAACTATTTGCTCGGCTCGATGGATCTCGGCGCGGCCGAGTGGCGTTGGAAACTGGGCGTGCAGGCGGTGCCGGCTTTCGCCTTCTTGGCCATGTTGTTCTTCATCCCGCGCAGTCCTCGCTGGCTGATGATGGCCGGTCGCCGGGACGAGGCGGCGACGGTGTTGCGGTTGACCGGCGTGTCTGATGCGGATCGCCAGCTTGCGGCCATCGACGCGTCGCTGCGCGAGGACCTTCAACACGGAAGAGCGCCGTTGTTCGTCAAGTCGCATGCCCGGCCCATTTTCCTGGCGATCACGGTGGCGATGTTCAACCAGCTCGGCGGCATCAACGCGCTCTGGTATTACGCCGACCAGATATTCGCGATGGCCGGTTTCGACAAGAACTCCAGCGCTTTGCAGACTGTCATCCTCGGCACGATCAACATCATCGCGACATTGGTTGGGATGGCGCTCATTGACAGAGTGGGGCGGAAAGCGCTGCTCATCTGGGGGACGGCCGGCGGCGGCATCAGCCTGGGGCTGGTGACGTGGATCTTTAACGCCAATGTCCACGCGGACTGGCTGGTGTGGCTGCTCGGCGGCATGGTGGTGTGCCATGCCTTCGGGCAGGGCGCGGTCATCTGGGTGTTCATCAGCGAGATTTTCCCAACCGCCGTTCGCAGCAAAGGGCAGACGCTGGGCAGCTTCACGCACTGGTTTATGGCGATGCTGGTCTCCTGGGCCTTCCCGCTGGTAGCGCGCGAGCTGGGCCAGCCCAATGCGGGACTGCCATTCGCGTTCTTTGCGGCCATGATGGTCGTGCAGTTGTTCGTGGTCGGCCGGTTCTTCCCGGAAACCAAGCAGGTCGCGCTGGAAGACATGGAGAGCACGCTGAAGTCAAAGTGAGCCCGCCGTTATCCAACATGAACCTCTCCTGCCAAACCTTTCCCGCCCGCATCGTTCTGGGCCATCGCGTGGCCTCCGGACAGAATGACAACCCGCTTTTTCCCGGCGGCACGCTGAAGATGCAGGCGCCCCACTTTCGCGCGCTGGGACTCGACTTGAACGCCTACCACGGCGGCACGCTGAACGTGAGCATCGCGCCGCTGCGGTATCGCGTCGTCGCGCCGCGTCTCACGTTGCGCTCGGTGAAATGGCACCCCACGGAACCGGCGGAGGACTTTTCGTTCTTCGACGTGCGCCTGCTTCGCGACGGCGCGCCGCCGGTGGAAGGACTCATCTACTATCCGCATCCCGACACCAAACCCACCCATTTCCAGAAACCGGACGTGCTGGAGTTGCTGCTGCCGTTCGTCAGCGGCCTGAGCTATGGCGCGGAAATCCGGCTCGAAGTGCCCGCGGAGCAAATGCTCGTCGAAGCCTCCTCAACCCCAAGAAATCTCCGGAGGGCAAGGAGATGATTAAGAAATCAAGGACCAGAAAGACCGATCGGTGAAGGCCATGAAGAAAACAACAGGATCTACTTTGTCGGCCGCCGCGCTCGTCGCAGCGGGGATTTATTGCGGAATCGCCCACGTGCAGGCGGCGGGGACGCCGCCGGCCGGTCCGTTCAAGGACGCAGTGAAGGTCTGGCACTTTGCCGGGACTGACGGACTGGAGGCTACCGGCGCGGCCAAGACCGGGGTGAAGTTGGATGGTGCGGACCGCGCGGCGTCGCTGGCGCGCGGCGGCGATGGGATGGTTGCCGAAATGGACGGCGGGTATTTTGTCGCTTCGGGTGATGCCAAGGTGACCGGCAAGCAGATGACTCTGCTGCTGCGGTTGCGCGATCCAAAGGGCGCCTGGGATTCGCCCCTGCTCGCCCGGCAGGATCCGTCCGATCCGCTCGCCAATCTGCTTTATTGCGTGGATGGAAGGCAAAAACCGCGCGACTACTACTGGACGAGGGACGGCGAAGTGAAGCGCTTCGGGGCGACGCCTTATTTCCACCTGTTTCATGAATCGGGCGATGATCGCGCGATTCGCGAAGCCCCCGCCATCCTGGAATATCGCTGGCGTACCGAGCCGGTCCCGGAAATCACCGGCAGGAGCAAATCCGTGCCGGGCGAGGTTGGCGAACAGGCGGGCGGAGCTTACTTGCCGCTGTGCGCGCCCTTGGCCATGGTAGGGCTGGACGCCTGGCACGATGTCGTGATCCGCTTCGATGGCCCCAACCTGGAGATGTACATCGACGGTGTCCTGATTGACGAAGAGTGGCCCTGGGGTGGACTTCACCTCATGGAGACCCCGTTCCTGATCGGTGCGGGCTACGAGAACGGCAAAATCAAGTCCGGCTTCCGTGGCCAAATCGACCACATGGCCATCTGGGACCGCGCTCTGAGCGAGGACGAAATCGTGGCGCTGAGCGGCGGACCCAAGCACGTGGCGCATCGCGATCTGGAGATCCTGGGCCCGATCGCGCCCAGCCCGCAATACTGGCGCCCGCGCGGCTACAATACCTATGCCGGCGATGTGATGATGCTCACCCGCGACGGACGGATGAGCGTGTTTTATCTCTTCGACCGGCGCCATCACACCAGCAAATGGAATCTCGGGGCGCACCAGTACGCCCATTTCTCCTCGTCCAACCTGGCCGATTGGACCGAGCATGAACTGGCCATTCCGCTCGACCGCCAATGGGAGGTGGCGATCGGCACCGGCGAGTTCATTGCCCACGAAGGCGTGGTCTACTGCTTCTATACCGATTGCGGCGGACGCTGCCACTTTCCCGATAAACCGCACCAGGGCTCGGGCATTTTCGTCGCCACCAGCCGCGATGGCATCCACTTTACCAAACAGGATGGACCCATCGTGGAAGGCGGCGATTGCAGCGTTTTCCGGGATGACCAGACCGGTTTGTTCTACCTGCTTACGAACGGTCCGGAAGGCACGGTCGCCCACGTCTCGAAAGATCTGAAGCGTTGGGATCCGGAGCCGAAGCCGTTCTTCACGGGCGCCAGCGGCACCTGCCCGCATTGGTTCAAGTGGAACGACTGCTATTACCTGAAAGCCGGCAATGCGTTCTTCCAATCCCGCCAGCCGCTCGGACCCTGGACGCCCATCCGCTCGCGAACCTTGTGCACGAGGATCACCCACGTGAAGACCGCCCCGTGGAAGGACGGACGGCGCATCGGCGGCGACTGGATCGGCGATGCCGGCTGGGGCGGCGATCTGGTGATTCGCGAGTTGGTCCAACACGACGACGGCAATCTCACCTGGAAGTTTCTGCCGGAACTGATCCCTGCCTCCGGTGATCCTCTCGCATTGCCGTTTACCGCCCTTGGCGGGGGCGCGTCCCGGGACGGGAAGACCATCCACCTGAACCCGCCGTCGCCGGATGAGCCGGTGTTCGGTGCGCTGGACAAGCTGCCAGAGTATTTCCGTCTAACCGCCACCGTGCGCCCCGGAAAGGACCTTCACCAGCTTGGCCTTTGCGTCCGCGGGGACGGCGATTACCAGTCGGGCGTGGAGCTGCGCTTCGATCCACGGAACCGCATTGCAGGGTATTCGACGCCAAAAGCGAGCAGGCAACTCGGGAATTTCAATCCGCTTCAACAAGATAACCTCAAGGATGTGAAGGGCCTGGACAACGCCTTTACCATCGACCTCATCGCCACGCGCTTCGGCTTGGTCGATCTCTGCATCAACGGAGAGCGCTGCATGATCACACGAAACAAGGGCGCCAACGGCAGCCGCCTGTTTTTCTTCGCCGATGGCGGCTCGGCCGCGTTTGAAAACGTCGTGATTCGTCCGCTGCTCGATCCAACCCCGGAAACCGCGATGCGCAGCGACTACGGCCTGACCCGGAGAGCACCATGAATTCCGCCCTCACACTCCTCACCTTCCTGTGGCTGTTCAACACCACGCAACCCGCGCAGAGCACCCTCACCGCACAGGCTCCGCAGGCCGGGTTTGCGGCGCCCGCGAATACCACCAACGGCTTTACGGCGAAGCTGACGGTGGACTTGAAGAAGTTTGAGGGCGAAAAGAACATTTTGGAAATACCGGGCGTGCTCCTCGTTTCCCTCCGCCCGCACGATCCGCTCGACCGCAAGCTCCAGAACTACCCGGCGTTTGCTATGCCGGACGGCTCCGTGCCGGTCCTGGAGGCGGCCGTCATGCTCTACTCGACCCAATATCCGGAGGGCAAGGAGATGACGATCGGCATTCCGCTCGCGATGCTCAAGCAGCCCGAAGGCAGGCACGAGGTCGTGCTGAACTTCTCGGGCGTGCGCTGGACGATGTATGTGGACGGCGAGCTGCTCGACAACGATTTCCCGCTCGGCTACCCGCGCTGGGCGGATCAGCCGGCCTGGAAAATGGATGCGGAGCACGTAACACAGGCGGCGTTCTTTTCCCCCGCCATCACGCCCGAAAAGACGCCCGCGCCAACGCCGCGAGTGGCCGGGGTGCAATACTGGACGCCGCCGGGCCACAACGCGTGGGTCGGAGATGTGGCGACCTTTTTCCACGCCGGGCGCTATCACGTTTTCTACCTCTACGACCGCCGACACCATCAGAGCAAGTTTGGTAAAGGCGCGCACTACTTCGAGCACCTCTCCACCGCCGATTTCAAGACGTGGACCGAGCACGAGGCCGCCACGCCGCTGGAGGAGCAGTGGGAGTGCATCGGCACCGGCACGCCCTTCGTTTTCAACAACCAACTCTGCATCGCCTACGGGCTGCACACCGGCCGCGTTTACCCGAACGAGAAAACGACGTGGCCCGCGCAGTGGGATTATCTGAAGAAGAACGGACGCACGGGTAAGTTCGAGCGCGCCACGACGCCGGGCGTGCCAGCCGGCGCGACTTATTCCGTCAGCGCGGACGGTGTCGCGAAGTTCGCAAAGACGCAAATCATGTTTCATCCGTGTCAGAACCCGAGCATCTATACCGACCCGAACGGCAAGCTGCGGATGCTCGCGAACGCCGGCGGAAAAGGCATATGGGAAAGCGATTCGCCCGACGGTGGCTGGCGCTGTATCAGTCCGGACTTCCCGCCCGGGGGCGACTGCACCTTCTTTTTCCGCTGGGGCCGGTTCGATTACATCATCGGCGGCTTCAAGAACCTCTGGTCGAAATCCGCTGACGCCCCCGACTCGGCCTATGAGGACGTCGTCGCCAAAGGACTCGACTTTTACGACGGCCTGAACGTTCCCGCGATCACGGAGGTCGCGCCCGGCCGCTTCCTCATGGCGGGCTGGACCAAGATCCGCGGCTGGGGCGGGAATCTGGTCATCCGCGACCTGCTGCAACTGCCCGACGGCAGAATCGGCTCCAAGTGGATGAAGGAAATCATGCCGGAAACCGGCGCCGCCAAGACGCTTGCGGAAACACTGGTCGAAGAGAAGACCTTTCCGGCGGAGAGCCGCTCATTCCTGGTGGAGTTCACGGTGCAGCCCTCCGGGGCGAAGAAAGGCAAGATCGGCGTTTCGTTCCTGCCGGAGAATGGAGAGCAAGGCTCCTGCGAGCTGCAGGTTCGCCCGGAGGATCTCTGCGCCCAGTTCGGCCCCGGCTCGCTGAGCGGTTTTGCCGGCAATCAAAAGTCACTCCGCGAAGGCGAGAATCCTCATTCTGGCGGGAACTACGCCATCGAAAACCTCCTCGGCGTTGACCAGCCCTTCACCGTCCGCGTCATTGTCAGGAGTGACGACAAGCTCGGCGGTTCATTGATCGACGCGGAAATCGCCGCCCAGCGCACGATGCTCACCTACCGTGCGGATCTCCGTGTGAAGAAGCTGCTCTTCCGCATGGAAAACGCCGAACTGAGGAATGTCCGGATCGCCCCGCTGAAAAACTGACCCGCCACAGGAAACTCGCCCTCCCTGTTGCCCGCATTTTTTTGAACCGCCAGCAAATCCATTTTTCAACCCATCCGCTCCGATAGGGGGCAAGCCTGTCTCGATCGATACTCGGTGGGGGTCATGCGGGTGCGTCGTTTGAATTGCTCGGCAAAGCTGCTGGCATCGACGAAGCCGGTGCGCGCAGCGATCTGTGCGGCGGTGAGGCTGGTTTCTTCCAGGAGACGCGCGGCGGCGAGGACGCGCGTCCGGATGAGAAATTCCTGGGCGGTGACGCCGAAGGCGGTCCGGAAACGTCGCTGGAGCTGTCGCAATGACTCGCCGCAGGCGGCAGCGATGCCCGCGATGATGAGGGGCCGGGCGTAATCCCGTCGGATGATGGCGACGGCTTTGGACACGGTTTGAAAGAGCGGCAGCTTCATTTCGTCCTCCCCGGCATGGCGGAGGATGCCCATGACGCCCTGCGGCCGCCCTTTCTTGTCGAGGAGCGGCAGCTTGGTGACGAGAAACCAGTTCGGAAGTCCGAGGCGGTCAAACCAGAGTTCGATACGCTCCACCCGCTTGACGGTGCCGCCGAGCAGTCGCTGGTCGTCGCGGACATACGCCTCGGCCATGAAGCCCGGATTGATGTCGAAGTCGGTGAGTCCCAGCATGTCGAGATCATCGCGCATCTGGTAGCGCTCCAGGATGCTGCGGCTGGCGAACATCGTGCGGCCCTCGCGGTCCTTGGCAAAGAAGGAGATGCCCGGGATGTGGTCGAACATGGGGAGGAAGGGCGCATCGGATGCGAGGGACGCCAGCCAGGCGGAACGCCGGGCTTTCAGCGCGGCGAGAGCTTTCCGGCTGCGGGGGCGGATCCCGCGATGGGGGTGCAGGGTTGTCGTTTTTGGCATAGCATTTGTCATAACGATGCGAGCCCTGACGGGTTACAATTGCCTGATGCTTCTACCGGCGCGCGGATCGCATTTCGAGCACCGTTTTCTCTCCATCGAGATCGGCGGCACGAAAATGCAGATCGTCTCCGGAACACCCGGCGGTCGTATTTTGGACAGGCGTCGGCATCTTGTCGAGCGAGGGAATGGCGCCTCTGGCATTCGCGTGCACCACGCGGGCCGCCCGGCGATTCCATGAAAAATGAATCCTGCAATCGCGTTATGAAATCCTACTCCATGAACCGCCGCCGGTTCATCTCTCGAACCGCGGCCGGTATCGCCGCTTTCGGTTTGCCCAATCTGCTGCTCAAAGGCCAGGATGTGGCAGGAAAACGCCTGAACCTTGCGATCATCGGCGCCAATGGCAAAGGCATCTCGGACACCCAGGCAATCACGCTTGAACACAACGTGGTGGCCCTCGTGGACGTAGATCGACGCAGACTGGATGAAGCGGCGATGATCCGTGAGCGGTATCACGGCGAAGCCAATGCCCCGCTGGCGAAATCGCCCCCGAAGCTCTACAGCGACTTCCGCCGGATGTTTGACGAACTGAGCGGCGAAATCGATGGCGTGATCATTTCGACACCGGACCACACTCACTTTCAGGCGGCGATGTGGGCCCTCGGGCACAAGAAGCACATCTGCGTGCAAAAGCCATTGTGCAACTTCATCTCCGAAGTGCGGGCGCTGCACGAGGCGGCGCGTGAAGCGGGTGTGGTCACGCAAATGGGCAATCAAGGTCGAACGGGTGAAGGTCAAAGATTGGCGAAGGAATGGATCGATCAGGGAGTCATCGGGACCCTTCAGGAAATCAAGCTGTGGACAAACCGCCCGCTCTGGCCGCAGAAGCCGATGCGCAAAGTGCTCATGGACTGTCCCGATTACCTGGACTGGGATCTCTGGCTCTCGGGCGAGCCCCATGAACCTTACTTCGAGTATTCCTTGAGTGACGAGGAACGCGCCGCGCACATCTACGACAGCTACCCGCCCGCCAAGAGCAATGCCGTGCATCCTCACAACTGGCGTGGCTGGTGGAAGTATGGCAGCGGCGCCCTCGGCGACATGGGCTGTCACATTATGGACGCAACGTTCAGCATCTTGGGACAGGTGATCTCAGAGCGAATCGAGGCGCGGAGTGCCCCGGTTTCCGAGGATTGCGGTCCCGAATGGAGCCATCTCGTGTATCACATGCCCCCGGGCAGGCATCCGGCTTTGGAAGTGACATGGCAGGACGACAGCCGCGTCGAGCTGACGAATAAGCCCGAGCGCCCACCCGCGCTCGCGGAGATGTCCGAGCCGAGCTGGAAGAAAGCCCGCAGCGGGATGATGTTCATCGGCAGTGATGGCGTCATCTTCGATGGGGATGCCTACTGCGCGAGTCCCATCGTGTATCCCCTGGCCAAGTACGCGGAGGTGAAGATCGGCTTGCGTGACGGGGTGATTCAAAAGACCGAGCCCAGGAGCCCCGCTCCCGGCAATCCTCAGCTTGAGTGGGCGCACTGCATTGTCCACGGCGGCAAGCCCAGCTCCCACTTTGACTACTCCTGTCCGCTGACGGAGTTTGTCCAACTCGGGAACCTAGCCATCCGTGCCCGGCAAACCGTGCAGTGGGACAAGGAGGCCATGCGAGTGCCGAATGTCGCGTCCGCCAACCGTTTCATCAGCCGCCCCGCGTACCGCGAAGGCTGGAAGCGCGCGTGAAAACGAACAACCACCTCAAAGAAATGAGACCCCCCCATCGCCCGTCACTCCTCCGGGCCGCCACTCTCGCACTGACCTGTGCGGCCAAGACAGTCAGCGTCGCTGAAGACCCGCATGACCTCGTCGTCTATGGAGGCACCTCAGGGGGAGTCGTGGCCGCGGTGCAGGCCGCGCGCTCCGGGCACTCCGTCGTCCTGATTTCCCCCACGCAAAAGCTCGGCGGCCTCACCGCCTCTGGTTTGGGCATGACGGACACCGCAGGCTACCGTGAAATCATCGGCGGCCTCACCAGAGATTTCTACCGGCGCATCCACCGGCACTACAGCGACCCGCTTAACTGGCGCTGTGGCGACCGCGACGCCTACATCAAGAAACATGGCTCCCATCCCGACGGCATGATGCACCGTTTTGAGCCTCACGTGACCGCGAAAGTCTTCGAGGAATGGGCCGCAGAGAGCAAGATCACCATCGTCAGGGGTGAGCGGCTGGATCTGCGCCACGGTGTCGTCAAAGAAGGCACCCGCATCACCGCCCTCCGCATGGAATCTGGACGCACCTTCCCCGGAAAAATCTTCATTGACGCCAGTTACGAGGGCGATCTCCTCCCCGGTGCCGGCATCGCTCACACCTATGGACGGGAAAGCGCGGAGACTTACCAGGAGCGCTTTGCCGGAGTCCAGCCCCGAACCGGCGTCGAGCACCAGTTCCGCCATCCCGTGGATCCCTACATCAAGCCCGGCGACGCCTCCAGCGGCCTCCTCCCGGGAATCCACGCCGCCACCCCGGCGGCCATGGGTGCCGAGGGGAGCGCCGACAAACTGGTCCAAGCCTACAACTTTCGCCTCTGCCTTACCGACGTGCCCGAGAACCGCATCCCCATCCAGCGGCCGGACGGCTACGATGCCGCCCGCTATGAACTCCTCGGGCGCTACTTCAAGGCGGGCTTCGCCCACCCCTTCGGCCTTCATGATTCCATGCCCAACCGCAAGACCGATCTCAACAACTTCGGCCCCTTCAGCGTGGATTACCTTCGTGGGAATGACGGCTACGTCGAGGGCGACTACGCCACTCGCGACCGCATCATCGCCGAGCACATCCGTTACCAAAAAGGCCTCCTCTACTTCTTCCTCACCGACGAACGCGTCCCCGCCCACCTGCGCCAGCAACTCGCGCAATGGGGTTACGCCAAAGACGAGTTCACCGACACCGGCCATTGGCCCTGGCAGATTTACGTCCGTGAAGCCCGCCGCATGATCAGCGACCACGTCATGACCGAGCACCACATCCTCGGCGAGCAAGTGGTGACGGACTCCGTCGGCCTCGGCGGCTACCCGCTCGACTGCCACAATGTCCAGCGCTTTGTCAACGCCGAGGGCTACGCCCTTGTTGAAGGCGGCATCTTCATCACCCCGAACAATCCGTATCCCATCAGCTACCGGTCCATCGTCCCCCGTCGTTCCGAGTGCGAGAACCTCCTCGTCCCCTGGTCGCTCTCCGCCTCGCACGTCGCCTTCCTTTCCATCCGGATGGAGCCCGTCTTCATGGTGCTTTCCCAGTCCGCCGCCACCGCCGCCAGCCTGGCCCTCCAGAACCACTGCGCCGTGCAAGACGTCTCCTACGCCCGGCTACGCGAACAACTCGACAAACAAGGCCAGGCCCTCGACTTCAAACCCGTTCATCCCAAGCCTGAACCCGTCGCACTCACAGGCCTCCCCGGCATCGTCGTGGACGACCTGGACATCACCTTCACCGACGATTGGGTCTGCCGCCAAGACGGACGCTTCGTCGGCCAGTCTTTCCGCTGCGACGTGAGCCACGGCAAAGACGACAAAACCTTCCGCTACCGCGCCCGCCTCCCCAAACCCGGCCGATACGAAGTCCGCTACGCCTACACCAACGTTCGCGGAGCGGAAGAAAGCGCCCCCATTACCATCTACACCAGCCAAGGTCCCAAGGTCATCCGGATCGACCTCGCCCAGCCCCCGCCCATCGAAGGGCTCTGGGTCAGCCTCGGAAAGTTCGATTTCGCCACCCAGGAAGCCACGATCGTCGTCAGCAACGCAGGCACCACCGGCCTTGTGGTCACCGACGCCGTCCAGTTCCTTCCCATCAACCCCTGACACCGCCACACATCCGCTCATCCATGGCATGCACCCAACTTCCATGAACCGCCGCCACTTCCTCCGCTCCGCTGCCGCAACCACGCTCGCCGGCATTGCTCTACCATTACGTCTCGCACACGCCGCGGATGGGGCACCGCGCTACCAGCTGACGCTGGGCCAGTGGACGTTTCACCGCGCCTTCCGCGGGGAGCCGGGATTCCCGAAGCGCGACACCCTGGAGTTCCCCACCATGGCCGGTGATCTGGGCTTTGCAGGCGTGGACTACAGCGGCATCCTGCTCGGCGAGCACCATGCCAAACCCGCATCGCTGGCCGAACTGAACCGCCGCGCCGCCGATGCCGGGGTGCGCAACGTCCTGATCCTCGTGGACCTCTACGATCCGCTGGGATCACCCGTGGAGGAAACGCGCCGCAAGTCCGTTGAAAAGTTCCGTCCCTGGCTGGAGGCCGCCGCCGCCTTGGGATGCAGCGGCATCCGCATCAATGCCATCAGCGACACCAACCTCGCCGCTGACGAGCAAGCCCGGCTCATGGCTGACGGCGTGACGCGCCTGCTGGAACTGAGCACGCCGATGAATCTCGACGTGCTCATCGAAAATCACGGCGAGGGCGTGAGGTGCGATGGCGCATGGATCGCCAGCGTCGTCAGACAGGTGGGCCAACCGCGCTGCGGCACCTTGCCCGATTTTGGCAATTTCCAAAAGGACCGGAAGGCCGGCACCTTCCATGACCGCTACGCCGGAGTGGCCGCCATGCTGCCCTTTGCCAAATGCGTCTGCGCCAAGGCGCATGACTTCGACGCCCAAGGGGAAGAATGCTACACCGACTACGGCCGGATGCTCCGCCTGGTCGACGACTCCGGATACCAGGGCTGGATCGAGGTCGAATACGAAGGCCCGGGCGGCCCGCCGCGCACGCCCGCACCCGAGCGAAACCCCACCGCGCCGCTCGGAGAACGCGAAGGCGCCCTCGCCACCGTGCGTTTGCTGAAGAAACACCTCGGCACCGCTTTGCGCGTGCAAGGCTGAAACCAACTTGAAATCACCGCCACGCCCTGACAACCCAAGCATCGCACCTTGTTCATGAACGCACCATTGATCACTGCCCTGCTGCTCGCGCCCCTCGCCGCGCTGCACGCCGCCGATGCGCCGAGAGCGCCGAAACCCGACGTCCTGTTCATCGCCGTGGACGACCTGCGCCCGTGGATCGGAGCCATGGGATTCCCGGGCGCGAAGACGCCGAACCTCGACCGTCTGGCCGCACGGTCGGTGATCTTTTCCAGGGCGTACACAGCCGCCCCATGGTGCCAACCCTCCCGCACGGCATTGCTGACGGGATTGCGTCCATCCACCACCGGCGTTTATGCGCATTGGGACGATCCCTGGCGAGAATCCCCGAAGCTCGCCAGCCATGAAACCCTGCCGCAATACTTCCGCCGTCACGGCTATGAAACCGTCGGAGCGGGCAAGATCTTCCACCACAGCAAGTCGTCTCAAGACCCCGCTTCCTGGGATCGCTACTGGCCTTCGCAGAGTCAGTGCATGCTCGAACACGGCCTCGCCAAACCGCCGCTGAACGGCCTCAATCTGCGGCGCACGGTGGACTGGGGACCGTCCTGGCTGAAGAAGACCGACATGCCAGACTGGAAGGTCGCCGATTTCATCGTCGAGGAACTCGCCAAGCCGCAGGACCGCCCGCGCTTTCTCGCCTGCGGCTTCTACCTGCCGCATCTGCCCTGGTATGTGCCGCAGGAGTATCTGGACCGCTACCCGCTCGACCAGGTCCCCCTGCCTCCGGTGAAAGAGGACGACCTCAACGACATCGGCCCCTATGCCAAACGCTTCGCGCTGGGAGAAGGCCTGCCCAACCCGGATGACCCCGACGACTATGGCAGCGGCAAGGGCATCTTTGAAACCATCAGGACGTCCGGGAAGTGGCGGGAGGCGGTGCGCGCCTACCTTGCCAGCATCAGCTTTGCCGACGATTGCCTCGGTCGCGTCCTCGATGCGCTCGAATCCGGCCCCGGCGGACGCGACACCATCGCCTGCCTTTGGAGCGATCATGGCTGGCATCTCGGCGAAAAGCAGCACTGGGAAAAAGTCACCCTCTGGGAGGAAGCCACCCGCTCCGTGCTCATGATCTCCGCCCCGGGCAAGAAGCAGGGCGTCACCTGTGAGCGTGTCGTGAACCTCATGGATCTCCATCCCACGCTCATCGCATTGGCCGGGCTGCCGCCGCGAGAGAGTCTCGACTGCCGCAACCTCAGTCCGCTGCTGGAGAATCCCGCCACCCAGTGGCCGCACCCGGCGCTCATCACCCATGGCCGCGGCAATCATGCCGTGCGTGACGAACGCTATCGCTACATCCGTTATCGCAACGGAGAGGAAGAACTCTACGATCACACCCGCGACCCGAGCGAGTGGACCAACCTCGCCGCCGACCCCGTCCAACGCCCCACCATCGACTCCCTCCGCCGCCGCCTTCCCCGCGAAGAAGCGCCGGCTATCACGCCCGAGTTTTCCGAGAAGAAGTGAGCACCGTCAACGCGCCGCGCACCATTTCACGACAATGAGACACCTCATCACCCTCCTCCTGCTCGCGCCGCTGGCCGTCGCGCAGGCAGACGACACGCCGCAGCTCGCCGAGATGTTTTCCACAGCGCCTCCCGGCGCCACGGTCACCATCCCGCCGGGCGAGTATCGGCTGAATGGCGCGACGCCGATTCCGCTCGCGTCGGGCATGACGGTCTCGGCTTACGGCGCGCGCTTTGTCCTGCCGGAAACCCTTGGTGACAACGCCCGCGCCGTTGTCTTCGCGGGCGAAAACGTGAGCGATCTACGTTGGTTCGGTGGACATTTCACCGGGTGCGTCTTTGACCCGGCAAACGCGGATAACTCCTGGGAGCCGAACGCCAATACGCGCGGTATTCTCATCACGACGACAGCGGCCGGGCGCACGGAGAATCTAACGTTCCGCGACGTCACGAGCGAAGGCATGGCAGGTGCGGTCATCACGGTTCTGGGCGCGGAACGCAAAGGCAGCGAGCGCGACGTCGAAACGTTTGCCCGCAACGTGACAGTGGAGAACTGCACGCTGGAACGCAGCGGGAAGTTCATGTGGGACTACGGCTACCTGTGGCAAATCACCGTCTGGCCGGAGGACTACGGCGAGCGTGAACGGGCGATGGCGGCGAAGTATTTTCGGCACGACCTCGTGCGCGGGCCGGTGCGGATGGACGCGGGCGATGACCGCGTGTTTTTCGACAACGCCAAGCCGCTGCCCGTGACGCAAAGGCGCGAAGGGGCGGAAGCGGACCGCGGGCACGACGCGGTGTGTTTCTTCGGTGATGAACTGCCGAGGAACATCGTGCGGGGTCGGCAGTATTTCGTGGTGGAGAGCACGCCAGAGTTCATCCGCGTGGCCGAATCGCACGGCGGCGTGGCGGTGAAGTTCGATGGCGGCGCAGGGTCGCAGGCGAAGCTCGTCAGCAACTTGTTCCAAGCGCATCTCGCGCTCTACGCGCCGGCGGGAAGCGGGCCGGGAAAGGGCGCGCTCGACCTCGTCGCGTGCGAGAAGGTCATCGTGCGCGGCTGCCGCCTCAGCGCGCTCGGCGACACGATGCACATCCAGAAATGCCACGGAGTAGTGTTCACCGGCAACCACATCGCCGGCTCGCGCATGGGCGCGTTTTTCCTCGCGGAGTTTTGCAGGGACGCGGTCGTCACCGGCAATACCGTCGACGGCTCCAACGGCTCGCGCGTCATCAGCGTGGAGAAGTCGTGCGAGGACGTGGCCATCGTCGGCAACACCTTCCGCAACGGCGGGCGCGGCTCGTGGATCAACCAGCCGCGCAATTTCGTGCTCGCGGACAACATCTTCGTCAACAACACGACCAAGTGCGAACCCGACCCGCGCCGCGGACGCCGCACGTTCGTCACCGGTGGCTACGAGCGCTACGCCGAACTGTATTTCACCACGCACGAACCGGGCGGCCGCTACGGCAACGTGACGGTGCGAGGGAACGTCTTCACCAGCGCTCCGCAAGCCATCCACGCCATCACCTTCGCTCCCGGCGGCGACACGCTCGCCGTCACGGACAACATCTTCAGCGGTCCCGTGCGTGATATTGCACCGGCGACCGGCTGCGACAACGTGACCATCCGGAACAACCTTGGATTGCCGAACCAACCGTGAACCCCACCTTCACCCTAACCCTCCTCACCACACTGTTGCTCGCGCCGCTGGCAGAGCTGCACGCCGCCGAACCGGGCAAACCCAACATCATCGTCATCCTCGCCGACGATCTGGGCTGGAGCGACCTGGGCTGCTACGGCGCGGATCTGCACGAGACGCCGCACCTCGACCACCTCGCCCAACAAGGGGTGCGCTTTACCGATGCCTACGCGATGTCCGTCTGCACGCCGAGCCGCGCGGCCCTGCTCACCGGCAAGCACGCAGCGCGGCTGCGCATGACGATCTGGTCGGAGGGATCGCGCAGCGGCCCGAAGAAGCGCAAGCTGATCCAGGCGGACTCGCTTCATGACCTGCCGCACACCGAGACGACGCTCGCCAGCCGGTTGCGCGATGCGGGCTACCTCACGGCGCTGGTCGGCAAGTGGCACCTCGGCGACGCGGCCCATTATCCCGAGACCCACGGCTTCGACGTGAACATCGGCGGCACGCAATGGGGCGCGCCGCAGACCTTCTTCTGGCCCTACGGCGGCAGCGGGCGCTTCGGACCGGAGTTCCGCTACGTGCCACATCTGGAGTTCGGCAAGCCGGGCGAATACCTCACCGACCGGCTCCCCGACGAAGCGCTCCGGGTGATCGACCATGCGGGCGATCAGCCCTTCTTTCTCTACCTCGCCCACTACGCGCCGCACACGCCCATCGAGGCGAAGGCCGATGACATCCGGCATTTCGAGGCGAAATGCCGCCCCGGCCAGCGGCACCAGAACGCCGTCTATGCCGCGATGGTCAAGAGCCTCGACGACAGCGTGGGGCGCGTGCTCGATCATTTGAAAACACGGGGACTGGAGGAGAACACCCTAGTGATCTTCACCAGCGACAACGGTGGCTACATCGGCACCGACAAAGGCCAGGCCGTCCCCGTGACGAGCAACGCCCCGCTCCGCTCCGGCAAAGGCTCCCTTTACGAAGGCGGCATCCGCGTGCCCCTCATCGTGCGCTGGCCCGGCGTGACGCCCTCCGGTGCGGCGTGTCGTGAGCCGGTGGTGTTGATGGATCTGTTTCACACCCTCACCGCCACGCGATCCAACAAAGAATCCAAAGCACCCGCCGACGGCATCGACCTCAAACCCTTGCTGCAACAACCCGCAGGGCCCCTCGACCGTGAGGCCCTCTACTTTCACTACCCGCACTACTACGCCACCACCACACCCGTGGGCGCCGTCCGCTCGGGCGACTGGAAGCTCCTCGAATATTTCGAGGACGGCCGGCTCGAGCTCTACAACCTCAAGGATGACCCCGGCGAGATGACCGATCTCGCGCCTCGGCTGCCGGACAAAGCCGCATCATTGCTCCAACAACTCCAGCGCTGGCGCACCCAGGTCGGCGCCGCCATGCCCGCGCCAAATCCGGATTTCAAACCCAAAGAGGGATGCGGTCAGCCTACGCACATTCGCCCCATGAGACACACCCTCACCCTCCTTTCCTCCCTGCTCCTGGCGCCGCTGTCCGCTCTCGAAGCGGCTGAACCTCCCATTCCCCGTCCCGGCGCTGGCGAACGGGCGGATGTCGTCGTCGTTGCCGCCACACCCGGCGGTATCGCCGCCGCCGTCGCGGCGGCGCGCTCGGGGGCGAGCGTGATCCTTCTGGAAGAAAAGAACCATGTGGGCGGCATCGTGGCGGGCGGGTTGACGAATACCGACATCCAGAAAA
>JADLBR010000161.1 GCA_020847615.1 Verrucomicrobiia bacterium
CCCAGATCAGCTCGCCGATATTCTCGTGGAGGTAGAAGGCCTCGGGATCGAAGCCGGTATCGGGGACGACGGCGAGCCTGCGGACGCCGCCAGGCTCTATCTGGGGCGCGTAGGCGGCGGCGGTCATATCCTGCTCGCTGCGGCTCCAGATGATGATCTGCCCGCGCGGCACGCCGATTTTGACCAGCGCGCCGATGACGGCGTCGACCAGCGCGCGGCTGGAGGGGAGAGGGGGTTTGCCGCGGGTGTTGATGTGCAAGGCGACCGTATCGGAGGGCGAGACGAGTGTGGCCAGGGTCTCGGCGCCCGTGCTCCGGGCACCGAGGCGGGCGAGCCCGGCCTCAAGCATCGGGGCCACGGCAGAGTCATTGACCCGAAAACCGGCGACGGCATCGGGCCGGGTGACGGCGACGACATGGCCGGGGCCGGCGGCGGGGCAGGGGGCCGCAACGGCGAGGGCCATGAGGCATGGGATCGTGGGAGACACGCCTCTTTCTAGCAGCCTGTCGGACCTCGCCAAGTCCGATCAGGCTGCTAGAAAGCAAAACCGCCTTAATCCAAAATAGTTATGAGTGGCAAGGCCCAGATGTCGCACTGTGCTTGAGCGAGTCGAACGAATCGCCATCTCGTTGCATAGCTCATTTGCTACTCAATAGAAGGCGGTTTTGCCAGAGGAGGCTGGCGGACAAAGTCCGACAGCCTCCTAGGGCGCGGGAGGGCGACCGCAAGGCGAGTCCACGAACCGGAAAAAGGCCGCGGTGTCGGCGAGGTCCGGGAACGCGACATGGGCACCTGCGCGGACGAGGTCGTCGACGGAAAATCGCCCGGTGGCCACCCCGATGGTGTGGGCGCCGACGGCCTTCCCGCAGGCGACATCGTGCGGCGTGTCGCCGATGACGAAGATCGTCTCTGGGGGAAAGGAGATCTGGTAGATGGCCTCGGCGCGTGCCCTGGCGAAGGGGGGGAGGCGGTTGCGGTCGTGGTGGTCGTCGGCAAAGGCGCCGAACTCAAAATAGTGGAATACGTTGTAGTGCTCGAGCTTGAGGTGGGCGCCGCGCCGGATGTTGCCAGTGAGCAGGCCCTGGGCGATGTCGGGGCGGCGGCGCGCCTCCTCGAGGATCTCGATGATGCCCGCGTAGACCGTGCCATGCGGGCGGCGTTGCGGGAGGCGCTGGGCGAGCGCGGCGAGGTAGCCATCGAGGAAGCCGGCGACGCTCTCAATCGAGGGCTCGCGCCCGTACTTCTTCAATATCTGCATGGCGATGGCCCGATCGGTGCGCCCGGCGATCTCGATGCCGGAGAGGTCGGGGTCGGAGTGGAGCGTGGTGCGTATGGCGTCCTCCAGGGCGAACTCGCCCGCCCTGCCCGTGCTGATGAGCGTTCCATCGATATCCCAGAGGAGGAGTCTGTTGGGGCGGTCGGGCGTCATGGCGGAGGTGGCAGAAATTGTCCGTGACTGTAACAATCGCCGGCTGGCTTGTCGCGGGGATTTCCATATTATTTCGGCAGGCATGCTCCAGTCTCCGCAGGATTCCGGGCTCTGGGGAGGGCCGCTGAGAAAGGCGGACGGGGGCCGGGTGGGCGCGAGGGATCTCGTGGCGCACGCGGGCTTCGTCGACGCGGACTCGGAACTGAGGGCGGCGCGCGCCACATTCAATCGGCTGAACGTGGGGTATCTGGCGGTCCTGTCCGGCGGCGAGGTGGTGGGGCTGTGCTCCCGCGCGCAGATTGGCGCGCTGTTGGGCTCCGAATTTGGATTCTCGGTATACGGGCGGCAGCGCATCCGCGACCACATGGTGCCGGAGCCAGTGTGCGCCGACGCCGATATCGCGGTGCGCGATCTGTTGGATAGGGCGTTCGCGCGTAGCGGGGAGACGTTTTATCACGACGTGATACTCGTCGGGTCGGACGGGGGGCTGGCTGGGCTGATTCCGATGGAAGCGCTCATCCGGGCCCAGGGCCAACTGGTGGAGCGCCAATTTGAGGCGCTCGGACGGCACAGGATGGAACTGGCTCGGATCAACGCGGACCTGGTGGAGACCGTGGACCAGCTCAACATGGCGAAGGTCCGGTATGCGACGCTATTCGAGTGCGCCGCGCTTGCGGTGGGGGTGCTGACACCGGATGGGACGCTCGAGGAGGGGAACACGCTCCTCTGTTCGTTGCTGGGAGCGGATATCTCTGGCGGGGGGCGCGGTGTCCGGCTGGCTGAGATGATGCAGGACGCCGACAGGGCGGAGTTCTTGTCGCTCCTGCGGGCCATGGTGGATGGCGGCAGGGGGCACGAACCGATCCAGGCGGATTTCCGGCTCGATGTGCCGGGGCGGGGCTCGCGGGTCGTGGCGATCCACATGCGGGCGATCCCGGGGGCGGGAAGGGTGTGCGCGAGCCTCGAGGACATGACGGAGCGACGCGGCCTCGAGCGGTTGCTTGCGCAGCGCGAGAAGCACGCCCTCATGGAGACGCTGGTGGGGGGCATCGCCCACGAGTTGAACAACAAGCTGCTGCCGATCATCGGATTTGCGGACCTCCGTCGCTCGGATGTCTCGGCGGGGGGGGCCGCTGAGCGGCTGCATTCGTACTGCGAGAGGATCACGCTCAGCGCGCAGGCCGCCGCGAAGATAGTCCGCGCGCTGTTGCAGATGTCGAAGCCCGGTTTCGACGAACTGAGCGTATTCGATCTGGGCGCCGTGGCCCGCGAGGCGCTGGAGATGGTGAACTATCGGCTCCGCAAGGCGGACGTGACGATCGAGTTCTCCGCGCCGGAGGCGGAGGTGCCGGTCCTGGGCGACCCCGCCCAGATGCATCAGCTGTTCGTCAACCTGATCCTGAATGCGTGCGACGCCATGGAGGGGCAGCGACAGCGGTGCCTCGGTGTGACGGTGCGGGTGGAGGAAGGGCATGCGGCGGTGCTTGTCGCGGATACGGGGTGCGGCATTCCCGATAAGGTTTTGGCGCGGATATTCGATCCGTTTTTCACGACGAAAGGGCCGCAGAAGGGCACGGGGCTGGGGCTGACCGTGTGTTTTGGGATCGTCCGCCGCCATCACGGTGTCATCGCGGTGGAGCAGACGGGGCCGGGAGGGACGACTTTCCGCATCGAACTTCCGCTCTCTTCTGAGCC
>JADLBR010000162.1 GCA_020847615.1 Verrucomicrobiia bacterium
ACGATCTTGAGCAGGGTGTCCATGCTGGCGACCTCCTCGAGCTGCTCGGTGAGGAACCACTGGAGGAAGCTCTGGGTGATGCGGTCGCTCTCGGAGGCGGCCTGGTTGTAGATGGCCTCGATCTGTTTGGTGACCCGGACCTCCTGGTCGTACGCGAGCTGGATGGCCTCCTCGATGGACTTGAACGAGCAGGCGGGTTGGGGGATGGCCGGGATGGAGACATCCTGATCGGTGTCGTTGAGGAACTTGATGAACTTCAGCGCGTGTGTCTTCTCCTCCTCGGCCTGGGTGGCGAAGTAGGCCGCGAGCTTGGGCAGGGCCTCCGATTCAAAATGGGCCGAGAGCGCGACGTACTGGACGAAAGCGGCGAACTCATGGCCCACCTGTGCGTTGATGAGCTGGACGGTCTTTGTGCTGATCATGGGGAAGCGTAGCCCGGTATTGGCGCCGGGCAAACGCCGGCGGCGCGCCCTACAGGTCGAGGTCGGGCGGGGCGGGTTGGGCCGCGGGCGGCGGCGGCTCACGCTCCAGGATCTCGGAGGCGCGGGTGAGCGCCTCGCGGGTGGCGAGCAGCGGGTTGCCGCGGCCGCTGACGAGGACATTGCGCGCGCCGATGGCGTCGATGAGGCCCGAATTGCGCAGGGCCTCGCGGATCTCCCGCGACGCGCCGGCGATGATGAGGTGACGGCCCGAACGGCGGAGGAAATCCAGCAGCTCCCGGATGGCGATGAGGCTGCTGGCGTCCAGCGCCCTCGGGGCGCGCAGCTGCAAGATGACCACCCGGACACGCGTCTCCTCTTTGAGGCGGGCGACTTGCGCGAAGAGCGCGTCCCCGGCGCCGAAAGCCATCTCCCCCTCCAGGTGCAGCAGGGTGACGGCCGGTTCGAGGCGGGCCCCGTCCGCGCCGATGGGGGCGAGCTGCCCCGACCGGTCGATGGTGTATTCCGTCAGGTGGGGCTCCGGTATCCGGCGCATCGCGAACAGCACCGAGGCGCCGATCCCGAAGTACAGGGCGATGTCCAGGGGCGTCGTCAGGGCGGCGAAGAAAGTCATCAGGAAGATGATCGAATCCTCGAGCGTCGCGAACGCGGCGATGCGGATGTCCGAGGGGCGCACGAGGCGGATGCAGAGGCAGATGGCGACGGCGGCGAGGGCCGGGGCGGGCGTCCAGCGCAGCAAATCCCCGAAGGCGACCACGCCGGCGGCGACCAGGGCGCCGGTGAACAGGCAGCTCATGGGGGTGCGGGCGCCGCTCTGGAAATTCACGCGGCTGCAGTAGGGGGAGGCGAAGGATGGCATCGCCATGAAGCAGGAGGCGACGAGGTTGGCGAGCCCGATGCGGAACATCTCGCGGTTCGTGTTGTCCCGCTCGCCGGCCTCGGCGGCGATGCGCTTCGCCACGAAACTGGACTCCGCGATGCCCAGCAGCGCGATCGCGACGGCCGAGCTGGCCACGGAGCCGAACTGCACCAGGCTGACGTGGGGCGGGTGCGGATAGAGGGCATCCGCGCAGATGGCGCCGATCGTCGCGCAGGGGATGCCGCGGGCCTGCATCGCGGCGCCGGCGACCGACGCGGCGACCAGCACGATGGCGGTCGCCGGCGACGCGGGCCAGCGGATGGCCAGGAAGAGCCAGAGCGCGGCGGAGCCCGCGCCGAGCGCCAGGGAGGGCAGGTGCGTCTGGCACAGCCTGCTGCATGTCTCGTCGCATGCCTCGACGAACGTGTCGACCGCCGGAATCGAGAAACCGAGCACCCAATGCAACTGGCTGAACAGGACCAGCAGGCCGGCGCCGCAGGCGTAGCCCACGAAAACGCTGCGCGGTATGAGCCGGGCCGCGCGACCCAGGTCGAAATACGCCGCGGCCATCAGCAGGATGGCGACCATGAGGGTCAGGAGGCTGACCACCTCGGCCGGGTTCGAGTCGGCGTGCCGGGTGAGCAGGAGGCTCAGGAGCAGGATGGCCGAGGTGCGGGTCGGCAGCAGCACGAGATAACGCGAGGTGGCGAAGAGGGCGCCGATGATCGAGGCGACCGCGGCCCCCACCAGGGCGAACGACACCGGCAGCCCCGCCACGAAGGCGCAGCACAGCGCCCGGGGAAACACCATGAGGGCCGATTGCAGCGCGGCGACCCCGTCGCCCCAGAGGTCCGCGCCCGTGTAGCGCCTGATGACGCCGACCAGCGGGAAGGGCACGCGCCTGGCCCGGCCCAGCTCTCGCCGCGCACCCAAGAGCCAGCGACGCGCCGCCATGACGACAGTCTACGCCGGAAAGACGCCCCGGCCAAGGGGAAAGCTTCGGCTTGGCTTCTGGCGGGGCAGCGATAACACATGGGGCCGGGTCGCAACATGTCTTGGCGCACTTTATTGGAAGGTTGGCTGCCGCTGCTGGTCGCGGCGGCGCTCGCGGCTGGCGGCTGGCGACTGGCCGGGCCGTGGGGCGCGGTGCCGGGGGTTCTGGCCCTCGCGGGCGTGATCTGGTTCTTCCGCGATCCGGAGAGGCGGGTGCCCGATGATCCCGGCGCGATCGTTGCGCCCGCCGACGGGCGGGTGGTGGAGGTCGAGCAGGACGCCGAACTGGCCGCGATCGGTGGCCGCGGGCGCCGGGTTTCCATCTTCCTGTCGGTCTTCGACGTGCACGTCAATCGCGCGCCCGCGCCCGGGACGATACGCTCCTCGGAGCACGCGCCGGGCGCATTCTTCGACGCGAGGCGGCCCGAGGCCGCCGGGCGCAACGAGAGGCGCACGTGGGTGTTCGACTCGGACAGGGGCACTTTTGCCGTCGTGCAGATCGCCGGGTTGATCGCCCGGCGCATCGTGGCCTGGGGCAGGCCCGGCGACGTTGTCGCGGCGGGCGAGCGCATCGGCATGATCCGGTTTGGCTCGCGCACCGATCTCCTGTTGCCGCCGTCCGCCGAGGTGGTGGTGCGCCCGGGGGACCGGGTCCGGGGCGGGGAGACGGTGATGGCCCGGTGGCGGGCGGGGGAGGCGCGATGAGCCACGAGGGCGATCATCCCCCCGAGGAACTGCCGAAGGTCTACCTTCTGCCGAACCTGATGACCGCGGGGAACCTCTTCTGCGGTTTCATGGCGGTGCTGCAGATCATCGAGGGCACGCTGCGGCAATCCGCGGGCCACGAGGAGTGGGTCCAGCGCTACACCGCGAGCCTGTCGTTCATACTCGGCGCGTTCATCTTTGACCTGCTCGATGGCCGGCTCGCCCGGCTCGGGGGGCGGGAGAGCCCTTTCGGGCGCGAGTTCGATTCGCTGGCCGACGTGATCTCGTTCGGCATCGCCCCGGCGCTGCTGGTCTACAAGATCGTGCTGGCGGAGTTCCCGATCAGGCTCGGCTGGCTGATCGCGTTCTTCTACCTGCTCTGCGGGGCGCTGCGGCTGGCGCGGTTCAACGTCGTGGCGGCCCGCGAGCAGTCGGTCGCCAAGGGGGAGTTCATCGGTTTCCCCATCCCGGCCGCGGCGGGCGTGATCACCTCGATCACGCTGCTGCTGCTGCATTTCCACGCGAGCGACCGGGAGATCGGCGTGTGGAAGTACTCGCTGCCGGTGCTGATGGTCTTCCTCTCCTGCATGATGTTCAGCAAGGTCCGGTATCCGAGTTTCAAGGCGATCGACTGGGGCACGCGCCGCTCGCTGCCGCGCTTCATCGCCACGTTCTTCATCATCGCGCTGGTGTTCATCTATTGGCGCTGGATGCTGGCGGTCGTTTTCATCGGGTATCTCCTCTACGGGTTCCTGCGGCCGCGGCTGTCGATCCGGGTGCGGCGCGAGATCGAGGAGGATGTCGAGGACGACGGGGCCTAAGTCCGACAGGCTGCTAGTGTGCGGGCACCGGCGGCGCGATCACCACGAAGACATTCTTGCGGAGGAATGCCGTGACGCGCCCGCGGGCGCGGGAGGCCGCCTTGGCGTCGTAGTCCGCGCTGGCGGGGTTGGCGAACATGTGCGTCGCGTCCAGTTCCGCAAACTCGAATCGCGCGCCCGCCGCGCGGAGCGCGTCGCGGAAACCCCCGACGACGCCCGGGGTGATCCAGGAATCGCGCGTGCCGTAGATCCCGAGCAGGGGCGCGGTGAGTTGGCGCAGCCGCTCCTTGTCCAGGACGACCGGCCCGTAGTACAGGACCAGGGCGGAGATGTCGGGGTTGCCGATGGCCGCATCGAGGGCGAGGCCCGCGCCCATGCTCCACCCGACGAGACCGATCTTGGGCACCTGGACCCGCCTGTCCTCGCGCAGGAGGCGCACCGCCGAATGGATGATGCGCAGAGCGCCGGGCCGATGGATCTCGTTCATCCGGATCTGGGCCTCGGTGGTGGTTTTCGGCAACTTGCCGTCGTAGAAATCGACGGCGACCACGACGTAGCCATCGGCGGCGAAGGCATCGGCGGCCTTCAGGAAGGGCTCCGCCATGCCCCACCAGTCAGGGACGAGCACGAGGCCCCCGACGGGCGGCACGGCGGGCAGCGAGATGTAGGCCCTTTCGACCGCGCCCACGTGGCCCAGGGATTCCATCTTGCCTTTCGGGGAGGCATCTTGGGCGAGGGCCGTCGAGCCGAGGCATAGCCCCGCCAGCGCCAGAGACACCGCCCGAACGATCATGCGCCCATTCTTAGGAAATCGCGCCGGGAGTTCAAGGGGGATGCGCGCCTGCCATTGTCACGGGGTCCAGATCGTGCGAGACTGCGGGCTTTGCGACGGATATGAGTTCCCATCTAGAGCGCGAGTGGCAATTGATCGAGGGGCGGATGAGGCGGGAGGCCAGCGCCGGCGAAGACCGGCTCGCCGCGTGCAGGCGTTTCCTGAAATCCGGCATGCTGCGGACTCGCCAGGAGCACCGGTGCGGGGTGGCGGGCCGCACGGTGGCCCGCGAGCGCAGCCAGATCATCGATATCCTGCTGCGCCACCTCTGGGGCGAGGTGGCCGCCGAAAAAGGCCTTCCGGCGGAGGGGGTCGCCATCGTCGCCACCGGCGGATACGGTCGCGGGGAGCTGAATCCCGGCAGCGACGTGGACATCATGTTCCTCCACCAGCCGATGGCTGCCGCGGCCGAGAAGGACCTGCACGGGGCGATCGAGGCCGTCCTTTATCTGCTCTGGGACCTGGGGCTCAAGGTGGGGCACAGCACCCGCACCGTCGCGCAGGCCCTGGCCCACGGCAACGAGGACGGTGAATCCAAGACGGCGCTGATCGAGGCGCGCCTGGTCGCGGGCGATGGCGCCTTGGCCGACGCGCTGCGCGACGAGTTTGTCCGGAAGTGCATGCGGGGCAAGGAGGCCGATTTCATCCGCTGGCGGCTGGAGGATCAGTCCAGGCGCCACCAGAAGTACGGGTCCACGGTGTTCATGCAGGAGCCCCACGTCAAGGAGGGGTGCGGCGGGCTCAGGGACTACCACAACCTCCTGTGGATGGCGTTCGCGTGGAAGGGCCTCCGCAACACCCGCCAGCTCGCCGACGAGGGCCTCATGACGGCCGGCGAGCGCGACCAGGTCGAGCGCGCCGTCGATCTCCTGATGCGCGCGCGCAACGAGATGCACTTCTTGGCCGAGCGGCCGAGCGACCAGCTCACGCTGCCGATCCAGGGGCGCGTGGCCACCGGGCTCGGCTACGACCAGAGGCCGCCGTATCGCCGCGTGGAGGCGTTCATGAAGGACTACTTCATGGCCACGCAGGACATCTTCTTCCTGACCAATGCCTGCGCCCGCCGGATGGCGCAGAGCGGCGTCGCCAAGCAGCGGGGCTGGTTCCCGTTCCTGTCGGGGCGGCGGGGCAAGCCGGAGCACACCGACGGGTTTGTCATCGCCGATGGCGAGATCAACGCCGAGAACCAGGGCATCTTCGGCGAGGACCCCGCCCGTCTGCTGCGCGTCTTCCTGCTGGCGCAGCGGCGCAACCTGACGCTCGGCTTTGACCTGCTGCGGCTGATCCGCCGCCGCCTCAAGATGGTCGACCGGCGCTACCTCGGGCTCAAGACGACCCGCGAGATGCTTCTGGAGATCCTGCGGCACAAGGGCCAGGTCGGGCGCATCCTGCGCCTGATGCACCAGTGCGGGCTCCTCGGGAAACTCGTGCCGGAGTTCGCGCCGCTGACCTTCCTGGTGCAGCACGAGTTCTTCCACCGCTATTCCGCCGACGAGCACACGCTGGTCTGCCTGGAGGAACTGGACCGCCTGATGCAGCCCAAGGAGCCCGGCGGGCGACCCTCGCGCTACCACGAACTGATGCGCGGCGTCGAGCACCCCGAGGTGCTGCACCTCGCCATGCTCCTCCACGACACCGGCAAGGGCTGCGCGAAACGCGACCACGCGGAGATGAGCGCCTTCCTCGCCGTGCGCGTGGCCAAGCGCCTGCGCCTGCCGCCCGAGCAGTTGAAGCTGCTGGCCTTCCTGACCGACCACCACCTCACGCTCTCCCAGACCGCGCAGCGGCGCAACGTCGATGACGCCGACACGATCCGGGAGTTCGCCCGCGTGGTGGAGGATCCGCTCCGGCTCGACCACCTGATGCTGCTGACCTACGCCGATGGCCGCGGCGTCACCGGCGGCGGGGGCTGGTCCGACTGGAAGGAGACCCTCATCTGGCAGCTCTTCGACGAGACAAAGCTCTTCCTGGCCGGCAGCCCCGAGTTCGAGCGCAAGGCCGCCGAGCGCGTCGGGCGGCTCCGCGGCGAGGTGGAGGAACTCGTCGCCCGCGAGGTGTCCGCGGAGGAGATCGAGGCGCACTTCGGCATGATGAGCGGCCGCTACCTCCAGATCATGGACGCGCGCCAGATCGCGCACCACCTCCGTGCCATCCGGGCGTTTTTCGCATCCATGGAGACGACGGGCAACCCCCTGGAGCCGGTGGTCTCGTGGGAGCACCGGGAGGACCGCGGCCATTCCCTCATGACGCTGGTCACGTGGAACCGCGAGCAGGTCTTCAGCCGCACCGCCGGCGCGATCTCCGTCGGCGGCCTGGACATCTTGCGCGCCGACGTCTTCACCCGCGCCGACGACATCGTCGTGGACACCTTCTGGGTCTGCACCGATCGGAGCGAGGCCGTGACCGATGCCCGCGACCAGAAGACCGTCGAGCGCGTGCTGCGCGCCGCCTTCGCCGAGGCCGAGTACGACTTCGAGCCCGAGCTGGCCCGGGTCCGCTCCCGCACGCGCTTCGGCGTCTGGTCCGGCGACGACTTCCCCACGCGCCTCACCATCGACAACGATAGCCTCAAGGACTACACGCTGGTGGAGATCGCCACGCCCGACCGGCTCGCGCTGTTGCACGACATGGTCCGCAACCTCACCGCCGAGGGCGTCCAGATCATGTTCGCGCGCATCGAGACGGAGAAGGGAGCCGCCATCGACACCTTCTACCTCGTCGGCCCCGACGGCGGGAAGATCACCGATGGCGCCCTCCTGGATCGGATCAAGCGCCGCCTCCTCGAGGCCACCGATGGCGCCCTCGCCCTCCTCGCCCAGGGCGCCCCGGAGTGAGCCTTGGCGAGCTTGGCGCGAGGCAAGGGCGTGCGCGCAGCTGCGGTGCCGGTGGGACGGGGTTCTCGCGCCATGGACGCCAAGGGTGGGTGGGACCTTGGCGGGCTTGGCGAGCTTGGCGCGAGGCGGGTGCGTTCGCTCAGCCGCGGTGCTGGTGAGACGGAGGGTCTCGCGCCAAGGACGCCAGGGGCGCCAAGGGGCGAATCGTGGCGAGCGTGGCGCGCTTGGCGCGAGGCAAGGGCGTGCGCGCAGCTGCGGTGCCGGTGGGACGGGGTTCTCGCGCCATGGACGCCAAGGGTGGGTGGGACCTTGGCGGGCTTGGCGAGATTGGCGCGAGGCGGGTGCGTTCGCTCGGGCCGCGGTGCTGGTGGGACGGGGTTCTCGCGCCAAGGACGCCAGGGACACCAAGGGGCGAATCGTGGCGAGCTTGGCGCGAGGCAAGGGCGTGCGCTCAGCCGCGGTGCTGGTGGGACGGGGTTCTCGCGCCAGGGGGTCGGGGTGGGACGTTGCGGGCCAGGAACGGCGACAGGTTATGTTGCCCCTTCGTCGAAGCCGTTCACGAGGCGCTCGATGTTTCCTTTCAGCAACTCGCCCCCGAAATTGATCAATAGGCCGAGGCGCAGGTTCGCAAGTCGAAGATAGGTGAGAACCTGTTTCCTGTGCACCCGCGCCAGGGTCCCAACGGATTTGAGTTCCACGAGAACGCGGTCATTGACCAAGAGGTCGGATCGAAAACCCTCATCGAAGCGCTTGCCCCTGAACCGGATTGGGATGCATTTCTGCCGCTCGACCACGAGGCCGTCCTCGCGGAGCAAGTCGGCAAGAAGTGCCTCGTAGACGGATTCAAGCAGGCCGGGACCCACCTCTCTGTGAATATCGAGGGCTCTCTGAACCACGACGCGCGCTATGGCATCTTCGGGCATACTCAACACGCTTCTGGGTGAACTCGTCGGGCGCGCGACATCTCCAGCGCCCCCCGCAACGGGATCTCGAGCCCAAGCACGGGTGATCATGGCGCGTCTTGCACGCATGGCGCGAGAAGAATCTGCAATCCTGGTGCGGCAGGCCCATGGGTGGCGGGTTTCGTACCGAGGTGGGTGGGACCTTGGCGGGCTTGGCGAACTTGGCGCGAGGCAAGGGCGTGCGCTCAGCCGCGGTGCCGGTGGGACGGGGTTCCCGCGCCATGGACGCCAAGGGGCGAGCTTGGCGCGAGGCGGGTGCGTTCGCTCGGCGTGCGGTCCCGGCGGACGGAGGGTCTCGCGCCAAGGACGCCAGGGACACCAAGGGGCGAATCGTGGCGTGCATGGCGCGAGGCGGGTGCGTTCGCTCGGCGTGCGGTGCCGGTGGGTCGGAGGTTGTCGCGGTGCCGGGCGATTGGGTATGCTCGCGCATGAAGCGGGGCGGTCGGCGATCGGGCGGTGCGGAGGGCGGCGCCCTGGACCTGCACGGCATGCGGGTGGCGGAGGCCCTGCGGGTCTTCGTGCAGGCGTACAACCAGCGGGTGGCGCGGGGGGACGGGTCGCCGCTGCGGGTGATCCACGGCTACGGCTCCTCCGGCGGCGAGGGTGCCATCGGGCGCGAACTTCGGCGGTTCCTCGAGAGGCACGCCGACGCGGCGACCTTCATGGCGGGCGAGGATTTTTCCATCAACCCCGGTTTCACGGTGGTTTACCCCCGCAAGCGGCTGCCCCCGCCGGTTTGCCGGCCGGGTTGAAAATTTGCGGGCAGGGTCTATCTGTTACGCTTCAACTGGCGGACCCATCGCGCCGGGCGTGTGGGTCAGAGCAGTGAAAGGAGTACCTTCATGAAGATGTTTCGCATCGTGTACCGGGCGGCGCTGCCGTCCCTCGTAATGATCGGCTTGGGGGCGGCGCCCGCGAGCGCCGGGATCCTCGACAAGCTCAAGGGCGAGAAGCCCCCGGGCAACGAAGTGGCCCTGCGAATCGACGAGACCGACATCGACCGCTCCCAGCCTTCGGCCGTGAGTTTCGCGCCGGTGGTGGACCGGGTGAACCCCAGCGTCGTGAGCGTCTTCTCGTACCGCATGGTCCGCTACCTCAACGACCCGCGGATGGCCCCGTGGGCCAACGACCCCTTTTTCCGCTACTTCTTCGGCACCCCCGACCCGCGGCGGTTTCGCGACCGCGGCCGAGGCCAGCAGCAGGACGAGGACCAGCCCCAGGCCCAGACCGAGGAGGAGAAGGTGCCCCAGGGCCTGGGCTCCGGCGTCATCGTCACCGAGGATGGCTACATCCTGACCAACCACCATGTCATCGACCGGGCCGACGAGGTCGGCGTGCGGCTGCCCGACAGCGTCGAGGAACTGCCCGCCAAGGTCATCGGCAGCGACCCCTCGACGGACATCGCGGTGCTCAAGATCGAGGGCAAGAAGTTCCCCGCGATCGCGATCACCGACAGCGAGCGCATCCAGGTGGGCGACAAGGTGCTCGCCATCGGCAACCCGCTGGGCGTGGGGCAGACGGTCACCCAGGGGATCGTTAGCGCCAAGCGCCGCAGGCCATTTGACACCGATACCGACGAGACGGGGCGCCGCCGCACGAGGCAGGTCTACGAGGACTACATCCAGACCGACGCCGCGATCAACTTCGGCAACTCGGGCGGCCCCCTCGTGGACATCCAGGGCCGCCTCATCGGGATCAACTCGGCGATCGTGTCGCAGACGGGTGGCAACATCGGCATCGGTTTTGCGGTGCCCATGAACATCGCGCGCTATGTCCTGAAGCAGCTGGTCAAGTACGGGAAGGTCAACCGTGGGATGCTCGGGGTGGCGATACAGAACGTGACGGCGGATTTCGCGGCGGCGCTGAAGCTGCCGAGCCCGAGCGGGGCGCTGGTCAGCGAGGTCGTTTCGGGCGGTTCGGCGGAGAAGGCGGGCATCCAGCCCAAGGACGTGATCGTCGGCTTCAACAACCGCGAGATCCGCGACTCGCACGACTTGCAGGTGCTCACGGCGCACACCGAGCCGGGCGCTCAGGTCGCGCTGCGGCTCATCCGCGATGGCAAGGAGCAGACCGTGAGCGCCGTCCTGGGGCAACTGGGCGCGCCCTCGGGCAGCGCAAAGGCCCGCGGCGAGGAGCCGCCCGGCGCGGCGGCGGCGGGCGAAAGCCTCTTCAACGGCGTCGAGATCACCGAGCTGGACGCGGCGGCGCGGCGGGACCTCAATGCCCCGGCGGCCCTCAAGGGCGTCCTGGTCAAGTCGGTGGCGCGCGACTCGCGGGCCGCGGACGGGGGACTCGCCGAGGGCGACGTGATCGTCGAGATCGGCGAATCGCCCGTCGCCAGCATCGACGACGCCCAGCGGGCCGCCGAGGCGATCACCGGTCACCGGGTGCTCCTGCGCGTCTGGCGCCAGGGGGCCACGATCTTTCTGGCGATCCGGATGCGGTGAGGGGCGAACCCGTCACCCAGAGGTTTTTCGTTTGATTCTGGCACGCTCGCCGGGAGGGCCCGCGGCCTCGCGGGCCGGGTCGGCCAAGGCGTCAGGCGCGCCGGTGGGACGGGGACGCCGGGGCCGGCGCCCCCCCAAAAACTGCAGCCGGAATGCACCTTTCAGAATCATCTGAGACACTACGAGGCTGTAGGATTTTGCCCGGTGTCCTCCCGGGACGGCGCCAGGATCCGTTACCGGACGCCCGGGGTCTCAGCCCCGTGCGGGGCCGGTTGAGGCGCGGTCCACGAAACCCGTTGGCAGCGTGATCTCCCGGGCCGGGCCCGAGCCGTTTCCGTCGCGCTTCTCGCTGAGTTCGATGATCTCGGCGGCCGCGCGGCGGCCCAGGCGCCAGTAGGGGATCGCGACGGAACTCAGGGGAGGATCGCTCAGGTCGCAGAACGTCATTCCGCCAAAGCCCACCACGGAGATATCCCCGGGCACCTTGAGGCCACACTGCCTGGCGGCGCGGATCGCCACCAGCGCCGAGCGGTCGCAGCAGCACAGGATGGCCGTGGGGGGTGCGCCCGACCCGAAGAGTTTCTTCGCGGCGCCCTCGGTGTCGCCCATTTCGGCGCCGCCCTTGACCATGAGCGTCTCGTCGATTGCGACGCCCGCTCGCGCGGCCGCGTCGCGGAAGATCTGCTCGCGACCCGAGGCCAGGCAACTCGCCTGCGGGCCCCCCTCAACCCAGCCGATTCGGCTGTGGCCGTGCTTCTTGAGGTGCTCCAGCGCCTCCGCGGCACCCAGGACCTCGTCCGCCAGCACGTGCAGGATGCCGCCGGCATCGCCCGAGCCGCCCATCGTCACCATCGGGATCCGAAATCGATCCAGGTTGGCTTTGACCGCCGCCGTCAGCCGGTCCGGCAGATCTTGCGCCACGAGGCCCGCCAGCCGCTGCTCGACGCAGGCCCGGCCCAGGTCATAGTCGGGGCGGACGCTCTCTACCGGGAAGATCTTGACGCTGTATTCCCCCTCGAAGGCCCCCTCGGTCACGCCGGCCAGCGCGCGGAAGCTCTCCTCGCAGTCGTGGCGCCCCGCGGCGAAACCGATCACCCGCGTCTTGCCGGTCACCATCGCGCGGGCCACCTCGTTGCGCTGGTAGCCGAGGTCGCGCGCCGCGGCGATCACGCGTTGCCGCGTGGCCTCGCTGATCCGAACCCCGTCGGTCCGGTTGTTGAGCACCAGCGAGACCGTTGCCTGCGAGACGCCCGCCTTCGCCGCAATGTCCGTCATCTTGACCATGTGGGACCTCCCGGCATCGCCCCCGGGGGCGATGCGTTTTAATGCCTTCGGTCTTTTGCCACGCCCCCCGGCCTTTGCAAATAGGGTAAACACCTCATTAGAAAAATTTATATCGCCAAGAGCCGGCGCCCCGCGACAATGCCGGGGTGCAGAAGACCTCGCGCCGCCGCCCGCTCAAGCTCGTGTCGTGGAATGTCAACGGCCTTCGGTCGGTGCTGGGCAAGGGGTTCCTGGATTTCGTGGCGGCGCACGACCCGGACATCCTGTGCCTGCAGGAGACGCGGGCGGAGCCGGGCGATGTGGAGCTGCTGCTCCCGCAGTACCGGCACGTGCACTGGAACACGGCGCGAGAGCGGAAGGGGTATTCGGGCACGGCGATATTCAGCAAGGTGGAGCCCCTCTCGGTGCGCGCGGGCATGGGCAGGGCGGAGCACGATGCCGAGGGGCGCCTGATCACCGCGGAGTTCGACGACTACATCCTGTGCAACGTGTACACGCCCAACTCGCAGCGCGGGCTGACGCGCCTGGCCTATCGCCAGAGGTGGGACGAGGAGTTCCTGAAATTCCTGGGGCGGCTGGCGCGCGAGAAGCCGGTGGCGTTCTGCGGTGACCTGAACGTGGCGCACAAGGAGATCGACCTGGCGAATCCGAGATCCAACGCGCGCAACGCGGGTTTCACGGACGAGGAGCGCGAGGGGTTCGGGCGGATACTCGGGGCGGGATTCGTGGACACGTTCCGCGAGTTCTGCGCGGAGGGCGGACGCTACACGTGGTGGAGCTACATGAATCGCGCCCGCGAGCGGAACATCGGGTGGCGCATCGACTATTGGGTCATCACGGAGGCGCTGCGCCCGCGGCTCAAGGACGCGTTCATCCTGCCGGAGGTGATGGGATCCGACCATTGCCCCGTGGGGATCGTGCTGGCGTAGGCCCAGTAGGGCGCATCCCTGGCTCGAAAATTGCCACATCGCTTCCCGTAGCCGAACGCGTAAGCGTTTGGGCGCCAAAGCCTCACGGCTTCGGCTACATTTTCTACCCCGGTGGTGCCCCATAGGCGGGGCGCGGGATACTTGCGTCCCCTCCCCGCGCGCGCGATGATCCGGCATGCGCGATCGCACTCCGGAATGGGTCTCCCCGGAGATCCTCGCTTCGTTTGATGCCGAGGGCACCGACGCGCACCGGGTCTGCTCGTCGGTGGGCGGCTGGGCGGAGCGGTTCGGCCGGGACTTTCTGGTCTCGTGGCGCGACGCGGCGTTCCGGGATGCGATGCGCGCCGGGCTCGGGGCCTGGGCGAAGGGCGCGGGCCTGGCCCTCGACCGGATCTTTGAGCGGGAGCTGCCCCGGCGGGCGGAGGCGCGGTCGTCGCCGACGCTCTTTCAGGGCGACGCCGCGATGCCGGCGGAGGGGGTGGCCACCGAGCGGGGAATGCGGTTCTTGATCGACTTCGCGGGGGGCTACTCGGTGGGGCTGTTCCCCGACCAGCGGGGAAATCGGGCGCTGGTGCGGCAGTGGCGACCCGCCAAGACGCTGAACCTCTTCGCGTACACGTGCTCGTTTTCGGTGGCCGCGGCCTTGGGCGGCGGGCATGCGACCAGCGTCGACCTCTCGCGAAAATCCCTGGAGCGCGGGCGCGGCAATTTTTCGGCAAATGGGCTCGACCCCGGCGCGCACGCCTTCATCGCGGCGGATGCGCTGCGGCTCCTGCCGCGCATGGAAAGGCGGGACGAGCGCTATGATTGCGTCATCGTCGACCCGCCGACTTTTTCGCGGGGCGAGGGCGGCAGGGCCTTCCGGGTCGAGCGGGACATGGCCGATCTGGCGCTCGCGGCGCTGCGCCTGGTCGGCACCCGGGGCCGCCTGTTGCTCGCCACCAATTGCGGCACGATGGACGAGGCGGATCTGCGCGCCGCCGCCCGGTACGCCCTGAAGGCGACCCGCCGAGGAGCGGATATGCACGCGGAACCTCCGCCGCCAGACGTCCCGCCCGAAGAGGCTGCCAAGACGCTCTGGATCCTCGCCAAGGACTGACCTGAACATTGCCGCACCGCTTCGCGTAGCCGAACGCGTAAGCGTTTGGCCGCCAAAGCCTCACGGCTTCGGCTACATGTTCGGCACTGGTGGTCCGGGCCGGCGCGAGGATGGCGGAAGGGGCGGGATTCGAACCCGCGGTCCCTTGTGAGGACACACGCTTTCCAGGCGTGCACATTCGACCACTCTGTCACCCTTCCGGGGTGCGGCGACCGCCCGAAGGGCGAGAGCCTGATGTATCACTATGACCCCGAGGAAGCCACTTGCCAAGCGGGTTTGACAACCCGCGCTGCGGGCACCCATGCTATCGCGTTCCGGCGTGAGGCCGGAGCGGCAGCCCCATGGACCAGCCCCGGCCAACAGTCACCAGCTTCATCGGCACTTTCCTCAAGCCGGAGATGTGGCACGTGTATAACCAGGTCACCGGCCTGCGGCGGTTCCGCAGCGTGGTGCTGACGCGGGAGCGGCAGAACGCGGAGCTCTTTCCGTTCGACGCGGTGCACCTGGTGCGCGGCGGGCGACTGCCATGGTGGAGGCGCGGCTGGCTCAAGTACGCGAAGGGCGAGCCGCAGATGGTGTATCGCGGGGCCATCCCCGCCCTGGTGGGGCAGCTCCGGGAACTGGAGACGGGCCTGCTGCACATCTATTTCGGGCACGAGGCGACGCGGCTGGCGCCGCTCTTCGATCACTGGGGCGGGCCGATCGTGGTGTCGTTCCACGGGGCGGACCTGGGGGTGTACGTGCGGCGGCCCAACGACATCGCGTGGCTGCCGAAGGTGTTCGCCGGGGCGCGGTTGCTGCTGGTCCGCTGCGAGCATTTCATCGATCAGCTCGTCGAGCTGGGGTGCCCGCGCGAGAAGATCCGGCTCAACCGGACCCACATCCGGCTGGGTTTCTTCCGCGAGGTCCAGAGGCCGGTTCCCCCCGAGGACGGCGCGTGGAATCTCGTGCAGGCGTGCCGGCTGTTGCCCAAGAAGGGCGTGCTGACATCGATCCGGGCGTTCGCGAAATTCGCCGGGGCTTTCCCGAAGGCGACGCTGACGGTGGCGGGCGACGGGCCGCAGTTGGCCGAACTCCAGGGCGAGGCATGGCGGCTCGGGCTCAGCCGCCGCGTGTTCTTCGTGGGTTTCCTCAACCGCGAGGACCTCCGCCGGCTCTACGAGCAGGGGCATTTCTTCCTGCACCCGAGCGCGGCCGCGAGCGACAATGACATCGAGGGGATACCCAACTCCCTGCTGGAGGCGATGGCCACGGGGCTGGTCTGCGCGTCCACGGCCCACGCGGGCATTCCCGAGGCGATGCGCGACGGGATCGAGGGCGTCCTCGTCCCCCCGGGCGACGCCGATGGCCTGGCCGAGTCGCTGCTGTCGGTGGCGCGCGACCCCTCGCGCTATCGTGGGCTGTCGGCGGCGGCGGCCGCGCGGATACTCGAGGAATTTTCCTACGAGCGGCAGATCGATGTGCTGGAATCGATTTACGAGGAGGCGCTCCGCTAGGAGGCCGTCGGACTTTGTCCGGCAGCCTCCCCGGGGAACGGGCATCGTGGGCATTCGAGACGTGATCGCGCGGGCGGCGGCGGGGACGTGCGGGTTGCTGCCATGGCGGCGACTCTCGCGGGCGATGAGGCCCGCGGCGCGGGTGCGCCTATGGCGCGGCGCTGCGCTGGGGGTGAGCCGGTGTTTTGGGATGCGACCCGCGGAGGCGCGCGCGAGGGCCTGCGGGGCGGGGCCGGGGGCGATCGACGTGCTGCTGGTTTCCGACGCCCTGTATCCGGAGCGCGGCGGTGGCACCCGCAGTTTCATGCGATTGGCGCAGCGGCTGGCGGCCCTCGGTCGGCGGGTCGTGGGATTGTGCCAGGGACCCGAGCGGAAGCTCCTCTCGGTGGGTGGGGTTGAGGTGCGATGGCTGTCCTCGGCCGACGAATTGCCCGCGGTCATCCGCGAGCTCCGCCCGCGCCGCCTCTTCGTCCAGCAGGAATGGGCACCGCCGGCTGCGGAGGCGGCGCGGGCCCAGGCCCTGCCGTATTGGTACTTCATCCGCAGCACCGAGGAATTGGTGGACGATGATGGGTAAGCGACGGAGGCGGACGATCTGGGGGCGGCGACCCGGGCCGCCGCCGCGCTGGATGGGTCGCGCGCCCGCGCGACCGCCGAGTTGGTCGGGGGCGCCGAGCGCGTCATCGCGAACTCCCGTTTCATGGCCGCGGTCATCGCGGCCGGCTTTGGGCGCGAGGCCGAGGTCCTGTACCCCGAGGTGGATCCGCCGCGACCCTGGGAGACGCGGCGGAGCGGCATGTCCCGCTGCATCGTCACGGTCGCGACGACCAACAAGAAAGGCGTCGGCATCGTCCTGGAGTTGGCCAAGGCCTTCCCGGAGGAGATCTTCCTGCTGTGCGGGTTCAAGGTGTTGACCCCGTTCCTCCAGAGCCGCATCGACAAGAAGGTCGTCAGGAACCTGGTGCCGGTGGGCCAGCTGCCGACCCCCGCGACCTACGCCCTCGCGAAACTGGTGCTGGTTCCCTCGCAGTGGGCCGAGCCCTTTGGCCGCGTCAACGCCGAGGCCGCGCTGCGGGGCATCCCCGTGCTGGCCAGCCGCGTCGGCGGCATCCCGGAGGTCGTCGCGGACGAGGCGCTGCTCGTGCCCGATTTCAGGGATCCCGCGGCGTGGGCCGCGCGGCTGCGGGACCTGCTGGCCCCCGGCGCGCTGCGCGCCGCTCACCCCGCGGTCGCCCGGGCCGCGGCCGCGTACGGGGCGCTGCTGGCGCGGAACGAG
>JADLBR010000163.1 GCA_020847615.1 Verrucomicrobiia bacterium
AACTTGGCCGCGTCTTTGTGGCGCGGGAGGGGGCCACCTGGCGCTGCTCCGTCCAGCTCGCCGGCCAGGGGACCGAAGGCGAAGGCAGCCTGGGCGCCGATGGCGAGCGGGGCGCGGCATACCAGTGCTTCGAATACCTGAGCCACCTGCTGAAGCACGACAACCTGTTCCCGGGCCTGCTGTCCGACGACAACGAAGAGGTCGTTTTGCCCGAGGAGGAACCGGCCGATCAGGACCCCGCCGGCGCGGATGCCCCCGGAAAGGCGCGGGCCGGCCACGGTCGCAAAAAACGCCGATGATGGCCGCGCCGGGCGGCCACCGCGGCCCGACAATCGCATTGCCCGCAGGGCGTGTTCCGTTTAAGAAGGATCGCCCATGACGGTCCCGAGACCCAACCTGAGCTGGCACGAGCGCCTGTATCTCCCGGCGGTCATGGGGGGACTCGCCGTCACGCTGCGGCGATTTTCCGGGACTCTGGGCGCGCTGGTCTTGGGGCGGCGCTCGAAGCGCGTGACGATGTTCGATCCCGAGGAAAAGTGGGAGGTGCCGCCCGGTTATCGCGGCGCCCCGACGCTGGTCAAGGACGAGGACGGGCGCGAGAAGTGCGTGTCCTGCCAGCTCTGCGAATTCATATGCCCGCCACGAGCCATACGGATCGTGCCCGGCGAGATCCCCCCGGATGCCCCAAACGCCAAGATCGAGAAGGCGCCGAAAGAGTTTTCCATCGACATGATCCGGTGCATCTACTGCGGGATGTGCGAGGAAGTCTGCCCCGAGGAGGCGATCTTCCTCCTGAAGGATTATGCGGTGACCGGGCTGAGCCGCGCCCAGATGGTGCACGACAAGGCCCGCCTCTACGAGCTGGGCGGCGTCATGCCGCGGCCCATCAAAAAATGGGCCGCAAAATAGCGATGGGCGATCGGCATCCAGGAGATTGATTTTGGGCGAAACGTTTCTCGAGTGGGCGGTGTTCTGGACCCTCGCGGCCGGGGCGGTGGCCTCCGCGCTGATGGTCGTGGCGGGCCGCAGCCCCGTGACGTGCGCCCTATCGCTCGCCTGCAGCATGATTTTTGGGGCCGGGCTGATGGTCCAGATGAGGGCCTATTTCATCGCGGCGATCCAAGTCCTGGTGTACGCCGGCGCCGTGATCGTCCTGTTCCTGTTCATCGTCATGCTGATGGACCTAAAGGCGGAGGCGATGCGGCGGCGGGGTGGCGTGGCGCTGTTGGCCGGCCTCGCGGTGTGCGGGCCCCTGGCGCTGGCCGGTTGGCGCGCTATGGCGCCCCTTTCGGGCGGGGGCGGACCTCCGCCCGCGCCTCCCGACGAGGTCCAGCATATCGGAAGGCTGCTGTTCACCGACTACGTGTTGCCGCTGGAGATCACCGGCGTCCTGCTCCTGGTGGCCATGGTGGGGGCGGTCCTGCTGTGTCGTCCGGGCGGGGCCGGAGATCAGGAGGGACGGCCATGAGCCCCGGGCTGATCCACTATCTGGCGGTGAGCGGCGCGCTGTTCCTGATCGGCCTGGCGGGCGTCATCGTGCGGCGAAACATCATCGTGGTCTACATGTGCCTCGAGCTGATGCTCGCCGCGGGGATTTTGGCGATGGTCGCCTTCTCGAGGTTCCTCGGGCGGGCCGACGGCCAGGTGTTCGTGTTTTTCATCATCACGGTGGCGGCGGCCGAGGTGGCGGTCGGGCTGGCGCTGATCGTGGCGCTGTTCCGCGCCCGGCGAACGACGCGCCTGGACGAGCTGAACACATTGCGGTTTTAGGAGACGGAATGCCCTGCGGATTCTGGTGGCTGTTGTTGCTGTTGCCCTTGGGCAGCGCGATGCTGATCGCGGCGGCGCTGCGACCGTATCGGGCCGCGAGCGCGGCGGTCTCCGTGGCCTCGGCCGCGGCGTGCTTCGCCGTTGCCGTGTGGGGCATCGCGAGCGGGGCCGGGGCTCCCGAGGCACTGGCCTGGCTGCGCGCGGGGGATTGGGTCGTGCCGGTCGGGATGCTGCTGGACCCCCTGGCATCCGTGATGCTCCTGGTGGTCACGGGGGTCGGTTTTCTGATCCACGTGTTCTCGCTCGGCTACATGTCCGACGATCCGGGGCGGAGCCGGTTCTTCGGGGGCCTTTCGCTGTTCATGTTCTCGATGACGGGCATCGTGGTTTCCGACAACCTCGTCATGACATTCATGTTCTGGGAACTCGTGGGGGTGAGCTCCTATCTGCTGATCGGTTTCTGGTTCGAGCGCCCGAGCGCCGCGGCCGCGGCCACCAAGGCGTTCGTGGTGAACCGGATCGGGGATTTCGGGTTTCTGCTTGGCATCCTGGCGGTGTGGGGGACCCTCGGCCAACTGGGCTTCGCGCCCCTGCGCGAGAAGATCGAGGCGGGGGCTCTGGATACGGCCCCATGGGCGGCGGTGTTCCTGATGGCGGCGGGGCTCTTCTGCGGCGCGGTCGGCAAGTCGGCCCAGGTGCCGCTGCACGTGTGGTTGCCCGACGCGATGGAGGGCCCGACGCCCGTGTCGGCGCTCATCCATGCGGCCACGATGGTCGCCGCCGGCGTGTATTTCCTCTGCCGGGTGTTCTTCCTGATCGAGATGTCGCTTCCGGCCCTGGATCTGATCGCGTGGACCGGCGGGGCCACGGCGCTGATCGCGGCCCTGATCGCGGTGAGGCAGGACGACATCAAGCGCGTGCTGGCCTATTCGACGGTCTCGCAGCTGGGGTACATGGTCATGGCGGTGGGGCTGGCGGCCCCGTCCGCGGCGATGTTCCACCTGTGCACGCACGCCTTTTTCAAGGCGCTGCTCTTCCTGGCGGCGGGCAGCGTGATCCACGCGCTGCACCACGAGCAGGACATCTGGAAGATGGGTGGCCTCCGGTCATCGATGCCCGTGACCTTCTGGACGTTCCTGGCCGGGGCGCTGGCACTGGCGGGCTGTCCGGGCCTGAGCGGGTTCTTCAGCAAGGAGGCGATTCTCGCGGCGGCGCACGAGGCCGGAAGCCCGCTGTTCTGGCTCGGCCTGCTGACGGCCTCGCTGACGGCATTCTACATGGCCCGCGTGGCGCTGGTCGCCTTCTGGGGCACGGGGCGCGAGCGCCGGGCGCGGGAGGCCCACGAATCGCCCGCGGTCATGGTGGTGCCGCTGATCGTTCTCGCCGCGCTGTCGATCGCGGGGGGATGGCTGGGCATCGAGGGGGCGCTGCACGGCGAGCCACTGGCGGCCGAGGGCGAGGGTCACGGGTGGGT
>JADLBR010000164.1 GCA_020847615.1 Verrucomicrobiia bacterium
ACCTGCGCGACCAGGTCGGGGTTGTCCTGCGACGTCTCAAACATCGCGTGGGCCTCGGAGGCGTTCATCGCCATGCGCGCCTCGGTCAGGACATGCTTTCCGGCCGCAAGCGCCGCGATCGTCGCGGGGGCGTGCAGGTTGGGCCAGGTGCCAATGACCACCGCGTTGACGTCCTTGTCCTCGATCACCTCGTGCCAATCCACGTACACCTTCGGGAGCCCGAACTGCTGCGCAACCCGCTCGGATGACTGGTGCGAGCGGTTGGCCACGCCCAGCACCTCGACCCCGTCCAGCTCCACGAGCTTCGGGATGTGCTTCTCGCGCGTGTTGGCGCCGGCCCCGATGACGCCGATCCGTATATCGGGCTCCGTGTTGAGCTTCATGCGAGTTCGTGTGTAGCACGCCCGCGCGATTTGAGAAGACATCATGCCCGGCGCGTGTCCGGGGCAACACCGACGCAAAAAGTGTAGCCGATCGGCTCGGCCGCTTGGCGGCCAAACGCGCACGCGTTCGGCTACGGGATGCGCTGCGGCTATTTTCACGCCAGCCCTGCCAGTAGCACTGCGGGTGGACCGGGGCTGCCTGAAGGCAGCACTACGAACGCTCCCGCGTCTTTGGGCTCGTAGTGCCGCCTTCGCGCGGCATCCGCATAACCAGCTCGATCCCGTGCCCCGGACCCCCGGCTGCCGGCGTCGAAAATGCGGCCCTGCGCCTCGGGCGTTCGGCTACGGAAATTTTCGAGCTAGAGTTCCACCCGGACCCCCGGCTCGGGGATCGTGATCCGCATGCCGGGCCGGCGCTCGGCCAGCGTGGCGCGGAACCACTCCAGCGCGGGCGGATCGCCGTGCACGAGCACCGCGTGGCGCGGATCGACCGACAGGATGTACTCGAGGATGTCCTCGCGGAACGCGTGCGCGGTCAGGTCGAAGTGATCGATCTCGCACCGGATGGGCTGGGGCCCGAGCCGCGCGTCGAGCTCGACCCGCGCGCCCTCGGCGTGGGCGACGCGGAGCCGACCGGCCGGCGACGACGGATCGCAGTAGCCGATGAAAAAGATGGCGTGCCTCTCCTCGGCGAGGAGGCGCTGGGCGAGCAGGTTGGAGAGCGTGCGATCGATCATCATGCCGGAGGACAGCAGGTAGATCGCGCCGGGCTGGGGCCGGTGGGCGCCGAATTCGCGGCCGGTGAGAAGCCGCGGCCCGATGTGCTCGATCATGCGCAGCTTGGGCAGATCGCGCGGATATTCATCGGCCAGCCCATCGTGCAGGGCGGTGAGGCGCCAGCTGAGCCCGCCGATGTAGATGGGACACTCCGGTATCTCGCCCCGCCGGATCATGGCGTGGATCGAGGAAATGGCCTCCTGCGTCTTGCCCAGCGCAAAGGCGGGCATGAGCACCGCCCCCTTGCGCGCGAAGACGGCGCGGATTCGCTCGGCCAGCCGCGCCAGCTCGGCCTTGCGCGAGAAACCCGGCGTCGCGGGCGTCGCCCCCCGCGTCGTCTCCACGATCAGCGCGTCGACGCGGTCGCGGGGAAAGGCAGCCTTGCGGGAGAGCGTCTGGTCGCGGAAGTTGACGTCCCCGGTATAGAACAGGCTCGAGCCGCCTCCCTCGATCAGGACGCCGGCACCTCCCAAGATGTGGCCCGATGCAAAGAACTGGAAGCGCAGGTCGCCCAGCGGTCGCTCGCGCTCCAGGGGACACGACCGCCAGCGCTTGACGGACTGCGAGACCTCGCCGTGGCCGAAAAGCCGCACCCTGGCGTCCTTGCCCTCCTCCGCGCGCCGGTGCATCACGGTGGCCGCATTGTGCAGCAGGGGATCGGCCAGCAACCCCGTCGGCTCGGTCATCAGGACATGCGCGTCCGGCTGGCCCCGCATGAGCACCGGCAGCGAGCCGATGTGGTCCAAATGCGCGTGGCTGATCAGGAATGCGTCCACCCCCCCGGGCGGCAGCAGCGATGCGTCCGGCAGCGCCTCCGGGCCATCGAGACGCGGGTGCAGCCCGGCATCCAGGACGAAATTGATCCCGTCCCATTCGATGAGGTAGCTGTTGGCGCCGATCTCATTGGCGCGCGTCAGGTTTGTCAGTTGCACGTTGCCTTGCGCCCGGCCCGCGAGACCCCTCGGTCAGAACCCGATCGATCCCTGCCGGTCCCCCCGATTCTGCGCGAATGGCCCCAACCTTCAAGTCGGCTGCTCTAAAATCTGCCCCGGAGCCTCGCCAAACCATCCCACGTCCACCGGCCCATTGCCCCCGGAAAACTTTATCATTTTTGTGGACCGCGCCCGACGGTGACCTCCCCCGCCGCCGAGGGCAGGCGCCGCACGCCCATCATGTCATCCAGAACTGCCTGATTAACAGACCATTAACACGCATTTCCATGCATCGCGAAATCGGTTGTCCATGCCGCGCCAATCTTTCAAATCACCTTAACATATTCGATGGGAGCGTGTTACACATTCCGGCAAGTTGGACGGGCCGATTTGTGCCATGAGGTTTGGGCAGAAACTTTACGCTCGGTCCGGGGCGAGGTAGATTATACGGTACGGGTTGTAGGATGAGCGCGGAACCTGAGATGGCCGATCTGGGCACCATACGCATGGGGTCTGCGCTGGCGGTGGCGGACCAGATCCAGGCGTTCGCGCTGGGCCGCAAGACGGGCGTGCTGCACATTTTTAATAATGGGGGCGACGGGAAGATATTCCTGCTGAACGGCGAGGTCGTGGACGCGGTGTTTGGCGGGCGGCGGGGCGTGCAGGCCGCCATCGACATGATCAATCTCCCGGATCCGCCGACGGCGTTCACGCTGGACGAGGGGACGCGGTTCCGGACGATCCAGATGTCGTACGTCGAGCTGCTGCTGGATGCGGCCCGCTATCAAGACGAGGTGGCGGCGTCCGGCGCGAACCCGTCCCCGAAAAGGCGGCTGGTGCGCGCGTCGCTGCCCGGGCTGAAGTTCTGGCTGCACCGGCAGGAGTACGTGTATCGCTTGGACAAGCCGGCGATCACGATCGGGCGGGCGAAGGGCAACGATCTCATGATCCTGGAACCGTCGGTCTCGAGAGAGCACGCGCGGGTGGAACGGCATGACTTCGGCGTGATGATCCACGACCTGGATTCGGCCAACGGGACCTACCTGGCGGGGCACCGCATCAAGGACGCGATCCTGCAGACAGGCGACGAGATCCGGCTGGGCCAGGTGCCGGCAAAGTTCATCGTGGAAGAGGTGGTCGAGGTCACGACGGCGAAGCCGACGACCCGACTGCTGGCGACGACGGACGCGGCGACGTCCGACGGCGTGGCCAGCCGAGAGCACACCGCACCCCTGCCGATGGGGCCCGTGCTCTCCGGTCTGCATTTTCCCGTGATCCCCGCGGCGCCCGTGGAACAGATGCGGCGCGCGAGCTAGGAATCTGTCGGACAAAGTCCGACAGATTCCTCTGTCAAAACCGCCTTATATCTGAGAACAAAAGGAATTACGGAAGAGCTTCGCGCTTCCAGACGCTTGCTCAGGAGCGCTGCCACACCCACGGCCGCTCCAGTGTAACTATTTGGATATCGGGCGGTTTTGCTTTCTAGCGCTTGGACTTCTTGGACCCGGGCCGGGGCTCGTCGATCCGGAAGACCTCGGGGCTCGCTTCCGATGCGGCGCCGCCGGGCGCGGGGGCCAACACTTCGGCCGCGGGATTTTCCCGAATCATCTCCATGACCTGATCCTCGACCGAGGGCGGCTCCTGCGACCGGAGCGCAAGCCACGCGATGGCGGCGATGGCCGCCAGCAGCGCGATGGCCGCAACGCGCGCGAACACCCCGCCCTTCTTCCGCCGGCGGCCTCCCCCGCCGCGCCGCGATCTGGATGCCATGGAGCGCTCATACCATATCGCGTCCTGTCTAGCTCGAAAATTCGCTGCCAGCCACCCGGCATGCGTCCGGACCAGGGCACCGAGCGCCATCTTGACCCACCGCCGTGCCATGGCAGTGACACGATCCCTCGTCCGCCCCACTTCCGAACGGGACGCGAGTTCGGATCTGCCTTGAGATCGCACACTTAGGTGGATCGCTCCTGCGCCGTGGCATGGCATGGCGGTTGCTGCGATACATGTGGGTCGGCCCTCCCAGAAAGAGCGGGTGGGAGCAGGGCCGCGAGAGAGCCTCTCACCCGGGAATGGAAAGGAGGTGTTCGCATGAGAGCATTGACGCAATGGGATCCCTTCCGGGAGTTGGAGAACTTCTCGAACCAGCTGGCGACCGCGATGAACCGTCCGCCGACGGCGCGCTCGGGCCAGCGGGACGAGTGGCTCCTCTCGGCGGACTGGGCGCCCTCCGTGGACATCTTGGAGGATGACAAGGCGTACACGATCAAGGCCGATCTCCCCGAGGTGAAGAAGGAGGACGTGAAAGTGACCGTCGAGAATGGCGTGCTGGTGATCACCGGCGAGCGCCGCGCCGAGAAGGAGGAGAAGGGCCGTCGCTACCGCAGGATCGAGCGGAGCCACGGCAGCTTCGTCCGCTCCTTCACGGTGCCGGAGGACGCCGATTCGGGGAAAGTGAATGCCTCGTTCAAGGACGGGTTGCTGATCGTGACCCTGCCGAAGAGCGAGGAGGCCAAGCCCCGCTCGATCGACGTCAAGGTCAGCTGATTCCGGAGAAGGGATCCCGATCAGGGCGGGGCCGAGGATGGCTCCGCCCTCTTGGTTTTGCGCCGCATCCCGCCTCCACGCGGGGGTGCGTTCCGGTTGCAGTTTGGGAGGGACGCCGGCCCCGGCGTCCGCATCCCACCGGCGTGCCTGACGCCTTGGCCAACCCGGCCCGCGCGGCCGCGGGCCCTCCCGGCGCGCGTGCCAGAATCAGACACGACATCGCTGACTTTAAAATAGCCGGAGCGTCCCCCGTAGCCGAACGCGTGAGCGTTTGGCCGCCAAGGCCTCACGGCCTCGGCTACATTTTCTACCCCGGCGGTGCCCCGTCTGCGGGGCACGGGATCTTGCTCGCAAATAGAAGGCGGTTTTGCCAGAGGAGGCTGCCGGACAAAGTCCGACAGCCTCCTAGGGTTAGCCTGCATATTTCCCGCGCATGCGCGAAATATGCAGGCTCAAAGGAAAACCGCGCTCTGAAATATGGGTCCCCGATCGGTTTTCGGCACTGGAAACGCGGCCAACAGTTTGTGATTTCGAAAAATGGTGTTTGGGAGCGCGC
>JADLBR010000165.1 GCA_020847615.1 Verrucomicrobiia bacterium
ACAAGAGATCCCGGTGCTCGCAAGAAATGACGGAGTACCCGAAACCGTGCCGCGCCTCGTAATGACAGGGGGCGGGCGCCGGGCCGGGTGTCGGCGACCAGAATGAGCCATCCGCTTCGTCGCGGATGTAGAGGGCCTCGCCGTGGGGATCCGAGACGGGGTCGTTGCCCCACGGCGTCAGGCGGTTTCCCTGGCTGTTGCGGCACCACGTGTAGCCGGCGCCACTCTCGCTGATCAGGAAGCCGCAGTGCTCGTTGGCGACGACATTGATCCACGGGAGCGGGGGGAGGACGGACCCGCCATCACGAAAAGGCATCCGGATGACATACTCCGCGCCGTCCGAGGAAAATCCGCCGAACCCATTCCAGAACTCGAGGGGGCCGTCCGATTTGGGTGGCGCGGGCGCGGCGCGCGGGGCGGACAATGGGGGCGGGGCGCATTGCGGCTGCACGATGTCGGGCACCCCGTCCGTCGCGACCCAGTGCGCCGTCGCCGCGAGCGCGGCGATTTCCCCCGCGGGGGTGCCGGCGCGCGCGAGCAGGAACACGCGATCATCAAGATCGGCGGGACGGCCGATGGGGACATCGGAAACGATGGCGAGATTCACGTGAAGGCCCCTGGCGGCCCAGTGTGCCCTGGCCTGCAAGATCGTCGCGGTGATGGGGTGGGACCAGCCGGCGGTCGACAGCACCAGAGGCCGATCGTCCGGAATGCCCAATTTCGCGACCGTGGCCCTGATGTCGGCGTCTGGGTGGAGGCCGCCGGGTTTCGCGCGGAGAGCGCGATCGCCGCGCAGGATGGCGACGCCAAGGGCCTGGAATACGGCGCTGTCCCCGGGCGAAACCGAGGAACGTTCCAGCAGCGCGCGCTCGGCCGCCGCCGCCGCTGCGAAGAGGGCCCGGATAGATTCGGCGCTGGCAAGGCGTTGGGCGACGTCCATGGCGGCGGCTCGATCATCGGCGGCGCCTTGGAGAAACGAGATCTCTGCGGTTTGGCCGGCGCTGATGCGAAGGTCGGCGCGCAGGGCGAGAACGGGGTCAAGGACATTGCCGACGGTGCCCGACAGCTGCGCGCCGGATAGTAGGGCGACTGGTCGGTCGGGTCCCCGTCCGCGGCCGAGAAACCTGAGGCGGTCGGTCTCCCACGAGATCTCTCTGGCGCCGACGATGGCGTGGAACATGCACGACCAGGTCTCGTGATTGGCGCGTGGGCGGCGCCTCGCCAGGAGGAGGCACCGCTCCGGCAGGGTCTCCGTCTGCACGAAAAGTTTCGAGAATGCGGGGTGGGCGGCATCGCCGGCGGGATGGTTGAGGGCGACTTCGATGTATGAGATGACGGCTATGCGCCTGGGCCGACCGCGGGTATCGCGAAGGCGGAGGCGGCGGACCTCGACATCGTCGGAGGGCGATACAGTGATCTCGAGTGTCGCGGCGATCCCGCGATTCTCGTGGGATATCGTGAAGGCGCCATCCCGCGACGTGGCCTCGTACTGTGATCCCGTCTCTCCGGCGGGCGTGGCGCCGACGGACCACGTCTCGCCGGATTCCAAATCCTGGAGGTAGATGAAGAATCCGTGCGCATCTTCGACGGGATCGGCGGCCCAACGATTGAGGGCGATCCAATCCCGCTTGGCCTGGCCGGTGCCGGTCGCCGAGACCGCGAGGTGGAAGCGACCGTTTGAGAACAGGCCGCCGGGGCATATCGCCCGGGGAAAGGGGTGGTGGGCGGCGGGTTGGCTCATATCGGATTTTGGGATGCAGTATGGGATCAGGGGTAAGGGGACACCAGGATCTCCGCGGGAAACTCGCCGAGTCTCAGGTTGAAGCCGCCCGGTTCCGGGGCGGTGGAGCGGCCATTGACTCGGGCGGTGGCCGCGGGCTGCCGGAGAGGAAGGTGGAGGTTGATGCCGCCGCCGGGCATCGAGAAGTCACCCGTGAGGAGAACGCGGAGTGAGCCATCCCGGGCGCCCGACATGTCGATGTCGAGCGAGCCGTGCCAGGTGCGCAGGCCGCGGACAACGAGGCCGCCTTTCGCGGCGGGCCAGGCGGGGTCGATGCCGGCCCCGACGACGAGGCTATCGGTGGTCTCGGATTCGAAGGCGAGCAGGCTGTAGAAGGCGAGCATGAACTCGGCGCCGATCCAGGTGTGGGGGACGTCGCCGATGTGGCCGGGGCTCCTGCGGTTGCGCCACGATATCTCGGGCCACTGGTTCCATGCGCGCGGCCGGCGGTCGGAGAGGAAGAAGCGGAGCAGGTCCAGGACTCCGTCGCGCTGGCCGAGGCGGGCGAGGGCGCCGATGATGCGGACCTCGTAGGCGGAGTAATTGCTCCAGCCCAGCTCGCCAGAGCGCCTCTTGCGGAAGTCCGCCAGATAGCGTGCGAACATGCCGCGCAGCGGGGCGGCAGGCAGGTCTTCAGTGGCATCGAGGAGAGCGACCGCGTTCGCGGTGGCGGTCGGGTCGAAGTCGGCCCACTCGACGGAGCCCGGAACGTAGTCGATGCCCCGCCGTGAGATCGTGGCCGAAAGGGAGGCGCGGACGGATGCGCGAAGGGCATCGCAGAGGCCCGCGATGCGCTGGGCCTCCGGGGCGCGGCCGAGGATGCGGGCCATGGTGGCCGCGTCCTTGAGGCCCCGGATCGCCCAGAAATCGTCCCAGTACGAATGGACGGGGTGCGCGAGATAGCCCTCGTGACTCGCCGACTCGGGCAGGAGGCCGCGGCAGCACACCTTCTCTGGGCCGTCGAATTCGGGACCCAGGCGCCGGGCGCGCAATTCGCCGATGATCCGACAGGCTTTCTCGGCGGCGGGCCAGAGGGACTCGAGGAAGTCGCGGTCGCGCGTGAACCGGAAATACTCCATGATCGCGAAGACGAGCTGGCCGTGGCTGTCGTGCTCGACGAGCCAATCGGGCCCGGAGCGATCCACGCAGCATGGGACAAAGCCGTCGGCGCGCTGGTGGGCCGCGTACCAGCGAATGAAATCGCGGACCTCCCGATCGCACCCGGCGCGCAGCAGCGCGGCGGACATGATGGCCCCGTCGCGGATCCACGAGCGCGTATAGCGGCGGGGGCCCGGCTGGATGGCGGGGCCGTCGCGATTGATGAGAACCTGCCCGATGGCGGTGCGGCACGCGGCCGACGCGGCCCGGGCGGCGCCGGTCAAGGAGGGTCCGAGCCGAGGCAGCTTGGCCTCCCACTGCCCGACGGCATTGGCGAAGGGATCGGCGTTTCGGTATCTGGCGATCAGGCGTCCAGCGAGTCGCGGGTCGGGTCGCTTGAACCGCGCGAAGGGCACGGCCAAGAGAACCTCGGCGGGGCGGCCGGCCCTGAGATCGATGTCGAAACCGAAGGCTCCGGATGCCAGGCCCGTGGGATCATGGACGCGCACTTGGTCGGGCATGCGGCCCGATGCGAGGCTCTCGGTGAGACAACCCCCATGGAATGCCACGGCCCCGAACGCGGGATTGGGGTCGAGTGGCACGACGGGTTTTGACGCATTGACCCATGCCGCGCCTCCGCTCCAGCGCAGGTCGTGGATGTGGCTCACGCCGCCGAGGTGTTTCCAGCTCTGCCAGGGGGGAGTGACCTGAAATGGGCGGACCGCAACGAAGAGTCGCACGCGCCGAGTCCGGCGGGCCCCGCTCTGGAGCCGATAGCGGACCAGCACGACGGCGTCATGGGGCGGGCCCTCGGCAAAGGCGGTGACGCGAAGGGCGAGGTCGCCGATTCGCCAGACCGAAGAGGGGATGGGGAGGGAGCCGCGTTCGAGGCGCTGGGAAATCCGGCAATCGGCCCACGCGCGCAGGTGTCCGCGGTCGAAGATGAAAGGCTCGAGTGAGAAGGAGCCTACGTCGGGTTCAACCATGCCCTCCTCGCTCATGATCGAACGGGTGCTGCCGTCGGGGATCCCGGCGCAGGTCCAGTAACTCTGTTCCCGGCACAGGTATCTCGGGTACGCCCCGCGGCGGTCGAGGGCGGCGACCGAATGCAGGAATTCGGCCTCCGAGCGACCGAAATCGAATGGGCGCACATCGATGTGGCGAATGGCGGGTGGGCCCTGGGTACCGGGGCGTAGGAATGCCAGGCGCATGAAGCGCGATGCCCCTCCCGGCAGGCGGATGAAGGTGCGCGCACCCCGACAGCGGCGGATGGACACCAGGGTCCGCCAGCGACGGGCGTCCGCGGAGGCCTGGACGTTAAAAGACCGGAGCCGGGAGGCCGGGCCCCAGTGGATGATGAGCCCGCCGTATTCGCGTTCCTGGCCGAAATCCAGTTGGATGCGCGGCGAGCGATCCGAAGCCCGGGGTCTCCACGCGGATCTGGCGGCGCGCGAGGCCCGTCTGTCGCCGCGGGGAAGGACATTGGCGGGGGGACAGCCGGGGGATTCGCTGGACGCGGAGGCGAGCGGGGGGTGTGGTGGCGTCAGGTCCTCGACGCGGAGGTCTTCGATCCAGATCGTGCCGGCGCCGCCGGGCCCCGCCGCGATCACGAACTCGATGGCGCCGAGCCGGCGGATGGAACCGCCGCCCGCCGGACCCCAGGCAAACTCGATCTGGCTGGGCCGCAGGCGGAACTCCTGCCAGTTGGGACTCGGGGCGAGGGCCTCCTGGCGATGGCGCCAGACGTTCTTGCCGGATGGATCGATCAGCTTGAACTCGAAGATGTTCGCGGGCGCGCTGCCGCGGATCCTGAAGCAGAAGGCGAAGGGCTCTGGGATGCGCCTGCGGAACTCCTTTCGGGCCACGGCAAAACCGCCGCCGCCACGAAAATCGAATGACATGCGCAGGGCACCGCGCCCCGGATCGCCGCCGGCGCCCAGTTCCACGCTCACCTGCCCGGACGCGAACGGTTGCCAGCCGGAAACGTCGGCAAAATCGTCGAGGGGGAAGGATCGCATCACCCGGTGCCCCGGCCGGGAAGATACCGGGCGCCTCCTGCACGTGATTGCGGCCTGTGGCGGTCGATGCGGCGAGGTTAGCCGGAGGGGACGCCTGCGCGCAAGCCCCGCGTCGGGCGCGGGTGCGCGAAACGGCTGGACAGGTGCCCGTGGTTCCGCGTAAGGTATACCCTGTATACAAGGAGGTCATCACATGGGCGATCTGGCGTTTCCGTTGCTGCTGGTGGTGTTCGCGAGTTTCTTTCAGGGGACGTTCGGGCTGGGGATGAAGTACATGCGCCCGCTGGCCTGGGAGGGGTGGTGGCTGGTGCACGTGACGGTGGCGATGGTGGTGCTGCCGTGGCTGTGGGCGCTGGTGGCGGTGCCGGATCTGGCCGGGGCGATCTGGGGGGCGCCGCGGGGGGCGGTGGTCGGGGGGATGCTCTATGGGTTTCTGTGGGGCGTGGGGGGAATCCTCTTTGGTGTGAGCGTTGGGCGCGTGGGGGTATCGATCACCTACGGGATCGTGATGGGGCTTGCGGCGTCGATGGGTTCGCTGGTGCCGTTGTTTCAGATGGGGGGAGCGGCGTCGAGGCCCGCGTTTCCGTGGGTGATCATGGGCGTTGTGGTCATGCTGGTGGGGGTGGCGATCTCGGCGGTGGCCGGCGTGCTCCGGGACCGGTTGAGTGCGGCGGATGGGGATATCGGTGGGATCAGGACGGGGTCGGCGTTTCGGGTGGGGCTGGGGATCGCGGTGGCGAGCGGTGTGCTCTCGGCCCTGCTGAACGTGGGATTTGCGAGCGCGCAACCGGTGGCGAAGGCGGCCGAGGCGCTCGGGGCGGTGACGCGAAACTCGAGCCTGGCCGCGTGGGTGGTGGTGCTGGTGGGTGCGTATGCCATGAATGCGGGGTACGCGCTGCTCATGCTGGCGAAGAACAGGTCGTGGGGGAGCTTTGGGGCGGTCGGTTCGGCGAAGGCCTATCGCTGGGCGGTGCTGGCGGGGTTGTTCTGGTTTGGGGCGCTGGGCGTGTACGGGCAGGGTGCCGCGCTGATGGGCGAGATGGGGCCGGTGATTGGCTGGCCGATGTTGCTGGGGCTGGCGCTGGTCATCAGCAACGTGTGGGCCTCGCGCGCCGGGGAGTGGAAGGGAGCGCCGGGTCCGTTCCGGCTGATGCTGGCGGGCGTTGGCGTGCTGATCGTGGCATGCGTGATCCTCGGGTACGCCAACGGGATCAAATAGCCGGAAGGGCGTTCTGGCGGGAGAGCGGGGAGCGGATGGATCGGATCGACAGGGTTGAGGCGATGGTGGTGGCGCACCGCCTGCAGCGGACATTCCATTTCTCCCAATGGCACTATGACACGCGCTCGGTCTGTTTGGTGAAGGTGACCACGCGGGATGGGGTGGTGGGGTGGGGCGAGGGCTACGGCCCTGCGGGCGTCGTGCGGGCGGGCGTGGAATTTCTGGCGCCGCTGGTGGTCGGCGAGGATCCGCTCCAGGGGGAGAACCTCTGGCAGCGGATGTTCCTGCGCTCCGTGGATTACGCCAGGCGCGGTGTGCTCGTGGCGGCGATCAGCGCGATCGACGTGGCGCTGTGGGACGTGCGGGGGAGGCTTCTGGGCTTGCCGGTCTCGGTGCTGCTGGGCGGACGGCGCCGGGAGTCGGTGCGGGCGTACGCGACGGGGATGTACTTTTCGGAGGCGGCGGGGCAGATCGGGGCGTTGGCGCGGGAGGCGCGCGGGTACGCGGACGCGGGATTCTCGGCGATCAAGATGAAGGTGGGGCTGTCGGTGCAGGAGGACATCGCGAACGTCGGGGCCGTGCGCGAGGCGGTGGGCGAGGGGGTCGAGCTGATGGTCGACGCGAACCACGCGTACAATCTGCGGGAGGCGGTGGCGCTGGCGCGGGCCATCGAGCCATTCCGGATCGGGTGGTTCGAGGAACCGCTGTCGCCCGAGGATTACGAGGGATATCGCGAGCTGCGGGACCGGACGACGATTCCGATCGCGGCGGGCGAGTGCGAGTATCTCCGGTCGGGGTTCCTTCAACTTTTCAGGAATCGCTCGGTGGATGTGGCGCAGCCGGACCTGTGCGCGGCGGGAGGGCTGACCGAGGTGAAGAAGATCGCGGCGATGGCGGAGGCGTTCGGGGTGGAGGTCGCGCCGCACTCGTGGGGCACGGGGATCGCGATTGCCGCGGCGCTGCAGCTGCTCTCGAACATGGACGTGGCGCCGGGGCGCATGAAGATGGCCGAGCCGATCCTTGAGTTGGACCGGACCGAAAACCCGCTGCGCGATGAGCTTGTGGTCCCGCGCTTCGAGCCGAGGGGCGGTCGCGTCGACGTCCCGGCGGCGCCTGGGCTTGGCGTGGAGGTGGATGAGGCGCTATTGGGGAAGTATCGGCAGGCGTGATGACGATTGGAGGCTAGCATGGATTTCGGGTACCGCAGGATGTACGTAGATGGGGCGCTGTGCGATGCGTCCGGGGGCAGGAGGCAGCCGGTGACCTGCCCGGCGACCGAGGAGCGGGTCGGAGAGATCGCGTGGGCAAGCCGCGGTGACGCGGGGCGCGCGCTCGAGAGCGCCAGGGCGGGTTTTGCCGCCTGGTCGCGGCTTTCGATCGCGGAACGGACGCGGTGGATGCTGCGGCTGCGCGAGGCGGTGATGCGCCGGGAGGAAGATCTTCGTTCCGCCGTGATGCACGAGACCGGGAAGCCTTGGGATGCGACCGCCGAGGACTACGAGACGGTGGTCAATGCCCTGCAGTGGTACCCGGAGCAGGTGCGGCACATGAGCGACGAGATCCTGGGCGATATCGAGGGGACGCACCGGCACCAGCTCGTGACGGAGCCGGCGGGCGTGGCCGTGGCGTTCCTGGCGTGGAATTTTCCATTGCTGAACGTCGGGTTCAAGCTGGGCCCGGCGCTGGCGGCGGGATGCAGCCTGGTCATTCGTCCGTCGGCGAGTTCGCCGCTCTCGGCGTACATCCTGGGCGAGGTGCTCGCGGAGGTGGGTTTCCCGAGGGGCGTCGTGAGCATCCTGTGTGGGCCGACGGAGGAAACGGCCGGCGCGCTGGCGCGGAGCACGATCCCGCGGGTGCTGACGGTGATCGGGTCCTCGGCGACGGGGCGAAGGCTGATGGCCGATGGCGCCACATCGATCAAGCGGCTGAGCATGGAGCTGGGCGGGAACGCGCCGTTCATCGTGTTTGGCGACGCCGATGTGGAGCGGGCGGCGGCGGATTGCGCGGCGCTCAAGTTCGGAAACTGCGGCCAAATCTGCGTGGCGCCGAATCGGATTTTCGTGGAGGAGTGCGCGCGGGAACGGTTCATGGCGGAGTTCTTGCGAAGGGCGGGCGAGGTGCGGGTGGGGTTCGGGAGGGACAGCGGGGCGACGATGGGGCCGCTGATCAGCGCGGAGGCGCGGGTGAGGGTGATGGGCATGATCAAAGACGCGCTCGATCGCGGGGCGGTGCTCTTGCGCGGGGGCAAGATCCCGGATGGCGCGAAAAGGGGGTATTTCCTGGAGCCGACGGTGCTCGGGCAGGTGACGCGAGAGATGCGGGTTTTCCGCGAGGAGATTTTCGGGCCCGTGGCGGCCATCATCGGATTCGAGAGTGAGGACGAGGTGGTCGGACTGGCGAACGACACCGAGTATGGGCTGTCGTCCTATGTGTACACCCGGGATGGGGATCGCGCGCGGCGGGTGAGCGAGGCCCTGGAGTTTGGCGAGGTGCATGTCAACGGCTTCAAGTACGCGATCTACCTGCCGCATGGCGGGGTCAAAGAGAGCGGCATCGGGCACGACTGCTCGCGCCTGGCGCTCGAGGATTACCTGCGGCGCAAGCGTGTGACGGTGCGGTGCGGGGAGTGAGGCGCCGGTGCCGGGCAGCCCGCGCGGCCGGCCTCATGGGATAGTGAGCAGGATGCGGTAGAAGCGGCGTGCGGGAGGTGGGCTTGTCGCGTCGATGTAGCTCAATGAGATCGAGCCGGGCGGCGCGATCATGGTCGAGTTTGGGAGATCGTTCAGCCAGGGGCCCGCGGGCGAGTCGGCGTACTGGATCTGGTAGGTCCTGCCCGGGGAGCAGGGCCACGTGATCCTGGATCCGGAGCCATCGGCGAGCCGCGCCACGTCCGTGACGCGGGGGTAACTTGCGGATCGCGAGGGATCGGTGCCGGCGTAGAACTCGTCGCGGGTGGACGTGCGGTCCGCATCCGGGTCGGCGCTGGGATCCGCGCCCGTCGGGCGCCCGAAGTACTGGAGTTCCCACCAGTCGGGAAGCGCGTTGGCATCCGCGTCGACGGAGCGCGCGAGGTTGAGGCGGCCGCCCGTGATGACCTTGCCGCCGAGCGCGGCGACGTGGGTGACATTGGTGAGGATGCGCTGTATCCGCTGGGCGACGCTCTCGGATGGAAAGTTCTCGGCGGCGAAGGCGACGGCGGCCGACACGTGCGGGGTGGCCATCGATGTGCCGTCTTGGTACTGATAGAAAGAAGATGGGCTGACCGAGTTGACGACCGTTCCGGTGGCGGGCAGGGCGGATCGCAGCGATTCGCCATCGGCCTTCGAGAGGAAGACGGCCGGGACCCATGAATCCGGGGCCTGGAGGGTGGGGATGATGCTCCCGGTCACGTTGTTGTAGATGATGGCCGCCTTGGCGCCGGCGGCCATCGCGTTGCCGACCTTGTTGGAGAACGTGAGGGTGCCGCGCTGGATGAGGGCGATGTTATTCGAGACGCCGCCGGGAAAATCGGCGGGATAACCCAGGCCGCAGCTATATATCATGCCTGTGGTGCCCGCCGTGAGTCCGGCATACGTGAGGCCGATCGCCGAGTAGGTGGTCGATCCCCGCCTGACCGAGGCGGTCGTGGCGGGGAGCCAGGTGGGCATTGCCGAGAAGATGTTGACGCCCGGGGCCGCGAGATCGACGGTCGTCGAGCCGTAGTTCGAAAAACTGGCGAGGGAGTCTTTCTGGTCGGTCGCCGCGACGACGACCATGTTCGGGAGTCGATAGCTTGCCGGATAGAACTTCGTGCTGTTGTTGTTCGCGGACTCATTGCCGGCGGCGGCGCAGAAGACGATGCCGGCGTTACCGGCGGCCTGGATGGCGGACTTCTCCGCGTCGCTTGAACCGCCCCCGCCGAAGGAGGCGTTGATGGCCACGACGTTGGCCCCCCGGCTGCGCATCATGGCGGCGTATTGCACGGCTTCGATCACGGCGTCGGTGGTGAAGTATGTGCCATCCGATGACACCTTGAGGGCCATGATGCGGGATCGGCTATTGGCGCCGATGAGACCCGTGCCGTTGTCGCCGACGGCGGCGATGGTGCCGGCGGTGTGTGTCCCGTGGTCGCCCGAGTCCGTGGGATTGGCGGTGCCGGCGGTGAAATCATAGCCGTGGACGTCGTCCGCGTAACCGTTCCCATCGTCGTCGTTGGCGTTGCCCGGGGTCTCGCCCGGATTGGTCCAGAGGTTTCCGACGAGGTCGGGGTGTGTGTAGTCGATGCCGGTATCGATGACGGCGACGATGGGCGGGTTGGCCGTCTCGCGGCGGAGCGGCCAAGCCTCGAGGTACCCGATATCGACCCCGGCGGTCCCGGGTGTGCCGTTGACGGTCTGGCCGGTGTTCTGGAGTCCCCAGAGCTGTGGGAAGAACGGATCGTTGGGCGGCGGGGAGTCGCAGGGCCAGCGGAGGTAGTTGGGTTCTGCGGTTTCGACGTCGGGATCTTGGCGGAGTTCGGCGATCAGGGCGGCCGTCGTCTTGGAGGACGAGCGAAAGAGGGCGCAGCCGCGATTGCGGCGCGCCGAGAGCCACCCGAAATGCTTGGCAAGTTCCGAGCCATGGCGGGAGGCCGAGGCGCGGGCGAGGGCGGGCGGCGGGGCGGACCGAAAGGTGACGATGGCCTCTCCCTCGACGTATCGCTCGGGCGCCTGGGACAGGAGGGAGCCGGGGCTGACGCCGGCGATGAGAGGGAGAATGATCGCGACAGCCCGGCTGCGCACCAATGCCCTTGCCGCGTTTGGGGTCGCCGCCATTTCCTACCTTAGACTACCATTATTCCGATGGGGCGCCAGTGGGGGGGAGCCGCGGCGACTTCAGGGGCGGCAGACGGGCTGGCGTGTCGCGATGGCCTGCTCGGTGATGGCGGCCGCCCTGGCGACGCCGCCGGCGGCCTCGATGGAGCCGCGCATTTGCCGGACCCGCGATCGGAAAGACGGTTCGGCGAGCACCCGCCCGACGAGTTCGCGGATTTGCGCCGGAGTCGAGCGGGAGAAAGAGCCGACGAGGCCGATGCCGGCGCGCTGTATCCTTGCGGCCATGCCGGGCTGGTCGGCCGATCGGGGCAGGGCGACCATCGGGACCTCGCGCGTGATCGCCTCTAGGACGGTATTGATGCCGGCGTGGGTGATGAGCACCGTTGCCTTGGATAGGAGTTCCAGCTGTGGAGCGAAGTCCACAACGAGCGCGTTGGCCGGGATGTCCTTCGGCATGGCGCGCGACGCCCTGGCGTTCTCTTCCCACTTGCCGATCGTAAGCACCACCTGCGCGTCGAGGGGCGCGCAGGCCGTGAGAATCCTCTGGAGCACCTTGCGGTTGGTGCCGTCGGGCACGGTGCCCAAGGAAGCGTACACCAGGGGGCGACCGTCGAGCCAATCCCACGGGAAATCGTGGCTGGCGTTTTCGGGGCGCGTCGCGGCGAGCGAGCCGATGTGATGGAAATGCGGGGGCGCAGAGGGCCGCGGGAAGTCGAGGTCCGGGCTCAGCTGCGAGATCTGCGCGAGGCGCGAGAATGTGTCATCCAGGCGGCGAAGCGGGGGCAACCCGTGCGCGCGCCGATGGCGGTTCAGGCGACGGAGCGGCGAGCGCAAGAGCCGGTGCCAGGCGGCATAGGCGCCGATGTTCCGCCATCTCGCGAGGCGTCCCGGGGCGTTGGTCCACGGCGTGAAGTTTGGGGGTATCGAGGGTTCCGTGTTCCAGGGCAAAGCGGACGCGACCGTCACGTGTGGCAGGCCGAGGCGCTCGGCTACCGTGCCCCCGGCGAGAATCGCCTGATCGATGACCATGCCATCGACGCAAAGGGAGCGAAGCATGTGTGGAAGTTGGCGCATGGCGCTCTCTATATGCCACTCGACCCAATGGCGATAGACGGCGAAGTAAGGCGCGCCGATCAACCAGCATGCGGCCCAGAGCAGGTGAGGGAACGGAAAACGGAAGTCATCGTCCCCGATGGGAGCGAGGTCGAGGCCGAGGTTCTCCGCGATGGCGCGGGCCTCGCGGCGCGCGACGAGGGTCACGCGATGACCCCGGCGGGCCAATTCCACGCCGATGTTGCCGACGGACATCAGGTGCCCCGCGTCCTCAGGGCAGATGATCGCGAGATGCGCCATGGGTTCGTGGGGGCCGTCTATTCGCGGGCGTTGCGGCGGTCACTCATAGCGGAGCGCGTCGATGGGGTTGAGACGCGAGGCCTTCCATGCGGGATAGTAGCCGAACGAGATGCCGACCGTCACCGAGACGGCGACGGCCACCACCGTGGCGTTTGCCGAGGGTGCCGTGGGCCAGCCCATGATGGCGCCTGCGAGGAGCGACATCCCGCGGCCGGCGAGGATGCCGAGGAACCCGCCTATGAGGCACAGCACCACCGCCTCGATCAGGAACTGGCGCAGGATATCGCGGGTGTCCGCGCCGACGGCCATGCGCAGGCCGATCTCCCGTGTGCGCTCGGTGACGGACACGAGCATGATGTTCATGATCCCGACGCCGCCCACGAGGAGGGAGACGGCGGCGATGGCCATGCCGAGCCCGGAGAGCATCTCGATCGTTCGCTTGAGCGCGTTGGACACCTCGGCCATGTCGTAGATATTGAAGTCGGATTCGTCGCCGTCGAGACGATGCCGGTCGCGCAGCAGCCGGGTGATCTGCTGGGTGGCGGCGGCGATCGCGGCGGGCGAGGTCACCTGGACGAGGATCTGGTGGATCGTCTCCGTGCGTGACCAGCCCCGCGAGCCGGGGAGCCGGTCTTCGAGCGGGCGGCCCGGAAGGGAATGGACCGAGGCCCTGGGGGTGGGTCGGCTCGTGCTCTCGCCGCTGATCCGGTACTTGACGGTCGTCCAGGGCGCGAGAAGGATGTCGTCCTGATCGATTCCGAGGAGATTAGCGCCCTTTTCGCCGAGGACGCCAATGACCTTGAACGGCACGTTATTCACCCGTATCTCTTCGCCGATGGGGTTTTTTTCGCCAAAGAGTTCTCGGACGAGGGTGCGCCCGAGCAGGCAGACCTTGGCGCCACCGAGCACCTCGCGGTCCGAGAAGACGCGCCCGAGGTCGAGCTGGGTCCAGTTGCGGATGCGGAGAAATGTCTCGGTGCTGCCCGTCATGTAGATGGGCGTCCAGCTGCGGTTGCCGTAGACCACCTGCCCGCGGCCGGCGACGATGGGGGCCGCCAGGAGGACAGCGGGGCACTCCCTGGGTATCGCCTGTGCGTCCTCCGGGGTCAGGGTATCGGTCCTCTCGCCGGTCCCCCGCCGGGAGACGGCGGGTGCGATGACCAGGGTGTTGGCGCCCATGTTGATGACGGTCACCTGGATTGCCGCGGAGGCACCCTGGCTGATCTCCATCATGGCGATCACGGCGGCCACGCCGATGATGATGCCCAGCATGGTCAGAACTGTCCGCATCACGTTTCGGCGAAGTGCCTGGAACGCGTTGCGCATCGCGACAACCGCGAGGCGGAAGTCGCTGCCGGCGCGGCGCTCCGGAACCTCGATGTCGGGATCTGGGTGGGTTGGCGGGGGTGCGTGATCGGTCCGGTCGTCGGAAACAATCTGTCCGTCGGCAATCCGGATGATGCGGTCGGCGTGCCCCGCCACGACGGGGTCGTGGGTGACCAGGAGGATCGTGATGCGGCGCTCGACGTTCAGGCGCCGGAAGATCTGGAGGATCTCTTGGCCGGTGTGGGAATCGAGGTTGCCCGTGGGCTCGTCCGCGAGCAGCAGCATGGGTTCGTTCACGAGGGAGCGGGCGATGGCGACGCGCTGCTGTTCGCCGCCGGAGAGCTTGGCGGGCGTGTGATTGAGCCGGGGCCCGAGACCCACGAGGCCCAGCAAGTCGCGGCAGCGGTGGGCCACGTCGTGGCGCGATTGCTTGCCGGCGGCGTAGGCGGTGGGCATCTGGACGTTGTGCAGCGCGGTGGCGCGGGCCAAGAGGTTGAAGCTCTGGAACACGAACCCGATGTGGCTGCTGCGCAACTGGGCGAGGCGGGGCCGCGACAGGCGGGTCACGTCGAGGCCACCGAATCGATAGGTGCCTGCGGTGGGCCGGTCGAGGCAGCCCAGCAGATTCATCAGGGTTGTCTTCCCCGAACCCGAGGCCCCCATGAGGGCGACGAATTCGCCCACGGCGATCTCGAGGGACACGTCCTTCAGGACGCGCAGGTCGACATCACCCACGCGGTAGGTCTTGTCGATATGCCTGAGTTCGATCAGTGCCATGCGAGGGCCAGAGTGGGTCCGGGGTTCGGCGGCGCGCCATCATTCCTTCTTGACCACCTTGGAGATGAACCCCGAGACAAAGTCGGGCTTCGTCTCGCGGCGCGCGGCGATCACGACCTGGTTGCCGGGCTGGAGGGACGCGTCCAGGACCTCCGTGCGGATCCCGTCGGAGAGCCCGATCTGCACGGGGATCGGACGGACGAGACCATCGTCGGCCAACGCCCATACGGTGGGCGAGTCGGTGGCCACGGTGGGTTCCTGCCCGGGAGCGTCGGCGGCGCCGCTGGCGCCTTCGGGCCCGGCGGCTGGTGTTGGGCGCGTGAGTTTCGCGCGAGCCGAGGGGGTGACCTGATCCCATGTCGGGCGCCAGCGCAGGGCCTGGTCGGGCACGAGCATCGCATCGGTCCTTCGAGCGACCTCGAAATCGATCTTTGCGGTCATGTAGGGCAAGAGTGCCCCGTCCTGGTTGTCGACGTCGATCACCACGCCATAGGTGACGACGTTGTTGGCGAGGCTGGCGTTGAGACGGATCTGGGAGACCTTGCCATCGAACGTGCGTCCCCGGTGGGCATCGACGCTGAAGGTGACGCGTTGCCCGACGCGGACGTCGGCTATGTCGGCCTCGTTGACGGCCGCCCAGACCGTCATGCGCGTGAGGTCCTTGGCGAGGAGGAAGAGGCTGGGTGCGTTCAGGCCGGCGACGACGGTCTGGCCGATGTTGACGCGCCTGTCGATCACGACGCCATCGACGGGGGAGTAGACGGTCGTGTAGCCCAGGTTGATCTCCGCCTGCTGGGCTGAGACCCGCGCCTGCTCGACCTTGGCCTCGGCCATGGCGAGTTCGGCGAACACGATGTCGTGGTCTGACTTGCGGTTCTCGTATTCCGCCTCGGAATTGGTGTCGCGGAGTTTCTCGGCGCGGCGCAGTTCCCGCTCCGCCTGCGCGCATCGGGCGCGGGCGCGCTTCAGTTCAGCCTCGGCCAACCGCAGATTGGCCTGGGCCTGGCTGAGTTGCGCGCGGTGGGGGAGGTCGTCGAGCTGGGCCAGGATCGCCCCCTGTGTGACGCGCGACCGGTAATCGATGGTCTTGCCGGGGCGGTCGGGATCGGGCCCGAACTGCTTGATGATGCCGACGATCTGCGCGCCGACGTCGATGATCTCCTGGGGTTCCACGGTGCCCGTGGCATTGACCGAAATCAGGAGATCCCCGCGCTCGCAGGACTGGGTCCTGAACTCGGGCCTGGGGCCGCTGCGGAAACGAAGGAAGAACAGGGCGGCGGCGAAGATCACCACAGCCGGCACGACCAATCGAAGCCACCTCATATTTCTCGGGGTCCCATTCTAGTTGATCCTTGTTCCGGAATCTGCCGGCAGGGCGCGGTTTCCCGTGCGAGGTCTTCGGGCGCTTCGCGTGCCGGGACGTCCACGATCTTGCCTTCCTCAAGCTTGATCACTTTGTCGGCGTAAGTAAAATATCGATCGTCGTGGGTTATCGCGATGACGGTCTTGCCGTGTTCCCTGAGGCCCGGGAGGAGGCGCGTGTAGAAAACCTGGCGGGACTCGGGGTCTTGGTCGGCGGCCCACTCGTCGAAGAGGTAGATCGGGCGGTCCTCGAGGTAGGCGGTGACGAGGGCAAGGCGCTTCTTCTGGCCGCGCGAGAGGTCGGTGGTTGAAAACGAGCCGTCGCGCACGGCGACGACGCGATCCAGGCCGAGGAGTCGCAGGTACGTCTGCGCGCGCGAGTCGAGATCCGGGCGATCGAGGCCCCAGAGTGCCTCGAAGAGGGTGGCATCGTCGAAGACGGCCGAGAAGAGCTGGCGGTATGCCTCGCGGTTCTTGGCGGTGACGGGCTGGCCGTCGGAGAGGATCTCGCCGGAGTCGGGGACATAGAGGCCGGTGATGAGTTTGGCGAGGGTCGTCTTGCCGCTGCCGTTGCCGCCGATGATGAAGACCACCTCGCCGGGATCGATGGCGAGGTCGATCGGCCCTAGAACGAAACCGTCGGCGGATCCCTCGCGGCGATAGCCATGGGTGACGCCGCGGAGCCGGATGGGGCCATGGCCCGGGGGCTGATCCAGGAGGGTCTCTTCCGGGGCGATCCCATCGAGCCTGAGGCCGAGGCGGTCGATCTTGTTGGCGGAGCCCGTCGCCCACATGAGGAAGGGCAGCCAACCGACGATCTGCTCGAGAGGCACCATGAGATAGAGGATCGTGAGCGTGTATCCGGTCAGGGTCGCCGCATCGGTGTGGTAGAAGCGGGGCCAGGCGAAGATCAGAAGGCCGATGGCAATGAGGAAGGTCAGCCGCCCCCAGGTGATGGCGGCGTTGAAGAGGCCGTCGCCGATGAGCTTGCTGTTGCCCACGAGCGCGTCGGCGCGGGCGAGGTGGTCCAGGAAAACGCGGCGACGCTCATGGTGCATCTTGAGCGTCTTGAGCCCATGGACGAGTTCCTGGATGCGCTTGTGAAGGCCGTCCTCGGCCTGACGGGCGCGGCGAACATAGGTGGCGGCCCAGCGGGACGAGATCCAGTACGTGGTTATGCCGAGTACGCAGAAGGCCACCGCCCACAGCATGAGCGATGGCGAGAGCCATCCGAGGTAGGCCGTGCCACACGCGAGGATGACCACGTTGACGGCGAGCGCCGGGATTCCATTCATCGCGGAGGCGACCATGTTGACATCGCCGGTGAGGGAAGCCATCAGGCGATGGGAGCCTATCTCCTCGATGTGCCTGAGGGGCGATGACAGGATGCGCTGGCAGAGGCCCATCCGGAGGCGGGAGATGCTGTGGCGGGTGAGGTTCGCCAGCAGCCATTGCGCTCCCACCCTGGTGATCAGGACGACTAGGCAAAGAGCGGCGAAGGGTCCGGCGGCCGAGGGCACGGAGGCTTCTGGGGCGCGCAGGGCGCGCATGATGAGGGCGATCAGGCCCACGCTGGCCGCTCCGCCGAGGCCGCCGATCAGGGCGGCGACGAGGGTGGTGGGCCACGAGGAGCGGAGGAGCCAGAACAGCAATCTCATCGGCGATCTCTATTCGGGTTTGGCATCTGGGCCGCTTGGTTCAAGTGGCGGTCCAGGCGGAGGGCGAGGTCGGACACGAGCGGTTCCCGAAGCATGGTGTAATGGTCGCCAGGGGCCGAGTCGAAACCAAGCCTCGGGCAGAGGGATCGCCAGCGTCGCTCCGGGGTGCGGCCGGTGTTCTCATGGGCGACGAAAAGGACGGCCGGGCCGGCATAGGGGCGGGGCCGGTGACGTTTTGCGGCCATGAGGTGGGCGCGGCAGGTCGTCGCGAGGCGCCGGACTTCGGGGGCGCCGACGCCTTCGCCGAGGTCCGCCATGGCGGCAATCCTCTCCCATTGTTGGTCCAGGGGCAACCCCGCCAGTTCTTCAGGGGGGATGTTGAGCTGTGGGGCGATCCAGCGCACCATGGAGCGCTCGTCCAGGCGGAGGAACGTGAGTTCCGAGAGGGCGAGGAAGGTGTCGAGCATCGCGACGAGCGGGACCGTCTCGCCGTCCTCGGCCAGGAGTCGGGCCATCTCGAGGGCGATCAGGCCGCCCAGGGACCAGCCGACGAGCAGGTACGGCCCCGTGCGCCGCGCGTTGCGAAGTTCGCTAAGATAGTGCGATGCCATCGCGGCGAGGCTGTCGTGGGGTTGTTGCCCGGGATCTAGGCCCAGGGCCTGAAACCCGTAAATGGGGCGATCGGGCGCCAGCGCATTGGCCAGTGGCATGAAAACCGCGGCGTGACCACCGAGTCCATGGACGCAGTAGAGAGGGTCTCTGTGGCCCCCGGTCCGAAGTGGCACGAGGGATCGCGCGTTGGCCGTGGCGGGCGGGCGGAGGTGTGCGGCGATCTCGCGGATGAGCGATGGCGGCCGGGTATCGGCGCGCGCGTCCGGCGCGCGGTCGGGTGGCGATCCCGCGCTGGCGCAAAGGCGCGCGAGCGGAAGGTCGGGGTCCTCGGCGATAGCCCGCAGGAGTTCGAGGTACTGCGCCGTGAGCGCGCGGATGGTCGAGGGATCGAACTGCGCGGTGTCGTATTCGAAGGAGCCCTCCAGCCCGTGGTCGGTCTCGGTGAGTTTCAGGGTCAGGGTCCAGCGGGTCACGGCTGGATCGATCTCGACGGGCCAGAGTGTGAGTTCGAGTTCCCGGGCCTGCGGGATGGTCTCCGCCGACGTGCGCTGGAGGTAATTGAAATGGATCTGCACGATGGGGAAGCGCCGCGGGTCCTCGTCGGGACGCAGGACCGAAGCGAGCAACTCGTGCGGGATATCCTGGTGCCGGAATCCCTCGAGCATCGTCTGGCGCACGCGGGCCAGCACCTCGCGGAATGTGGGGTCGCCGGATAGATTCGTCCGGAGATAGAGGGCGTGGAGGAAAGGCCCGATCACCCCGTGGGTCTCGGGGCGGTCGCGGTTGGCGATATTCGTGACGACCGTGATGTCATCGTCGCCACCCGCGCGGTGGATCAGCGCCTTGAACGCGGCGAGCAGCAGGCATGCCATCGTCGAATTCTCGGGCTGGCAGATTCGGTTCAATCGGGCCACGGTGGGGCGGTCGATCCTGAAGTCGTGGGACGCGGGCTTGTGGCTGGTGTCGGCGTCCCATGCGCGATCGAGGGGCAGGGTCGGGTTCCGCGCCCCGGCGAGGCGCTCGCGCCAGAAAGACAGCAGGGATTCGAGCCTGTCGCCCTGGAGGTGATCGCGTTGCCA
>JADLBR010000166.1 GCA_020847615.1 Verrucomicrobiia bacterium
CCCGATGCGGGCCTCCATGTCCCCATCCCGGAGCCGCGCGATCCATTCGTCGTTGGCCGGGTTGGCCTCCTGCGCGCAGAGCAGTGACGGCACAAGCAGCAGCGCGCCAAGGAATCTCGTCATTTGACGCCTCCTTTCTTCCCGGTCGGGGGCGGCGCTTTCTCCCGAACGATGTCCGCCTCGATAGCCTCGATCGCCCTGCGGGCAAAGTTCCGCGGGTCCTTCATCGGATCTTCGAGGTTCCGCCGGAGGGCCGGCAGGGCCGACTTGGCCGCTGCGCCGATCGCACGCAGTGCGATGGCGCTGTCATTCCGGGGGCCCTCGTCCGGATCGGACAGCAATCGGATCAGGGCGGGAACCGCCGGTGCACCCGCGGGACCCATCGGCTCGATCGCGTGCGCCGCCCAGGCGCGGACGTGCGCGTCGGGGTCATCCATGGCGCGGATGAGGGCGGGGATGGCGCCCGTCGTGTCCACCCGGGGTTTGCGGCTCCAGGGGGCGTTGAGATCGATGAGAACCAGCGCCGCATTCCGCCTCATCCCGACGTCCGGATCGGCCAACGCCGCGGCGACGGCCGGCACCGCTTTCGTCCCGAAAGCCCTGAGCATCGCGTCGATGCGGTCGCTCCGCCGCGATTCCGGGGTGGATTGATTCTGTGCCATTGCGGGCTGCTGCATCGAAATGCCGCGCATCTCTTCCACCACAGCAGCGACCTCGGCGAAATTGTTGTCGAAGGCCCTTTCTTCGGCGACCAGCCAACACGCCGCAAGAACAAGCCCGCCGCTGGCGGCCAGGATCCGCTGCCGTGTCGGCGATTTCATCTGGCCAATGCCCAACGTCACCCTCCTCCGGTCAGTCGCCCCGATGGGTGGCTTCGCGATGCGGCGACGCCCTCAATATCAGCGTGTCGGGAAGCACCTCGTGCGCCGGCAGCTCCTCCGGGGATAGTTCGAAGGCGGGATTGCCGGTTTCCATGTCATAAGCGGAAAAGTGGATGGAGTTCCCCTCGGTCTGGTTCGTCGTGAACCGGTCCCGGGAGAAATCGGGGATCACGAGCTGGGCTTCGCCGCTCTCGGGAACCAATGTCCGCAGGACCTCAAACTGGGTCAGGAATCCGTCGAATATCCGAAAGAACTGATGCTCTGAATTGGCCATATAGATGGCAACCAACTCGAATCGACGCTTGGGGAAGTTGTCCGGGAACTCGATGCGGCACTGGGCCCTGCGAGCGGGAAGGGCGATGAATGGGATCGCCACCTCGGGGGATCTCTGGTTGTCGAGATCCAGCAACTCCAGGGTGGCGATCTGTTGTCCGGGGCAGTACGCAATGATCCGAACGGTCTCCGCGCGGCCCGCCCCGACGGACGGGTCTTTGCTGCTCGGATGAAGGGGCAACAGATACGACGTCTGGCCATCGGCGCCGCGGATGAAATCGCCGCGGCCCCCGAACGGGCCCGTCAAGTGCGTCACCATCAGGAGACGATCCGTGGCACAGCGCCAGGGCACGAGGATCCGCAATGTCTCACTTCGCTCCTCCGCGGCGACCTGCCCGCCTCGTTCTGACGAGCGGGCCAGTGACGCAGCCGACGGTGAAGGCCCCGATGACGGAGGCAGCCGGGTGGCTGGCCGACCGACCGACGGAGCGCCCGGGCTTTCCACCGGACCCACATCGATCTTCCCCTCTTCGGTCACCGTGATCAGGGCCTGCCTGTGGGTGCTGGAGGTGAAACCCATCTGGAGCTGGACGTAGATCCTCTCCCCACCAAGCCCAGGGTAGCCGCCCTCATAAGAGATCCGGATGCCGTTGGCCCGAAGTTCCGCGAGCCCGGCGAGCTTCTCCGGCGGCACGGAAAACTCTTTGCCGAAGGCCACGACCCTCAGGGCAACGATCTCCCGCTTCTCATTCTGTGCCCCGGTGACGACGACCCTGCCGGATTCGCCGATCCCCAGGGATTCGAGGCGGAAGCTCGAAAGGGGAAGGATCCCCTCTTGGGAGGCCCGTGCGCCCACTGCGCACGCCACAAGGAAGGTGATCGTGCGAAACACTCTCACGGGCCTCTGTCCCTCTGGCTCTGTCGTTTCTCTCCCGTGGTGATAAGCTACCACGCGGCAAGACGCCGCTCAACGCGTTCGTTTCGCCACGCGGCACCATTCGTGGGATGACTTCCCCTCGTGGCGCAGGCATTCCTGCCTGCGGCGGCGACCCTGGGCGAACGGGGGCAGACAAGAGCGTCTGCCTCACGGTGGCCTTCGAATTGCGTCCCCTTCTTCGCACCGCCATCTTCTGGATGTGATGTCCGCATATTTCGCCTAGTCATTTATTGGGGACGCGGGCTCCGGTTCGCTTCGCGTATACGTCGACACTCCGCCCGGGACACAGATGCAATTGGTGCGGGTGGCGTTTGGGAAAATCACATTGAGGTCATCGCACTGCTTTACAGGTCGGCCGTCCACGAAAGCGTCGCGCTCCGAGGACACAATACTGAAGCTCGCGGTGAGATCCTCCCGATGCTCGCGGCGGACGATGACCTGACGGGTGCCGTTCTTGTTCATGTGGATCTCAGTATCCGGCGAATAGTTGAAATGGTAGCGCAAGGAGGGTGCGCCGAAATCGCTCGGTCCCAGGTCGGGCCGTTGCCTCCGGGCCTCCGCCATGGCGACGTCCAGCATGTTCGACGCATGGATTGGAGACACGTGCCGGAGATCCTGCTCGGGCAGGGCGATTAGATCCCGGAAGAACTCGGAGGACCACGTCGACGAAACCGGGTGGATCCCGACCTGCGGGATGTCGTACGAGGGAAACTGCACGCCCAGCCCCTGAAACTCGATCATGTCATCGACCGGCCGCTTGGAGTCCAGCAACAGGAAGGCGACGTAAACCCGTTCCGAAAATGGAGGCCTCGGGAATTCCACGCAACCCTTGGGGCCGCATCGGCTGCGGGTGGACGGCATGGGCTGGTACCCGTAGTCCAGGGAGGCGAAGCTCAGGTTGCGCGAATCCACCTCCGGGCGCTCCCTCGCGATGTGTGCCAAGGCCTCGCGGACGAGCGCGCC
>JADLBR010000167.1 GCA_020847615.1 Verrucomicrobiia bacterium
GCGGCGGCACCAACCCCGCGCCCGGCGAAATCAGCCTCGCCCACAACGGCGTCCTCTTCCTCGACGAACTCCCGGAGTTCAAGCGCGCCGCCCTCGAGGTCATGCGCCAGCCCCTCGAGGACGGCCACGTCACCGTCTCCCGCGCCGCCGGCACCATGACCTTCCCCGCACGATTCATGCTCGTGGCCGCCATGAACCCAACCCCGGACGGCAAGCCCGCCCACGAGTCGCGCTCCACGCCCAACGAGATCCGCCGCTACATGGCCCGCATCTCCGGCCCCCTCCTCGACCGCATCGACCTCCACGTCGAGGTCTCCGCCGTCAAGGTCCCCGCGCTCGCCGCCGCCACCGAGGGCGAAAACTCCCCCGCCGTCCGCGCCCGCGTCGAGGCCGCCTTCGACCGACAGCGGCTCCGCTTCCAAAAGCATCGCTCCATCCGCTACAATGGCCAGATGGGCACCCGCGAGATCCGCCAGTTCTGCCGACTCGACGACCACTCCCAGCAGCTCCTCAACCTCGCCGTCGCCGACATGCTGCTCTCCGCCCGCGCCTATCACCGCATCCTCAAGGTCGCCCGCACCATCGCCGACCTCGACCATTCCGACGCCATACGCGACGCCCACCTCACGGAGGCCATCCAATACCGCTCCCTCGACCGGCAGCTCTGGGGCTGAACCAAGAGTCGTGCCCGCGGTCGCCATCGCGCCACGGCCCCGCCCGGGGCCCCTCGCAAGATCCCCCCACGAATCCTTGACACCGTGGCCGCTGTGGTATACCAGTACCATACATGAAGCGCCCCGCTGCCCCCGTCCCGCTCCGGCAGCGCGCGTACGAGCACGTCCAGGCAATGATCCTCTCGGGCCAGCTGAAGCCCGGGTCGGTGGTCTCGGAGCAGTCGATCGCCACGGAACTGGGCATGAGCCGCACGCCCGTCCGCGAGGCGATCCGGCATCTGGAGCGCGATGGCATGCTCGAGCCCGTCCCCAGATACGGGACCGTGGTGCGCGATGTCGACCGCCGCGACCTGGCCGAGCTCTTCGAGCTGCGCGAGGCGCTGGAACCCTTCGCCGTGGCCCGCGCCGCGGGCCGCCTCGCGCGCGAGGATCTGGCGGCGCTCGAGGGCTCCTGCAAGGAGATGCGCGCCCTCGCGACCGGTCTCGGCCGCTCCCGCGATCGCGCCCTCGATCCCGGCGGCATGCGCCGGCTGCTCGAGGCGGACATGGCCTTCCACCTCACGCTTCTCCGCGCCGCGGGCAATCCCAGGCTCTTGAAGATCGTGGCCGACTCGCGCGTCCTCGCCGGCGTACTCGGGGCCCGGCGCCAAGAGCACACCCGGGAGGTCCTTCTGCGCACATGCCGGGAGCACGAGGCGATCATGCGCGCCGCCGCGGCGGGCGACGCTCGCGCGGCTTCCCGGCTCATGGCCTGCCATATCCGCTCCAGCCGCGACCAGGCCCTCGAGGCGCACGACCGCGCGCCACGCAACTCGTCCACCAGGGCTTTGCCCCCGATCCTCCCAAACGGATTTCCCGCCCCATGACACACGCCCGCCCTTAGGAATCCACACCATGCACCCATCCCCTTCCCCCGTGGCGCCCCTGGCGCTCGCCCTCTGCCTCTCATCGTCGCCCATGCCCGCGCCCGCATCCGCGCCGCCGCCACCCGAGGCCAAGGCCGTGCTCTCCAGCGCGGTCGCCGTCTGGCACATGGGTGATGCCAGCTCCACCGACGGCAAAAGCCCGCTCCAGATTCACGGGAATCTGAACCTCGGTGTCGAACTCCGAGGCGCCGATCGGGACGCATCCCTGGCCCGCGGCGGTGATGGCAGGGCCGCGGAGATGGCCGGCGGCTGGCTCGATGCCGGGCAGGGCGGCGACGGGTGCCTCAACCTCTCGGGCAGGGCAATGACGATGCTGCTGCGACTCCGCAACCCGTCGGGCAAGTGGTCCAACGGCGAGCTCTTCTGCAAGCACGGCGGCCACGATAAGCTCGTCTACAACCTGTACGTCAACGGCGACAGCCTCGGTTTCGAGTTTGGCGCCGAAGGCCAGCCCGGGCTCGCGGGCAGCGCCACGACCCGGGCCGCCGCCCTGGACCCCGGGCAGTGGCACGATCTCATCGCGCGCTACGACGGGTCCAATTTGGTGCTCTTTGTCGACGGTTTTGCCACGGCGCGCGCGAAGGCCACGGGGTCGCTCCGCCGGGGCAACGCCGAGCCCGTGCTCATCGCAAGGCGCGGGTTCTTGGGCCTGATCGACCACGCGGCACTCTGGTCGCGCGCCCTCGACGACGCCGAGATCATCGCGCTCAGCGGTGGCGAAGCGGCCATGCGGGCCCGGCGGGAGGCGATGGCCGCGGCAGTCGAGGCGAAGATCGGTCGCGAGGGCCTCACCCTTGCCGATCAGCTCCGCGGCGCCCGCGAGCTGCGCGGGCGGCTCTGGAACGACCCACACAGGCCCCGTTACCACCTCATGCCGCCCGACGGCTTCTGGAACGACATCAACGGCACCATCTATTGGAAGGGCCGCTACCACGTCTTTTTTCTGGGGCGCCTCGCCCCCGACCTCGCCACCATCCTCGGCGGCAAGGACTCCGATCACGCCCGCGAAACGTGGCTGCACGCCTCGAGCCGCGACCTCGTTCACTGGATCCACCATCCCCCCGCCCTCGTCCCCGTCTTCGACGGCTCGATGCCCCGCGGCATCTACAGCGGCGACATGATGGATAACATGCCCGTGCCCACGATCATCGTCCATGTCCCGGGACAGGGCACCTGCCTCTATACCGCCGAGGACGACGAACTCATCCGCTGGCGACCGCACCCCAAAAATCCCGTCATCCCCGCCGCCGGCGCCCCCCCCGAGGCCGTCATCTTCGACCCCTGCGGATGGAAGGACGGGGACAACTACTACGCGCTTGTCGGCAACAAGAACAAGACCCCGGGCTACGAGGGCGACTCGACGACCCTGTTCCGTTCGCGCGATCTCGAGCACTGGGAGTATCGCGGTCCCTTCTACAAATCCGACCGCCGCTGGACGGAGGAGTACATGGACTGCGCCTGCCCCGACTTCTTCCCGATCGGCGACAGGCACATGCTCATCTCGCACGTCCATCGCCCCTGGAACCATCTCCAGTACTACATCGGACGCCTCGACAAGGATGCCGAGCGGTTCCTGCCGGAGCAGCACGGGTTCATGAGCTGGCCCGGCGGCTCCATCTGTGCCCCCGAGACCCTCCTGGACGGCAAGGGCCGCCGCATCTTCTGGGGATGGATCATGGAGACGAAATCAAATACCAACGGCTGGTCCTCCGTCGCCAGCCTGCCCCGCGTGCTCTCCCTCGCCGCCGACCACTCCCTCCGCATCGAGCCCGCGCCCGAACTGGAGGTCCTCCGACACAATCCGCGCCATCGCGAGAATGTCACCC
>JADLBR010000168.1 GCA_020847615.1 Verrucomicrobiia bacterium
AAAGGGATCGCTCGAAGCGCTGGGCCTCTCCGCCCAAACGGCGGCGCAGGTCCGCGCCATCCCGGGCAGGGTCCGCGATGGCGACGATGCCAGTTGCCTCAATCCCTCAAAGGCCCAGTCCCCGCGGTTCCTGGGCATCGATCCCGATGAACTGCGGTCCCGCGGCGCGTTCCGCGTCACGGGCGCCATCGCGCGCGAGGGTGCGCCCGGAGGCTGGGGCCTCCTCGACGCCACCGCCGATCCCGATGTCATCCCCGCGCTCGCCGACGAGTCGACCGCGCTCTGGGCGCTCGGCCTCGGCGTGGGCTCGCGCCTCCCCATGACCGACGCCAGAGGCCGTCCCTTCCAGGTCGAAATCGCCGGACTGTTGGCGCCCTCCGTACTCCAGGGCTGGCTCGTCATCTCGGAACGGAACTTCCTTGAACGATTCCCCGACGCGTCGGGATATCGGTTTCTCCTCATCGACGCCCCAGCGCCCTTGCGCGACACGACCCAGACCGAATTCTCCCGCGCGCTGGCCGATGTCGGATGGGAGGTTCGGCCCACCGTCGCCCGCCTCGCGGACCTGATGGCCGTCGAGCACACCTACCTCGCCATCTTTCAGGTCGCCGGTGGCCTCGGCGTGCTCTTGGGCGCGGCCGGCCTCGGCGCCGTCCTGCTCCGCAACGTCCTCGAGCGCCGCCGCGAATTGGCCATGCTCCGCGCCATCGGGTTCCCCGCCGATGGCGTCCGCGAGATCGTCCTCCGCGAGCACACGTTCCTGCTCGCGCTAGGCGCCGCCTGCGGCATCCTCCCCGCGCTCGTCGCCTCCTGGCCCACCGTTATCGCGTCCGGCGGCAAACTGCCCCTGCTCGGCCTCGTGACGACCCTGGCGGCCGTCGTCGCCGCAGGCAGCCTGTCTGTCCGCTTCGCCACCCGGCGCGCCCTGGCCGCAAACCTCATCGCGGCGCTCCGGAACGAGTGACTCACTCCCGGAACCGGAAGAGCACCTTGCCAGCACGTCCCGCCTCGCTGGCGCGGCGGATGGCCTCGGCCGCGCGATCGATCGGGAAGGTCGCGTCCACGGGCACACGGAGCGTCCCGTCCCGCACCAGCGGCGCGATCTTCGCGAAGAGCTCGCGCACCTTCTCGCGCGGGGCGTTCTTTATCCAGCGGCTCACCCAGAACCCGCGCACCCGCAGGTCCGAGAATATCATCTGCGCCGCCCCGACGCTGAATGCCTGTTTTGACATCCCGCCGTAAGTGACGAGCGTCCCCCCGGGCGCCAGGCACCGCAGCAGTCGCCCGGCGCTCTCGCCGCCCACCGCATTGAGCCCCAGCCGCGGCTTCGCACCACCTGTGATCTTGCCCAGTTCCTTGAAATACGGATCGTCCTCCAACACCACCGCGTCGGCCCCGATCGCCCCCAGCTCCTCCGCCAGCTCGGCGCGCCGCACCACGTTGAGCGTCTTCAGCCCGCGGTGCCGCGCGATCTCGATGACGCACCGGCCGACACCCGAATTCGCGGCATTCTGCACGACCCAGTCGCCCGGACGCAGATCGACGAAATCCTGGAGCATCAGCCAGGCGGTCGGTGGATTGACCGAGATCATCGCCGCCTGCTCCGCCTCCAGGCCATCGGGCAGGCCGATGCAGTCGTCCGCCCTCGCCACCAGCGCCTCCCTCCAGCAGCCCGCACCCGGGGGCGGGCGCACCCAACGGCCCGGCACCAAATCGGACACCCCGTCCCCACACGCGACAACCACCCCGACGCCCTCGTTCCCGGGGATCGCAGGCAATTCCGGAAGCGTCCCGTACCTTCCCTCCAAAATATTGATGTCCGCCGGGTTGATCGGAGCCGCCAGCATCTCGATAAGCACCTCTCCCGCGCCCGGCGCCGCCAGCTCCCTCTGCTCGACCCGCACGACGGAGGCGGGCTCACCGAATTCTCGGATGCAGATGACGCGGCAGGTCTTGGGGACGGGCATACGGCGATATAGTAGCCACACATGCAACAATGGGAAGAGCTGACCTGAACCTTCAAAGTTCCGCGCGCGCCGATTCGTGCCACAAATAGGCGGAATCAATCGGTTATGCGAATGTCGCCTGAAGGCGACACTACGAGCCCAAGACATCCGGGATGTTCGTAGTGGTGCCTTTAGGCACTCCGCGACCCACTCGAAGTTCCCACGTGAATGATGCGGCGCGCTCTCGAATCCGGTCAGCCCCGGCGCGCGCCGGCGTCGGGGCTGGCGCAAAGACTGCCGCAGCGATTTCCGTAGCCGAACGCGTGAGCGTTTGGCCGCCAAAGCCTCACGGCTTCGGCTACGGTTTCACAAGCCGGTGGTCCGGCGCGCGGACGCTTCTGGACCCGGCGCTCCGCCGACGGGTCACCACCGCTTCCAAAATTCCCCCGGGATGCTAGGCTCGGCACCGTGACCATCCCCGAGGACACACGCCGACGCCACGCGCAGCTGGCCGACGAGATCCGCCGCCACGACAGGCTCTACTATCAGGACGCCGCACCCGAGATCCCTGACCAGGAGTACGACCGCCTATACCGCGAACTCTCTGACATCGAATCCCGATTCCCGGCCCTCGCGACACCGGACTCCCCCACGCAGCGGGTCGGCGGAGCGCCCCTCAAGGAGTTCGCCAGCGCTCGGCACGCGGTGCCCATGATGAGCCTCGACAACACCTACTCCGAGGCGGAGCTGCGCGAGTTCTTTCGCAGGATCTCCGAGAGGCTGCCGGGCGAGGCCGTCACCTACATCGTGGAACCCAAGGTGGACGGCGTCGCCATCTCCCTCCGCTACGAGCGCGGACGACTCGCCAAGGCCGCCACCCGCGGGGATGGCACGACCGGCGACGATGTCACCGCCAACGCCCGCACGATCAGATCCCTCCCCCTGGGTCTCGGCACGTCCGCGGAGATCCTCGAGTTCAGGGGCGAGGTCTACATGTCGCGCGCCGAGTTCGACCGGATCAACGCGGCGCGCGAGGCCGACGGCCTGCCGCTCTTCGCCAACCCCCGGAACAGCACCGCCGGCTCCCTAAAGCTCCTGGACCCCCGCGAGGTCGCCAGACGCAAGCTCTCCATCGCCCTCTACGGCCACGGCGAGATTCGCGGCGCGGAGATCCGGTCGCACTCGGACCTTCTGGCGCTCTTTCGCGACATGGCCCTCCCCGGTCCGCGCCAGACCTGGCGCTGCCGTTCCGCCGATGAGGTCATAGCCGCCATCGCCGAACTCGATCGGGCCCGCCGCTCCTTCCCCTTCGACACCGATGGCGCAGTCGTCAAAGTGGACAGTTTCGATCAGCGCGAACGCCTCGGCGCGACCGCCAAGGCCCCGCGCTGGGCCATCGCCTACAAGTATTCCGCCGAACGCGCCGAGACCATCCTCCGCGCCATCACCCTCCAGGTTGGCCGCACCGGCG
>JADLBR010000169.1 GCA_020847615.1 Verrucomicrobiia bacterium
CCCAGAGACCCTATGAACGCCCTCGACTCCGCCCGATGCGCCGCCCTCGCCTTGACCCTCGCGCTCTCAGCGCCCCCGGCATCGCCCGGGGCGAACCCCGCGGTCATCGCCGCCTGCGATTATCCCGATGACGCCGCCGCTGCCAACGCCTGGAAACCCATGAAAGGCAGCGCCCCCGCGGCCAGCGCCACCGTCGCCGGCCGCAAGGCCCTCCGCCTGCGCTGCAATTTCGAGGGAACCGACCACCAGCGGGCCTCGTGGGACCTGGACTGCGACATCGACCTCGCCGACTGCCGCGGCATCCGGTTCGACGTCTTCTGCACGAACGCCACACCGGTCTCCTATTTCAACATCTACTTTCAAAGCGAGGGGGGCTGGTACAGCGCGCCATTCCATCCAGACTCCCCCGACGGATGGTCCACATTCACCCTCCCCAAGGCCGCCACGCGGGCCGAGGGTAACCCCGCCGGCTGGGGCAAGATCCGCGCCATCCGCATTTCGGCGTGGCGCGCCGAAAGCCGCGACACCGAATTCTTCATCGCCGACATCCAGAAGGTCGGAACGCTCGGCGCCGACGCGTCCGTCGCCATCATCCGGGCCGAGTCGTCAGCCGCGAAACGCCCGTCCGAGGCCGAGTCCATCGACCGATTCGCGGAAACGGTCGCCGAAGCCCTCGATCGCGAGGGCATCCCCAACGCCACCCTCGGCGACCTCGACGTCACGCCCGAGCGCCTCGCCCGCGTAAAACTCGCCATCCTCCCCCACAACCCCTCCATCCCCGACCCCGCCGCCGAGGCCATCAGGTCCTTCGTCGCCAGTGGCGGAAAACTGCTCGTCTTCTACTCGATCCCATCGCAGTTGCGCCCCCTCTTCAACGTGGGTCGCGCCGAGCACGTCTCCGGGGCCGCTGCCCCGCGCTTCGCATCGATCCGCTTTGGCCAGGGGGCGATGCCGGGCGCTCCCGCTACCGTGATTCAGCGCTCCTGGGGCATCCATGGCCTTAGCCAGCTTCCGCCCTCCTGTCGCGTCCTCGCGGAATGGTTCGACGAGGCCGGCCAACCCACCGGTTACCCGGCCGTCGTCGCCGTCCCGAACGCGCTGCTCATGACCCATGTCCTGCTGCCCGATGACCCCGCCAACAAGGGCCGCATGCTCCTCGCCATGGTCGGTTCCCTCGTGCCGGACATCTGGGCCTCCGCGGCAAGGGCCCGGATCGCCGGGGTCGGACGCACCACCGGCCACGCCTCCTTCGCCGAAGCGGCCAAGGCCATCCGCGACGCCGCGCCCGATGATCCGCGGACCTCCGGCGCACTGGCCAGCGCCGAAAAGGCCCTCGCCTCGGCCACGGCAAACCTGGAGAAGGACCGCCACATCGAAGCGGTCGATGACGCCACGGTGGCCGCGCGTCACACGCTCGAGGCCCACTGCATGTCCAAGAGACCGGCCGGGACAGAGTTTCGCGCCTTCTGGTGCCACAGCGCCTCCGGCGTCACCGGCATGGACTGGGATGCCGCCGTCCGGCGCCTCGCCGACAACGGCTTCACCGCCATCCTGCCCAACATGCTCTGGGGCGGCGTGGCCTACTACCCCAGCGACATCCTCCCGACCCATGGCTCCGTCGCCACCCAGGGCGACCAGGTCGCCGCGTGCCTCGCCGCCTGCAGGAAACACGGCATCCAGATGCACGTCTGGAAGGTCAACTGGAACACCGGACACCAGGCGCCCAAGGAATTCGTCGAGCGGATGCGCGCCGCCGGCCGACTCCAGGCCGACGCCTCGGGGAAAGTCGAGCCGTGGCTATGCCCCTCGCATCCAGACAACCAGAAACTCGAGGTCGATTCCATGCTCGAGGTCGCCAGAAAGTACGGCGTCGATGGCCTCCATTTTGACTACATCCGGTACCCCGACGGCAACCACTGCTTCTGCGACGGTTGCCGAGCCCGGTTCGAAAAAGCATCCGGTTCCGCGCTCTCGCGGTGGCCGGCCGACGTCCTCGGCCCAGGCCCCAGGCGCCAAGAATGGCTCGACTGGCGACGCTCCAACATCACCGCGGTCGTGCGGGCCGTGAGCGAGGGCGCGCGCGCCATCCGCCCCGGCATCCGGCTCTCCGCCGCCGTGTTCCGCAATTGGTCCACCGACCGCGACTCCGTCGGCCAAGACTGGAAGCTCTGGTGCGACCGCGGCTACCTCGACTTCCTCTGCCCGATGGACTACACGCCCAGCGACACCGCATTCGAGAACATGGTGAAACGCCAGATCGAGTGGGCCGGGAAAGTCCCCTGCTACCCCGGCATCGGCGTGAGCACCTGGGCCAGCCCCGACCCCGTCCGCACCATCGCCCAGATCGAGGTCGCCCGCAGCCTCGGTTGCCGCGGGTTCACCATCTTCAATTATGCGGCGGCCGAGGCCAACGACCTCGTGCCGCTGCTCGGTCTCGGCATCACGCGGAAACCCTCGGCGCCGAAAACCCCTTAGCCTGCATATTTCACGCGCATGCGCGAAATATGCAGGCTCAAAGGAAAACCGCGCTCTGAAATACGGGTCCCCGATCGGTTTTCGG
>JADLBR010000170.1 GCA_020847615.1 Verrucomicrobiia bacterium
AAATCCTCCCTCCGGCACCACTCCCGCATGTAATCCTCCCACGAGGACCACCGCCGCTGCTGATTCGGTGTCATCGGAGGACCGTACAGCAGCAGGTATGCGCGCTCGAAAAGCGAGACCAGCATCCCAAATATGACCATCATCCGCTCCCGCTGTTCCTGCGTGAGGTTCTCCGTCTTGGGCGCCGAGAATAGCTTGAGGTCCGGGTTCGCCAGGACGACTTTCAGGAAATCCTGATAGTTGTCGGACAAGAGCTGGTACACCTCGTCGTCCTCATTGGCCCGCTCCTTGCGCTGCTCGAAGATGAAAACGAAGATCGCCAGCGGCAGGCCGATGACGGTCACCACGTAGCTAAGCAGCTCCCAAGTCTCAAGGGCGCTGAGAGTCATGCGGCGCCCGTCGCCTCCAGGCCAGTCCCAGCAACCCCAGCCCGATCAGATGCAGCACCCAGGCTGACGGCTCCGGGATCACGACCAGCGCAAACTGGTTGCCACCGTAGGCATAGTCGATGTACGAGCCCACGGGCAGCACCGCGTCCAGGATCTCGCTGTTGAACACGCCGTTGCTGGTCCCGTACGTCGCAAACACGTAGGCCCCCAGCGCCACCGACGGCCCAAGCACATCGATCTCCAGCACGTCCCCCAGGCCCGACAGATCCAGCTCCCCGGCCACATTGACCAGATCGATGGTCATCGTGTTCGGGTCCAGTTCGATCAGCCATCGCCCGCCGATCAGATCGTAATCCCCGTTCACGGTCGTCGTGCCCACCGATTGCCCCGGGCTCAGGGTGCTCGCCGCAGTGGTATTGTTCTGGACGAGGTTGAAATTGAAATTGCTCACCGAGAGCGTACCGCCGGTCCAGTTGAAGCTCGCCAGGTCGGACGCGTTGCTCCCGTTGCCCGCGCCTTTCGCGATCGTCCCCGCGATCAGCTCGCCCCCAAACATGTTGAAGGTCCCCTGCACGATCCCGGCGCTTCCGGCGTCGGTCCGTTCGCCCAGCACGATCGAGGCCACATCCACCGTCCCGCTTGAGAAATTCACGATTCCGCGGGTCGTGCCCGTGGCGCTGTTCGGCTTGGAGCCGATCACCAGCGAATCGATGTACGCGTTGAGCACGCCCCCCGTCATGTTCAATACCCCGCCCGCGCCGCCCCCCGTCCCCACCGTCTCCCGGCCCACGAACACGTTGGTGACCCGATCGGAGGCCGACCCGAGATAAAGCACGCCGCCGCCCGAGCCAAAGGCCAGCGAGGCGTCGACGCTGCCGCCGGTCCGCGTCTTGTCGCCGCCGACGACCAGCGTGTCGACGCTGATCACGTTGCTGCGGCCCAGGACCACGCTGTGCTCCGCCGTGCCCAGCCCGACGGAATCCGAGTCGCCGATCACAATCTCCCTGGCCGTGATCACGTTATTGGTCGCCAGCAGCACCCTGCCCCCGGGCTGTCCCCCCGCCGACCCGGCTCCGCCCGACGCGGTGCCCACCAGCAGCTCGTCGACATTCGCCACGAACTCACCGGCCCCGGACATGTCCAGCACACCCAGGAAATTGTTCGTCATGTTCACGTTGCGCCGGCCCACGATGAGATCCGAGCCATTCGTGTAGACCACGGAGCCGCCGGATACGGTCAAGGTGGCATTCGTGATATCGACGGCCACGCGCAGATTGTCGACCCGGAGATTCCCGCCCACGGACATGCTGCCCGCATCCACGTTGATCGTGCTGGTGCCCCCGAGGTCAGACACGTCCCCGTAGACCGTGAACACGCCCCCGGTCATCGTGATCGTCCCCCGGGTGTTCGTCGGATTCGAGGACACGCCGGCCGCGCTGGCGTGCGCCAGGAACACGTTGCTCGCGGTGATCGTGCCCGCGCCCATGCGCAACTCGCCCGAACCGGAGCCGGCGCCCAGGTCGTGCCGCCCGATGCGGAGCTCGTTCAACTGGGCGTCGACCGCACCGCCGCGCAGATCCACCAGGGAGGTCGGCGTCGTGCCCGTGTTCCCCGAATCGTTGTGGCCGATGTACAGGTTGGCCGCGCCGGTGCCAGCGCGGTTGCGGATCGTGACCTTCGGGCCAGACAGGCCGGTGTCAAAATCCAGGACCCCGTTCGTCTTCTTTCGCCCGATGTAGATGCTGTCGGCCTGGATCGTGTTCGTCTGCCCGAGCCGCACCGTGTTGTTGCCGCTGGGGCCCGATGCCCTCGAATCGCCCACCGTGATGGCGTTGGCCACGATCGAGTTGGTCTTCGCCAGCCGCACGGTCGCCAGCACGTTCGCCCCATTGTCGGCCCCGGCCTGGCTCACCAGCATCTGGTCCAGATTGGCCGAAAATGCCGACAGCCCCGACATGTCCAGGGTCACCCGCATCGTCCCGTTGCTCGTGCCTCCCGCGCCGCGCCTGCCGACAACCATGTCCGCGGTGCTCTCTCCGGGGTTGCCGACGCGCAGCTCTCCCGAGCCCGCGATCACCACCTCCGTCGTCTTCGCCCCGGTGTAGAGGCTGATGTCGTGCGCCACGTTGAAATCCGCCGCATCGGTCGCGCCGTTCGCATCCCCCGTCACCAGCAGCGTCACCCCACCGCTGATCGTCGTGGTGTGCGCCGTCGCAATCGCGCCCAGGGCCCCAAAAGTGAGCTGCTGGATGGTGAAATTCTGATCGACGGAGTTGTTCCCCGCCGCCCCGGTGGCGGTCTCGTTGAATAGCGCCATGTCCAGCGAGCCCGGCGCCACGTCACCCACCCAGTTCGTCACGCTGGACCACAGGTCGTCCGACGACTCGCCATCCCACACGTTGGTCGCGGCGTGCGACAGGCCCCCCAGGGCGGCGCAGCCGATCGCCAGCACCATGCGGTGCCCGCACCACGCCAGATGTCTCGCTCCAAGCCGCCTCATGATGCCAATTTCGCCCAAGGGGCAAATCCTCCCGAATTCTGCGACCCCGACTGGCCGCGGTCAAGCCGAACGCCCCGCCCAAAAAAGAAAAACTCCGTTGATCCCCGTCCGCCCTGGCGCAACGTACGGTCCATGAAAGAAACGCGGACGCCTCGCCTCGTCGCCCTCGTCCTCCTTGCCATCACCCGGGCCATCCCCCTCGACGCCCAGGACCAGAGCGTCAATCCCGGCATCAACAAGACATACGAAAACCCCAAGATCGATGAGTCCATCCATCGCTTCGAGCGCGAGGGCCGCGACATCTACGACCTCCGCGACAGGGTCATCGATGCCTGCGACCTGAAACCCGGCATGGCCGTCGCCGACGTCGGCGCGGGCACCGGCCTTTTCACGCGCCTGTTCGCCGCGAGGGTCGCCCCGGGCGGCTTGGTCCACGCGCTCGACATCTCCGACGAATTCGTGGCCCACATCACCAACACCTGCGCCGCCGCAGGCATCACCAACGTCATCGCTTACGTCTGCCCCCCCGACGACATCGGCCTCCCCCCAGACTCTGCCGACCTCGCCTTCGTCTGTGACACCTATCACCACTTCGAGTTTCCCCTCAAGACACTCGCCTCCATCCATCGCGCGCTCCGCCCGCACGGACGGCTCGTCGTCATCGATTTCGAGCGCATCCCCGGGAAATCGAGGCAGTGGATCCTCGACCACGTCCGCGCGGGCAAAGAGACCTTCCGCCAGGAAATCGAATCCGAAGGGTTCGAGTTCGTCCAAGAACACAACTTCCTCCGCGAGAACTACCTCCTCGTCTTCCGGAAGTCCGCCCGAAAGGGTTAACCAACTCAGAATTTGCCCCTCGCGCAGGGACGCGGGGAGACCGTTGTCGGCGGAAATGCCCCCGCACCCAACAACCCCAAACTAGCCTAATCTTATTCACTTGTGTCGTGTTTTGATCATCTGTGATCGCATGATAGTGGATTAAATCAATCCCCTCCGTTTACCTGATACATCCATATCCTGCTGTTTTTCAATCCATTGTATTATCTAAAGAGAACTCCATGAGGCACGAACCCTTGTTGGCATGATCACTGCTATACACAGCCAAGAATTCTGTGTCCCCGTGGTCACGGTCGGACACAGACAACAACGGAAAAGGAGAAGAAAATGAAAAAGTGGATGAAATTCGCAGGTTTGGCGGCCTTGGCAGCCGCTCTGCTGTCCGGGCCCCTCGTGGCCCAGGAAGCGGCGGCAGCGACCCCCGCACCGCCGTCGGTGGAATCGTTGATGGGTGGCTACAGCGACCTCCGCGTCGGTCTGGACACCGTCTGGGTCCTGGTCGCGGCGATGCTCGTGTTCTGGATGAACGCGGGGTTCGCCTGCGTCGAGTCGGGCCTGTGCCGGTCGAAGAACACCGTCAACATCCTGGCCAAGAACTTCATCGTCTTCGCGGCCTCGACGATCTCCTTCTGGGTGATCGGCTGGGGCCTGATGTTCGGTGACGGGACACCGTTCGCGGGGACGCAAGGCCTCTTCTTCGTGGGCGGGCCAGACAATTCACCCGCGCTCGGTGAGGCCTATGCCGCCATGAACCCGTTCTCCGCGACGAAATACGAGGGCGCGTATTCGTCCATCAACTGGACCCCGGTGCCCCTGTGGGCGAAGTTCTTTTTCCAGCTCGTGTTCGCGGGCACCGCGGCGACCATCGTGTCCGGGGCAGTGGCCGAGCGGATCAAGTTCGGCGCCTTCCTTGTCTTCAGCTTCCTGCTGGTGGCCTTCATGTATCCGGTCACGGGGCACTGGATCTGGGGCGGCGGATTGCTCTCATCAACCATGCGGGACTTCGCCGGCTCGACGGTCGTGCACTCGGTCGGCGGATGGGCCGCGCTCGCCGGCATCCTCGTCCTCGGGCCGCGCAAGGGCAAGTTCAAGGAGGGGAAGATCTATCCCATCCCCGGCCACAGCATGCCCCTCGCCGCCCTCGGCGTATTCATCCTCTGGCTGGGATGGTTCGGGTTCAATCCGGGCTCGACCATGTCGGCCGGCAACGGCGCGGCCATAGCGCACGTCCTGGTGAACACGAACATCGCGGCGGCCACCGGCTCTCTGGGCGCCCTGCTCACCGCCTGGATCCTGCTCAAGAAGCCCGACTTCTCGATGATCCTCAACGGCTGCCTCGCCGGCCTCGTGGCCGTCACGGCCCCGTGCGCATTTGTCACCATCCAGTCCGGGGCGATCATCGGCTTTGTCGCCGGAATCATCTGCGTGCTGGGCGTCATGATGTTTGACCGCCTGCGGATCGACGACCCCGTCGGCGCGCTGTCGGTGCACCTGCTCAATGGCATATGGGGCACGCTGGCCCTCGGCCTCTTCTACCATGGCAAGGCGGAATTCGGCGATGGCGCGGTCGCCAATACGATCGCCTGCCTGGACACCGGCCTGAGCGCCACCGCCCAGACCATCGCCCAGATCAAGGGCATCCTGGCTGTCGGCCTCTTCACCTTCATCCTGTCACTCGTATTCTGGTCCGCCATCAAGATGGTGCTGGGCGTGCGCGTGTCCGAGGAAGAGGAGATGGAGGGCCTCGACCTCGGAGAGCACGGCAACGAGGCGTACCCTGACTTCCAGTCCGCCAGCGGCCCGGGGCGCAGCTAGTGGCCATCGCAAAATAAAACCCGGGGGCGGCCCGATCATCCGGGACGCCCCACAACCGGAGAGAACATGAAAAAGATCGAAGCAGTCATCAAGCCGTTCAAACTCGAGGAGGTCAAAGAGGCGCTGGCGGCCGTGGGGGTCGAGGGCCTGACGGTCACCGAAGTCAAAGGCTTCGGGCGACAGAAGGGCCACACCGAGATCTACCGCGGCAGCGAGTACACCGTGGACTTCCTGCCCAAGCTCAAGCTGGAGGTCGTCCTCACCGACGACATGCTCGCGGCCGCCATCGAGGCGATCACCAAGAGCGCCAAGACCGGCAAGATCGGCGACGGGAAGATATTCGTCAGCACGCTGGAGGAGGCGATACGCATCCGCACCGGCGAGCGCGGCGAGAAAGCCGTCTGAGTGCGGTCAGTCCGCCCGGCAAAGACGGGCGGCATGAAGGGAGCGGCCCCGCCCTGTGGCGGGGCCGTTTCCTTTTTCGGGGGGCCATCGCCGGATCGATCAGGACGTAGCCGAAGCCGTGAGGCTTTGGCGGCCAATCGCTTCCGCCTTCGACTACGTGGGTCCTCGAGGCAGGGCCTTCAGCAACCGTCCCCGCCCGGGCGGCAGGGCGTGGAAGTTCTGCCCGAAGATCGCCCCGAATTGCGCCGCGGAGAATCCCTCGCCCGCCACGCCGAGGCCCAGCATCTCCAGCAGCCGGCGCTCGAAACGGAGCATCAGCCTCAGGCTCGCGCCATGCGCATCCAAGTACCCCAACCCAAGCCGCAGGAGGTCGTAGATCTCGGGGGACGGATGCTCGCGGTCCACGCACAGGGCCACCAGCGCGGCAAAATGGCACGCCAGTTCGAATCGGGGGAAATCCGCCCGCATCCCGGCAAACGGCTCGACCATGACGGCCTCCCGAACCCAGGCCCGCGCCCCCCTGGCAGAGGGTTTCAGCACGATGTCGACCTCGTGCAGCATGTCCAGGACAGGCGCCAGCGCCGAACCCGGGCCCAGTGCGCCCTTGGCCAGCGCGTCCATTCGCCCCCGGCCGCGGCAGAGCAGTTGGACGACCAGCGAGGTCTCACCGCTGCGCTCGCGGCCCAGGATGATCGCCCTGTCGGAGAACGCCGTCACGGCGAGGCGCTGTCGCTCTGGATGTTAGCTCCCATGCCCCGGACGCCCGCCTGCCGGCGGGCACCCCCGGACTGAGAAAATGTAGCCGGTCGCCCCGGGCGAATGGCGGCCAAACGCTGGCGCGTTCGGCTACAGGGTCGGCGTTCGGCGACGGGCATTTTCGAGTCAGCCCGTCGCGGCATCAGTTCGGTCACCAGCCTCTCCTGGGCGACGTGCATGCGCCGCCGATCCGGCGCGCGCGCGTCATCGTACCCGCACAGGTGAAGCCAGCCGTGCACGATATACCGCAGCAATTCCTCCCCCACCGGCAGCCGCCGGGCACGGGCCTGCTCGCGGGCGATCTCGGGGCACACGAGGATCTCCCCGTGCTCGAACGTGATCACATCCGTCGGCCCCTCGTGCCCCAGGAATTGCCGGTTGGCACGCGCCATCGCACGCGGCCCAAGAAACACGACCGACACCTCGCCCACGGCCAGCGGGCGCCGCCGCGCCAACCGATCAAGCAGCGGGCGCAGCCTTCGCAGGGGCAACCGGCAGCGCCGCTGACGATTGATCAGGGCCACGGCGACCCCGCTCCTTTTCCGCGGGTCTCTCGTCATCATCTTTCGGGTAGGCGATGCGCCCGTGCATCATCGTCTTGAGGTTCGCGGCCAACCGCTCGGCCACGACCTGCACGTCGCTCAGCGATATCGGGCAGTCGTCCAACTGGCCATCGGCGATGCGCTTGCGCACGATGCTGTCCACCAGCTCCTCGACCCTCTGCGCCGTCGGTTTCTCCAGGCTGCGCGATGCCCCCTCGACGGCGTCGGCGAGCATCAGTATCGCGGTCTCGCGGCTGCGGGGCTTGGGCCCCGGATAGCGGAAGGTGCTCTCCTGCACCTCGGGCACGTCGTCCTCCCGCAGCTGCAGTATCCGCACGCCCTCCAGCGCATCGCGCTGCTGCTGCCGCGCCCGCGCGTAAAAGTAGCTCACGAGCGTCGTGCCATGGTGCTCGAGGATCGCGTCGACGATCCGCGAGTTGAGCTTGTGCTTCAGCGCCAGATCAACGCCCTCCTTCACGTGCGAGGTCACGATCAGGGCGCTCATGCTGGGCGAGAGCTCGTCGTGCGGGTTGTCGCCCGCGCCGATGTTCTCCACGAAATACTCCGGCTTCACCAGCTTGCCGATATCGTGGAAAAGGCAGGCCACGCGGCACTGCAGCGAATTGGCGCCGATCGCCGCCGCGGCGGCCTCCGCGAGGTTGGCCACCACGAGGCTGTGGTGATACGTCCCGGGAGCGCGCGTCGCCATCTCTTGGAGCAGCGGGTGATTCAGGTCGGCCATCTCCAGCCAGGTCACGTCGATCGTGATGTCGAAGAGCCACTCGAACAGCGGCAGGATCGCGTTGACGATGAACCCCGTGAGCAGCCCTACGGCCGCCGCCCAAGCGGCAAACCGCAGCGCCTCGGCCGCGGCGACGCCCTCCACGAGCCCGAACGCGAGCGCGCACACCATGCCCGCCGCCCCGCAGCAGAGGCCCGCCCTGATGATGTGCTGCCGCTTGCGCACCCGCCGCGTGCAGATCACGCCCAGCAACCCCACGAAGAGCCCCGCGGTCGCCACCGCCTCGAATCTCTCCCCCATGGCCACCGCGACCAGCAGCGTCCCGGTCGCCGCGCCGAACACACCCGCCACCGGTCCCAGCAGCACCGACAGCATCATCGGGGCGAACGCCGCCGGGATCAGGTGGACCCACATCCCGCTCTCCTCGCGGAACATCACCACGCCGCGCGCCACCCCCAGGTGGATGAGTATGACCAGGTAGATCAACAGGACGCGCGAGTTGCGCGCCCCGGCCTCGGGACACAGGAACGGCAGCGCCAGCAGGGAACCCGCGAACACGAGCGCCGCCTCCAGCAGCGCCGCCATCCATCCTCCGGGATCCGACGCCCTGGCCAGGCTGAGCAGGCAGAACGCCGCGCCCGCCGTGCCCACCAGGAGCAAACGCCAGCCCGGGCCCGTCTCCAGCCACTGCCGCCACTCCGCCTCGGTCGCGCGCCGCCGCTGCTTCCCGCACGAGAGGCCCTGCCTCACCAACTTCTGGCGCTGAAATATGCTGAGCATGTTCATGGACGCAGATCCGATGCCGCCTTCCGTTCAGAGCGTCAAAGAGGTCTTCCGGCTGCCCCGCAGGTCGCGATAGGCGGCGATGATGCGCTGCACGATCTCGTGCCGCACCACGTCGGCCTCACCAAATTCATGGATCCCCACGCCCGCCACCGACCCCAGCGCCTGAACCGCCTCGATGAGGCCCGACTTGCGCTGGTGCGGCAGGTCGATCTGGGTGGTGTCGCCGGTGACCACGCACTTGGATTCTTGCCCGAGCCGGGTCAGGAACATGAACATCTGCTCGCAGGTCGCGTTCTGCCCCTCGTCGAGGATCGCGAAGCACCGGTGCAGGGTCCGCCCGCGCATGTACGCCAGGGGCGCGATCTCGATCGTGCCCCGCTCCACGAACCGCTGGACCTCCTCGATATCCATCATGTCGTAGAGCGCGTCATAGAGTGGCCTCAGGTAGGGCAGCAGCTTCTCCTGCAGATCGCCCGGCAAGAAGCCCAGCGACTCTCCCGCCTCCACCGCGGGCCTCGTCAGGATAATCCGATCGGCCCGGCCCTCCCGCAATGCCTGAAGCGCCATCGCCACGGCCAGATAGGTCTTCCCCGTGCCCGCCGGACCCAGCGCCAGCACCACGGCGCTCCCCCGGATGACCTCCAGATAGCGCTCCTGGCCCACCGTCTTGGGAACCACGGGGGGCTTCTTGGGTGATATGCGGATCGTGTCCGCCAGCATCCGGGTCAGCACCGTCTCGTCCCCCTGCGCGATGAGATTGAGGGCGTTCGCGAAATCGTGCTGCCGGATCGCCACGCCCTGGCCCCTCGCCACCCCCAGGGCCCCAAACAGCTTCCGGGCCTTGTCGATCTGGGCCGGACGACCCGAGATCTTCACGCACCCGCCGCGGCTATTGAGCTTCACGTCGAGCCGTTCCTCGATCAAATGCAGATTCCTGAGGTCGTTCACGTACAGCGACTCCAGATTCCTCGGATCGTCAAAATGAAGGGTATCTTCGGCCATTCTTGGAAGCCCCGGCACTCGCGCCGGGGCAAAGCACGCTCAGGGCCGTCGCCCCCAGCCAACCACCGGCTGACGGACCACACCCACCCAAATGCCGCATCGCTGAATCGCGTTCACGGTTCGAATACGTTTCAACCACCCTACACCCCGATGATCCAAAACTCAATCCAACGTTTGCCTCAAGCCCCCACCACGAAACCCCCACAGGAACATGCCCAGAGGGATTGGATTTAACTCGTAAAAGATTATTGTTCAAAATTTTACATCTACACTCTGCACGGGCCACCGCTGTTCGTCAAAAGTGGATCTGGGCATGCAGCGCTGCCATGCGGCATCGCCCCCCCAAGGGAACCATTGGTGGAAACGCCCCCGGGGGCGTATATTTTGCCGTGATATGGCGGTCATCGTTCGCAATGCCATCTGGGCCGGGTCCCTGGCGGGGGGCCTTCTTTTCGCTGGGGCGTTCGGCTGTGCGCGGGGAGGCGCGGAGGATGCCGCCGAGGGGCGCCGCCTGATGGTAGAACAACAGATTATCGCCCGGGGCGTCAAAGACCACAGGGTCCTGGATGCGATGCGATCCGTCCCGAGGCAACTCTTCGTGCCCGAGAGCCTGGCCGCCGAGGCCCATGGAGATTACCCGTTGCCCATCGGCCATGGCCAGACCATCAGCCAACCCTACATCGTCGCGCTCATGACCGAATTGCTCCGCGTCCAGCCCGACCATAAGATCCTCGAAATCGGCACCGGGAGCGGATACCAGGCCGCCATCCTCGCCCACATCACGTCCAATGTCTTTACCATCGAGATCGTCAAAGAACTCGCCGACGAGGCGCGCCCAAGGCTCGCGAAACTCGGCTTCCCACCCGAGCGGGTCATCTGCGGCGATGGGTACCTCGGCCTACCGGACGAGGCCCCCTTCGATGGCATCATCGTCACCGCGGCCCCAGACCACATCCCCAAACCGCTGGTCGAGCAACTCAAGCCCGGCGGCCGACTGGTCCTGCCCGTCGGCGAGGTGTTCGGGCACCAGGAGCTCAAGCTGATAGAGAAGCGCCACGACGGAAGGCTCGAGGAATCCAACATCATCCCCGTCCGGTTCGTGCCCCTCACCGGCAAGGCGGCCGAGCGCGGGGGCCGATGACCCCCCTGATGCGTGGTGTCGGCGCGCCCATTCCCGGTCATGCAGGATCTTGGACGCGCAATGCGGTGCGGGGACGCACCGCAGACCTCCGGTCGGCCATCGGGAACGCCTGAAGGCGTCACTACGAACCTTTCGCCCCCCGCTCGCCACGCCCTGCCTCCTTCGCCGGGCGACGCAGGATCACCCCTAGCAGCCTGTCGGACTTAGCCAAGTCCGACAAGGTTGCTAGAAAGCAAAACCGCCTTATTCCAAGGCAGTTATGATGGGCAAGACCCAGATGTGGCACCGTGCCTGAGCAAGCTTAGCGAATCGTGCCCTCGTTGCATAACTCCTTTGCTCGCAGATAGAAGGCGGTTTTGCCTGAGGAGGCTGCCGGACAAAGTCCGACAGCCTCCTAGCGCGAGGATTTGGGCCAATGATCGGGGCTTGACCCGCCCGCGCACGGCCGTTAGTTCTTCTAATACGTATGCCTGCACTGAGGCACCGCCTGCGCCTCGCGTTCGCCGCCGCGCTCGTGGCGCAGTGGGCCCCCGCCCCCGGCATCGAGTTCGTGTTCGACTACACCTATGATTCTCTTGGGTTCTTCGCGGGCGCCAACACGAACCGGCGGGACACGCTGGAGGCCGCCGGCAGCTTCTTCGAGACGTACCTCGCCGACGACCTGCTGACGCTCGACGCCACCAACTCCGGCAACCCCGCGAACACGTGGGCCGCCCGCTTCACAGACCCTTCCGATGGCGTGACCCTCCGCTCCCTCACCAATCTCGTCGTCACCTCGGACACCCTCACGGTGTTCGTGGGCGCCCGCGATCTGCCCGGCGGCGCGCTCGGACAGGGAGGCCCCGGCGGATTCTTCGCGTCGGGCACCGCATCCTGGCTCGAGACCGTCCGCGCGCGCGGCGAGACGGGCGCCCTGGGACCCGTCACCAATGACTGCGGGCCCTGGGGTGGCGCGCTGTCCTTCGACACGGGCGTCAACTGGTACTTCGATAGCGATGTCGCCACCATCGAGACGTTCCCCGGAACCAACGACTTCTATTCGGTGGCGCTCCACGAACTCGCCCACCTGCTCGGATTCGGGACCGCGCAGTCGTTCAACCGCCTTCTCTCGGGGCTCTCGTTCACGGGTTCGTCGTCCGTCGCCGAGTACGGCGGCGAGGTGCCCATGTACAATACCTCCCACTGGCTCACCAACGCCGTGAGTTCCCTCTACGGCGGCGTCGGCACCCAGGAGGTCGCCATGGATCCAGACCTGCTGGTCGGGACGCGCAAGTACTTCACCGAACTGGATGTGGCGGGGCTCGCCGACGCCGGCTGGGAATTCCTGATACCCGAGCCCCCCTGCCTGGCCATGGCCGCCGCGCTGCTCGCGATCCTCGCCCTGCGACGCCGCGGGCGCCCCCGCCACCCCGCGGCGACCTGAGCGCCCGCCCTCGGGCGTTGTGGTTGAGCGGTGACCGCCAGTTGTCTACACTCCCCCATGCGACTCTTCCGACATCTCGCCCACACCGGACAGCCCGCCTACGCCGCGGAAATGCCCGACGGAACGTTCCGCCGCGTCGACGGAGCCCCTTTCGGTGAACTGCGCCTCGCCGATGAGGTCGTCCGCCCCGGGAAGATCCTCGCCCCGGTCGAACCGCCCAACATCCTCTGCGTCGGTTTGAATTATCGCCGGCACGCCGAGGAGACAAAGGCGCCGCTGCCCGAATATCCCGTCCTGTTCATGAAATCGACCGCGGCCCTCCAGCACCCGGGCGACCCGATCCTCATCCCCGCGCACCTCCCCAGCGACAGGGTGGATTACGAGTGCGAGCTGGCGATCGTCATCGGGCGCCGATGCAAGAATGTCTCGCGCGAGCGCGCCCTGGACCACGTGCTGGGTTACACCTGCGCCAACGACGTCAGCGCGCGCGACTGGCAGATCAAGTGGGGCGGCTCCCAGTGGTGCCGCGGCAAGAGTTTCGACACCTTCTGCCCCCTCGGCCCCTGCATCGTCACGCGAGACGACATCCCGGATCCCGCCGGCCTCCGCATCCGCACCACCGTGGGCGGCGAAATACTCCAGGACTGGAACACCGGCGACATGATCTTCGACGTGCCCGCGCTGATCGCGTTCCTCAGCGGCAGCACGACGCTCCTCCCGGGCACGGTCATCCTCACGGGCACGCCCCATGGCGTCGGCATGGCCCGCGAGCCCAAGCGCTGGCTCCGGCCCGGCGAAACCGTCACCGTCGAAATCGAGAAGATCGGCGCCCTCATCAATCCGGTCGCGATGGAAACCCCCTAGGAGGCTGTCGGACTTTGTCCGGCAGCCTCCTTTGGCAAAACCGCCTTCTATTTGCGAGCAAAGGATTTATACAACGAGAGAACGCTTCGTTAAGCTCGCTCAGGCACGGTGCCACATCTGGGTCTTGCCCATCATAACTGCCTTGGAAAAAGGCGGTTTTGCTTTCTAGCAGCCTTGCCGGACTTGGCTAAGTCCGACAGGCTGCTAGCGCCATGCTCCGCCTCATCCTCGATGGCCCGTCGGAACCGGCCTGGAACATGGCCGTCGACGAGGCCCTGCTCCGCCACTGCACCTCGCCCGTCCTCCGGATCTACGGCTGGACCTTGCCCGCGGTGTCCATCGGCTATTTCCAGCCCACCTCGGTCGTTCCCAAGGGCCGCCCGTTCGTGCGCCGGCTGACCGGAGGCGGGCTCGTCGATCACGCCGCCGATGTCACCTACACGGTGGCCTTGCCCACCGACCACCCCCTCGCGGTCGCCGGCACCGCCGCCAGCTACCGCTTGCTCCACGAGGCCGTGGCCCGCGCCCTCAACGCGTGCGGCGTGCCCTGCGCGCTGGCCTCCACCTGCACCGGGGGCGACTCGCCCGCCTGCTTCCAGAAACCCGTCCGCTTCGATGTCCTCGCCCCCGATGGCCGCAAGCTCGCCGGCGCCGCCCAGCGCCGCTCCCGGGATGGCGTCCTCCACCAGGGCAGCGTCCTCGCACCCCATCTGCCCCCGCGATTCCCCGAAGACCTCTCCCGCGAGATGGCGGGCGTCTT
>JADLBR010000171.1 GCA_020847615.1 Verrucomicrobiia bacterium
GCCCCCCCTCAACTTCATGATGCGCTCGATGTGCGGGAAAACGTACCTCTTGGGCGGGTAGTGCGGGTTCGGCACGTGGACCTGGACGCGGTCGCGGTTCTCGTCCGTCACGACCCCGAACGCGCTGTCGCGCCCCCGCCCGAGGAATGGAGCGATGACCTCGCGGTCCCTGCGCAGCAGATCCACGATCTTCAAGACGTCGTCGCGATGGATTATGCGCGCCCTCATGCTCATGCCTTCGCTATGCTGACAAAAACCGGCCGCCCCTGATGCCCCAGTTCGAGGGGCGCCTCGCCCAGGATCGCCCTCTCGACCTCCCGCAGGAAGAACGGCACGAACACGGTGCCCACCCTCACCTCGCCCGTCACCCGCGCGGTCGTCATCGCGCAACCGCGCTCCGCACAAAGCCGGATGCGGTCCCCGTCGCGGATCCCGCCCCGCCGCGCGTCATCGGCATTCATCTCGACGAATCCCTCCGGGTAATCCAGCAGGAGGACCCGCAGCTCGCGCTTGAGCGTCTCGCTGTGCTTCACCAGCACGTTGCGGTGCCAGTAGTAGAGCGAGTGCCCGAAGATCAGCGCGAACGGATACTCTTCCGGTGGCGCCATCCGCTCCGCCGGCCTCGCCACCGGCGCAAACGCGAAAGGCCTCCCCTCGATCCCGTCTTCAAAAAGGAACGTCGTGCCGAGCGGCCTGTCCTTCGTGCACGGCCACTGCCGGCCATATTCCCGCGACAGGTTGTCGTACCCGGCCCCGCCGTAGATCGGCACCGCATGGCCGATCTCCTCCATCACCTCCGCCGAAGATCCATACGCCCAGTCGGCGCCCAGCCTCCGCGCCACGTCGGCGATCTGCTGCCACGCCGGCCTCGGCCCGGCGGGCGCGTCCAATACCCGCCTCGCGAGCTGGATGCGCCGCTCCGTGCTGGTGAACGTGACCTCCTCCTCGCCAAAGGCGACGACCGGCAGGATCACGTGGGCGTGCTGCGCCGTCGCCGTCATGAAAATATGCTGCAAGACCACCAGCTCCATCGCCCCCAGGGTCGCGGCAGAATCGACGAATGCCGCGGTCGTCACGGGGTCGTATCGCGTGAGCCACACGCCCCTCACGCTCCCCCGCCCGCGATCCGAAAGCACCTCCCGCGCCCCGAGCCCCGGCACCGCGGGCAGCGGCCCAGAACCCCACAGCCCCGCCAGCCGCGCCCGGGCGCCGCCATCGCTCACCGCGGCGTAACCCGGAAGGCGATCCGGCATCATGCCCATGTCGCAGGCGCCCTGCAGGTTGTTGTGCTCCGTCAGCGCGAATAGCCCCGCGTTCCTCTTGCCGATGTTCCCCGTCAGGAGCGCAAGATTCACCATCGCCCGCACGCTGTTCATCCCGCGGGCCTCGACGCCCGTGGAATACAGTATCGCGGCCGACTTCGCGCGCCCGAACGCCAGGGCCGCCTCCTCGATCTTCCCCGCGTCCACCCCACACGTCTCCGCGGCGTCCAGCAGGTCGTACGCCTGCACGGCATCGAGGAACGCCCCATAATCCCGGCAGCGCGAACGCACGAACGCCTGGTCCACCAGCCCGCGATCCACGATCACCTTGGCCATCGCGCCGTACAGCGTCACCCGCGTCCCTGGCCGCACCTGCAACATGTGGTCCGCCTGCTCGGCCACCCGGTGACGCCGCGCGTCCACCACGATCAGTTTTGAGCCGCCCAGCTTCGCGCGGATGACGTGCCCCCCGATCGTCGGCAACTGCAGCGCCAGATCCACCCCGTCCACCAGGATCGTCTCGCAGCCCGCCAACTCGCCCACCGAGTTCGTCGTCGCCGGCACCCCCAGCATGTCCAGCAGCACGTTGACGCTGTTGTTACAGTAGACGCCCGTGCCGTGATCCACGTTGTTCGTGCCCACCACGCCCCGCGCCAGCTTCTGCAGCAGATAGCTCTCCTCGTTCGAGCACCGCGGCGATGTAAAAAATGCCAGCGCGTCCGGCCCGTGCCGCCGGCGGATCTCCCCGAGCCGCCCCACCACGAAATCCATCGCCTCCTCCCAACCCACCTCAACCAACTCGCCGCCCTTCCTCACCAGCGGCAGCTTCAGCCGCTCGGGCGAGCTGGCGACCTCATGAACGTTCCACCCCCTGACGCAGATCCTCCCCCGGTTGGTCGGATGCGACCCGCTCGGGCACACACCCACCACCTGGTTCCCGGCCGTCTCCAGATAGAGACCGCAGCCCACCCCACAGAACGTGCACGTGGTGAGGCTACGCGCCATCCTACCCGCCCCCCGCCCGAGACCGCCCCGCGATTCCCCCACCGCCCGCGGCCGGAACCACATCGTCTCGCATGAGATGTGTTTACAAATCGCCACACCCCATGCAACGAAAACTTATTCGGTGCCAGCGGCGCGCCGGAGTGGTGCCTGCCCGCCCCCTGCGTCTGCGCGGCCAGGGCGGCACGCTGCCGGGGTGCGCCCGCGCCGTTGACGCGGCCCCTGGCCGTTCCTATCCTTGCCGGATGTCTGCAAAACCACTCGGGCGGGGGCTGGACGCGCTGCTCGGCGCGCGAACCGCCGGCCCGCCCACCCTGCCCGCCGCGGAACCCGGCGAGGCCGTTCGCCGCATCCCGAGGGACAAGGTCGTCCCCTGCCCGCTCCAGCCCCGAAAGGAGTTCGACGAGGCATCCCTCCAGGAACTCGCCGACAGCATCCGCTCCCGCGGCATCATGCAGCCCCTCGTCGTCCGCGAGCGCGAGGGCCAATTCGAGCTCATCGCGGGCGAGAGGCGCTGGCGCGCCGCAAAGCTCGCCGGCCTCGCGGAAGTCCCGGTGCTCGTACGCGCGGTCAGCGACGTCGAGGCCCTTGAACTCGCGCTCATCGAAAACCTCCAGCGGGCCGATCTCAACCCCATCGAGGAGGCCGAGGGTTACGCCAACCTCCAGAACCGATTCAAGCTCACCCAGGAGGACATCAGTCGCGTCGTCGGCAAACCGCGCGCCACCGTCGCGAACGCCCTCCGCCTGCTGGAGCTCGACCCCACGGTCAAGGCCTTCGTCTCGAAGGGCCAGCTCAGCGCAGGACACGCCAAGGCCCTGCTGGCGGTCAAAGACGCCCCGCTCCAGCGCGCCCTGGCCGAGCGCACCATCCGCCAGGGTCTCTCCGTCAGGCAAGTCGAGGGAATCGCGGCCGGCCTCGCCCGCGGCGAGGGGAAGGGCGCCCGCCACAAGAAGGGCGGCGCGAAACCCGCCGATGCCGACATCAAGGACTTGCAGGGTCGCCTCCGCCGCCGCTTCACCACCCAGGTCAGCCTGAAGTACTCCGGGGGCAAGGGCCGCATCGAGATCGAGTTCTACAGCCTCGATGACCTCAATCGGATCGCGGACCTCATGGGCGTCGACGAATCTTGACTCCCCCCTGAGGAGGAAACGACCGCGCCATGCCCAGCCGCATCCGGCTCCTCGACGAGGCGGTCGCCAACCAGATCGCCGCGGGCGAGGTCATCGAGCGCCCCGCCTCCGTCGTCAAAGAGCTCATTGAGAACAGCCTCGATGCCGGCGCCACGCGCATCGAAGTCGAGATCGAGCAGGGCGGGCGCGACCTCATCCGCGTCACCGACGACGGCTGCGGCATGGGGCGGGACGACGCGCTCCTCTGCCTCGAGCGGCACGCCACGAGCAAGGTCCGAAGCGCCCAGGACCTGTTTGCCGTCCGCACCTTCGGGTTTCGCGGCGAGGCGATGCCCAGCATCGCGTCGGTATCCGAGTTCCGTCTCCGGACCGCCGAACCCGGTGCGGTCGGGGGCACGGAGCTGCTCGTGCGCGGCGGGCGCGTGGAATCGGTCCGAGAGATCGGCGTGCCGCCCGGCACCCAGGTCGAGGCCCGCCGCCTGTTCTTCAATCTCCCGGGCAGGCGCAAGTTCCTGCGCTCCCCGGCGACGGAATATGGCCACATCGAGCATCTCGTGCGGGTCTACGCCGCATCGCACCCCTCGGTCGCGTGGCGCCTTCGCGCCGACGCGCGCCCCGTGATCGAGTTGCCCGCCACCGAATCCCACGAGCGCCGCGTCCGGGATCTGTTCGGCGAACCCTTCGCCGAGGCCCTCGTCCCGGTGCGGTCCTCGGGCACCTGCGCCATCCGCGGCTGGATAGGTCGGCCCGGAATCCACCGCGCCTCCCGGGCCGACGAACTCTGGTTTGTCAATGGTCGGCCCGTGGACAACCGCACGCTCTACCACGCCATCCGCGAGGCCTTCCGCGCATCCATGCCGCGCGGGCGACACCCCGTCGCCCTCCTCTTCGTCGATGTCCCGTCCGACTCCGTGGACGTCAACGTGCATCCCGCCAAGCGCGAGGTCCGCTTCCGCGACGCCGAGTCCGTGCGCGCCGCCGTCGCCGCTGCCATCGGGCGCGCCCTCGCCGGCGGCGCCCCCGATGCCCCGCCTTCGCCCGCGCCCGCCGCGCCCCAGATCGCGGCGGCGACACCCCCCGAACCCCCCTTCCCTCACACCGGCCAGCCGTCCAACTTCTTTGCCCTCAGCCCAGCCAGCGCACCGCGCCAGATACCCGTCGAGATCCCGCTCCCGCTGCACGTCCCCAGCGCAGATCCCGCCGGCGAAACAGATTCTCCAATCCCGCCCGACGCACCTCCGGCCAAACTCCGCGTCCTCGGCGTCGCCGCGGGCTCGCTCATCGTCGCGGAATCCGAACAGGGACTCGTGATCATCGATCAGCGCGCCGCCCACGAGCGCGTGCTTTTCGAGTCCCTGGTGCGCCAGCGCCTGGGGGGCGCCGTCGCCAGCCAGCAACTCCTCTCCCCGGAGACCCTGGAACTCGGCCCCCGCGAGGCCTCCCTCTTGCGGCGCCTCGCGCCTCAGCTCCGGGCGGCCGGGCTCGATATCCACGACTTCGGGCGAAACACGTTCAAGATCGAGGCCGTGCCTCCCTTCGTCTCACCCGGGAGCGCCCCCGCCCTGGTCCGCGACGTGATCGCGGACATCGAAAAGTCCGGCGCCCCCGGCGCGCGCCGCCACCTCGACGACGAGGATATCCTCCGCGCCATCTGCCACCGCACCATACACTCCGGGGAGAGCCTCAAGGGGCCAGAGATCGAACGCCTCATCGAGGATCTCCACCGCTGCGACCTCCCCTACACCTGCCCCCGGGGCAGGCCCACCATGATCCTCATCGGTTCACGGGAATTGCGCCGGCGCCTCGGCCGCGCGGGCTGACCTGAAACTTCAAAGTTGGGGATACTTCGATGTGTGTCACAAAATACACGTCAGCAGCATGTTATGCGAATTCCGCCTGAAGGCGGCACTACGAGCACAAGACCACGGGAATGTTCGCAGTGGTGCCTTCAGGCACTCCGCGACCCACCAGAAGTTTCCACCTGAATAATCCGGCGCGTGGAGAGCTCTGGCTAGCCTGCATATTTCACGCGCATGCGCGAAATATGCAGGCTCAAAGGAAAACCGCGCTCTGAAATACGGGTCCCCGATCGGTTTTCGGCACTGGAAACGCGGCCAACAGTTTGTGATTTCGAA
>JADLBR010000172.1 GCA_020847615.1 Verrucomicrobiia bacterium
ATCGTATTCCTCGTCCGCGGCGTAGTGGACGTCGTCCAGCACGATGAAGGAGAATGGTTCCGCGGCGAGCTGGCCAATCGCGAGGGGCGCGACGAGGCACGCCAGGACCGCCGCGCGCCGGCGGGCGATGGACCGGGGTCTGTGCCGACCCTTGGCGCGGGGCGCCTGTCCCGGGGTGCGGGTTCCGAAGAGAGGGACGGACCACCAGATCGCCCTGATCATGGCGCGAGCATGGGGGGAACCCCCGGCAGGTGCCAGACCAATTGATTGACTTGTGGTCTCAAACGGCATCGGATTTGCTATTGGTGGATATGCAAAGGCCCTTTGCTTCCCGCTGGATGCTGGCGACGCTCGCGCTCGTGCCCCTCGTGGCATCGCCGCCCGCGCCCGCCGCGCCCCCGAACATCGTCTTCGTGCTGTCGGATGACCACAGCGCCGCATATGTGGGGAGCTTTGGCAACGGGGAGATCCGCACCCCGAACCTGGACAAATTTGCCGCCGAGGGCGTCCGATTCGAGCGGGCCTATGTCGCGTGCCCGCAGTGCGTGCCGTCGCGGGCCGCCATCATGACCGGAAGGTCTCCGGTCGCCATCCAGATGACGCGGTTCAGCGCGGCGCTGCCGCGCGAGGTTCCCGCGGCCCCGGATCTCCTCAGGGCGGCGGGATATCACACCGGCATCGTGGGTCGCACCTATCACCTCGATGGTTCCGAGGGACCCCCGTCCGAGACCAATGCCGTCATGGAGAAGCATGGGCTGCGGACTTTCAAGGACCGGGTGGATTTCCTGCACAAGGGCTCCCAGGAGGAGGGCTTGCAGAAGATGGAGGAGTTCCTCGATCAGGCGCCGAAGGGCAAACCCTTCTTCCTCTGGGTCGGGTTCAGTGACCCGCACCGGAAACTGGACAAGGGCGCCATTCCCCAACCGCACGATCCCGCGCGCCTGAAGCTGCCGCCCTATTGTCCTGACACCCGACTCCTCCGCGAGGATCTGGCCCGCTACTATGACGAAGTGGCCCGCGCGGACCGCGATTTCGGTCGCGTGCTCGCGGCGCTGGACAAGCGCGGGCATACCGGGAACACGCTGGTCGTGTTCATGGGCGACAATGGCGGGGCGCTGATCCGCGGAAAGGGCACCCTGTACGAGACGGGCATCCGCGTTCCCCTCATCGCGCGGTGGCCCGGAAGCCCGAAGCCGGGCCGCGTGTGCAGGGATGTCATCTCGGGCGAGGACATCACCCCGACGTTCCTCGAGGCCGCGGGGGCAGCGATCCCGAGGTCCATGACCGGGCGCAGTTTCGCCCCGGTGGTCCGCGGGGAGGGCCCGTATACCCCTCGCGAGTTCATTTTCGCGGAGAGGGGTCCCCATGGCTCCGGACTTCCCACCAACTCGGCCGCCTTCGACCTGGGACGGACCGTCGTGGGCCCGACCCACAAGCTCATCTACAACGTGATCTGGCAGATCCCGTATTCCCCCGTCGATTTCGGCGGCGACGAGTTCTGGAAAGAGATCGAGGCCATGCACGGCGAGAGAAAGCTCGACGCGAAGATCGACGAGATCCTCTTCCGGCCGCAGCGCCCCATGTTTGAGCTCTTCGATCTGGCCAATGACCCGCACGAGATGAACAACCTCGCCGGGAGGCCGGAGGCCGCCGAGGTCGAGCGCAGGCTCAAGGCGGCGCTCCAGGAATGGATGATCTTGGAGCGCGATCACGTCCCGCTGCCGGTGCCGCCGATCAAGGGTCAGCCGAAGGGCGAGCGAAAGGGGAATCGGCGCTGACCGGGGGATTGGAAAACCACTGAATCAGATCATAAAACCATGAACGCGCCCATGAGAGCCCATTACCGATCCGCCGGCCTTCCCGTGCTTCTTCTGGTCCTATCGTGGGGCCCATCGCTTCAGGCGGCGGGACCGGCACACAGGCCCGAGTTGTTCTTGCGCACGAAACTCGTCTATGAGGATGCCTTCGACGGGACGCTCAATACCAATTTCTGGGAGGTCCGCCAGAATACCACCTGGGTGATCAAGGAGGGCGTCCTGACGGGCGGCCCGTCATCGCAGGAGTTCCAGGATAAGAAGGTGGCCAGCGGCGACCGTGCCCACGCAGGGTTTAAGCCCGTGATCTGGCTGAAGAAGGTGCCCGAGAATTTCGTTTGCGCCATGCGCGTGCGCTACGACGCGAAGGCCTACCAGCGCGGATTTCCGCTCTTCGACCTTGGCCACCACGTCCACACGCTTAGCTTCGGCGAGAAGGCGACGACGCTGACGATCAAGAAGGACGTCGAGACCCTGACCGTTGGCCAGCCCCTCTTGTCGCTCAACCAGTGGCATGACGTGGTGATCGAATTGAAGAGGGGCACGATCCTGCTGAAGGTCGATGGGAAGAAGCATCTCTTCGAGAGCAAGAACATCGATATGACGGGGCAGGCACAGATTGACTTCAAGGCCGTCGATGGGGGCGCCTGCCAGATCGACCACATCAGGCTCTGGGAGGGGCTCTGACGCCGGCTATCCGTCGAGGACCTCTGCGACGGTGACCTCGCGCCTCTCGGCGAGCGAGCGTTTCCCGGCCTCGAGCACGGCGATGACCTCGACCTCCTCCTCGATGGGCACGGACTCCTTCTTCGTGCGGACGAGGTCGACGAATCGATCCAGCAGATACCAGTAGAGGTCGGCGAGGTTTGGGGTCAGGGTGCGCCAGCCCTTGGTCCCGTAGAGGTTGATCTGGTAGCCGGCGCGCATCCACTCCTTCTCGGCGACCAAGAGCATGAGGTCGCGGCCATTCTGGAATCGGACGCGGACGATGTTGCGCCCGGGCTGGCCGACGTTGAGGCAGGACACGGCGCCGCGGCCGAGGACCGCGTAGGCCATCTCGAGCGCGTGGATGCCGTAATAGACCAGCTCGTTGCCGCATGCGGTCGTGGCGAGATGGACCTCGCCAAGGGAGGGGGCCTCTTTCGCGAGGGCGACCACGTCGGGAACAAAGCGCAGCGAGCTGGCGGACATGAATGGGGTGGCGGTCTTCCGCGCCAGATCCGCGATCGCCTTCGCCTGTTTTGCCGTCATGGCGAGGGGCTTGTCGCAAAAGGTGGGCACGCCCTTCCGCAGTGGGGTCAGGGCATATTTCCAGTGCTCGCCGGAGCCATCGTCGACGATGGCCACCGCGTCGACGCCGTCGGCACACTCGTCGGCGGTATCGCAGACCTGCGGGATGCCGCAGACGTCGGCGAGGCGCTCCGCGGCCGGCCTCACGGGGTCCCAGATCTTGACGACGCGCGCGCCCTGGATGCGCTTTGCGGCCGCGACGAAGGTGCCCTCAATCAGTTTCCGCTTTGCCTCATCGTAGCCGTTGCAGGCGGTGGCGAACGCCGTGCCGTGGTGCGAGCCCGGCGCGCGCGGTGCGCCCATGTAGCCGTAGGTCGCGGCGGAGACGAGGCCGAGCCTCAGGTCTTTCCCATCTGGGTTCGCGCGGAGCGCGGATGGCAGGCCCGCGGGCGATGCGAGGGCCCCGGCGATCAGCGCACCGGAGGATCTGGTCAAGAAGTCGCGGCGGGAGCCGAGGCTTTCGGGAAGAGTGCTCATGGGGATACCTCACCACGGTGGCAGCGCCATCGTGCCGCCATCGAGGACGATGCTGGTGCCGTTGATATAGCCGGCGCCGTCGCCGAGAAGGAAGGCGGCGGCACGGGCGACGTCCATGGGCTCGCCCATGCGGCGGACGGGGATCCGCTTGCGGACGTCGGCGTAGATCTCCTCCTTGCTCTTGTCCCAGCCGGCGCAGCTTGCCGCGAGCATGGGCGTGTCGATGGTTCCGGGGCAGATGCCGACCACGCGCATCACGCCGGGGTGATCCGTGGCGAGGCAGCGCACAATCGCCTCGGAGGCCGCCTTCGACGCGCAATACAAGACGTGGCCCGGGAAGCCGATGTGCGCGGCCACCGAGGTCGTGACCAGCAGCACGCCGCCGCCCTGCCGCTCG
>JADLBR010000173.1 GCA_020847615.1 Verrucomicrobiia bacterium
ATTGGCCGCGGCAGCGCGGCTTCGACTACCAGTATGGAGCCATGATCGGCGAACTCGATTACTTCACCCACGAGGAGCATGGCGTGCTGGACTGGTTCCGGGACAACCGGCCGGTCAAGGAGGAAGGATACACCACGACGCTCATCGGGAGGGACGCGGCGAGCCTGATCGAGGGGCACGATACCTCCGCGCCGCTCTACCTGTATCTCGCGTTCAATGCGCCCCACACACCCTATCAGGCTCCGAAGGAATACGTGGATCGCTATCCCGGCATCGAGGACGCCACGCGGCGGACCTACGCCGGGATGGTGGCGTGCCTCGACGACGAGGTGGGCCGCGTCGTGGCAGCGCTCGAGAGCAGAAAGATGCGCGACAACACGCTGATCCTATTCCACAGCGACAACGGCGGGACGCGCAACGCGATGTTCGCGGGCGTCATGGCCGACATGTCGAAGGTGAAGATCCCGTGCGACAACGGCCCGTATCGCGATGGCAAAGGAACCCTGTACGAGGGGGCCACCCGCGTCTGCGCGCTGGCCAACTGGCCGGGACACATCCGGCCCGGCGTGGTGGACGGCATCATCCACGCCGTCGACATCTATCCGACGCTCGCCGCCCTAGCCGGTGCCTCCACCGCCAAGAGCAGGCCCTTGGATGGCGTCGACGTCTGGGAGACGATCTCGCGCGGGGGGCCTTCGCCGCGCTCGGAGGTCGTGTACAACATCGAACCGTTCCGCGCCGCGGTGCGGCGGGACGACTGGAAACTCGTCTGGCACACGCTCCTGCCGCCCGCGGTCGAGTTGTTCGACCTCGCGCGGGATCCGTCGGAGCGGAACAACCTCGCCGGGCGGCACCCCGACAAGGTGGCCGAGCTGCGGCGGCGCATTGAGGCGCTGTCCAAGGAGAGCGCCAAACCGCTGTTCCTGATCGATCAGTTCAAGGCCGTCATGAAGGGATTGCACGGCGAACCGATCCTGCCCATCGACGAGGACTACGCCGGGGTCGAGATGCCATGACGCTGAGGAAACGGTGGTTGTGGATGTGTGCGCGCGGGCTTGCGCTATGCGGGTGGGGCGCCCTGTCGCACGGGGCGGGGTTGAGCGTCTACGAGAATGGCTCGCCCGACCAGGGCCGGGCGGCGGCCGGGCGTGCGGCGGCGGCCGAGGACGCATCGACGGCCTGGGGCAACCCCGCGGGCATGGTACTGCTCCCGGAACCGGAGTACGTCTCTGGCGCAAACGCGATGTTCTTCGACGTGAAATTCGACCCGGACGGGCGGACCGACGTGGACGGCGGCGCGGGCGGCAACGCGGGCGGGTTTCTGCCGGCGCTGGGGAGTTTCTTCGTGCAGCCGTTGAACGACCGCGTCGCCATCGGGTCCAGCATGACCGGGCTGATGGGGGCGGGCCTTGGCTATGACGAGGACTGGGCCGGGCGCTACTACAGCCAGGAGTTCAGCCTGATGGCGGTTGGCTTCAGCCCGTCCGTCGGGCTCCGCGTTGCCGATTGGCTTTCCGTGGGCGCTACGGCGACGATCGGCTACGCCCGCGTCAGCGCCGAGACCATGCTCAACAATGGCGGCGACGTGGTGGGCGATACGCTCGCCGACACGATCGACAACCTGCAGGGCATGCTGGACGGACTGCCCGGCTGGGGCATCGGCTGGCTGCCGGGCGGCGGCCCGGGCGGCGGGATCTTCGATCGCGCCGGCGACGTCCGCGAGAAGATAACCGATCTGGCGGGGGCGCTGGAGCGCGCAGAGGATATCGCTTCGTCCGACGATAACTACGACGACGGGCTGGTCGAGATCTGCGACGACGCGTGGGGGGTGGGCGCGAGCTTTGGCGTGCTGGTGCAGCCGGGGCGGAACGTGCGCGTCGGCGTGGTCTACCGCAGCCCGATCGAGTTCACCTTCAAGGACACCCTGCGCGTGACCGGGCGCGGCGCCGTCATGGAGGCGCTGGCCGGAGCGCTGGACATCGAGCGCACCGACGTCGAGTTGACCCTGCGCGTGCCGCAGGAGGTCATGGCCAGCGCCGTCTGGCAGGTGTGCCCCGCGCTTGCGCTGATGGGCAACATCGGGTGGCAGAATTGGGAGGACGTGGGCGACATGAAGATCTCGGTGGATGCCGCGCGGGACGTGGAAACCTCGTCCGAGATCCCGATGCTCGACACGTGGCACTTCGCGGTGGGGACGCGTTTTCGGCCGTGCCGGAGGCTGGCCGCGTCGCTGGGTTGGGCGTACGACACCTCCGCGCTCGAACTCGATGCGCGCGGCCCGGCCCTGCCCGTGGATCGCCACATCCGCTACTCGGCGGGCATCGAGTACGACTGGAAGGAGGACGTGACCCTTGGCCTCAATTACACGCTCCTCGACATGGGGCGCAATTCGCTCGACGCGCACAGCAACTCCCTCACCGGGCACGTCTCGGGCGCCTACGACAAGGCCTACGCGCATATCGTGGGCGTGAACCTGCGCTGGAGGTTCTGAATTCCCGGCGTCGCGAGGGGCTGGCTATGAACGATCGACCGGCGGACTTTTCCATGGCCCTGGGCGGGCCGCTGTACCAGCTCTATATAAGGTCGGGTCTGGCGAGGCCGCCGCTGGACCTGCTCGCGCGGCGGCTGGTGGCGATCCCGCTGTTCGCCTGGCTGCCGCTGGCGCTGCTCAGCCTGTGGGGCGGGGCGGCGTTCGGGGGTGTCGAGGTGCCCTTTCTGAAAGACATCGAGGCGCACGTGCGCTTTCTGATCGCGTTGCCCCTGTTCATCGTGGCGGAGCCGATCGTGCACGTGCGGTTGCGGGCGGTCATCGCGCACTTCACGGAGGCGGGGATCGTGCCGGCGTCGGAGCGCGGCGCGTTCGACAGGATACTGGAATCGGCGATCCGATGGCGGAATTCGATCGCGGTCGAGCTCGCCCTGGTGGCGCTGGCGTTGACGGTGGGGCGGTCTGCGTGGCTGGCCGAGGGCGCGCTCAAGACGGCGACGTGGTACGCGTATCCGGGCGCGGGCGGAGTCGAGCTGACCGCGGCGGGGCAGTGGTACACCTGGGTGAGCGTGCCTTTCTTCCAGTTCATCACCTTTCGCTGGTTCTACCGGATGCTGGTGTGGTTCGGCGCGCTCTTGCGCATCTCGCGCATGGATCTTCGCCTAGTGCCGACGCACGCGGACCGCTCCGGCGGCCTCGGGTTCCTCGGCACCACGGTGGAGGCCTTCGCGCCTCTGGTGAGCGCGCAGGGCGCGCTGGTCGCCGGCCTCATCGCCAGCCAGGTTTTCTACGGCGGCAAGGCGGTCATGGATTTCAAGATCGAGATGATCGGCGCCCTCGTGCTCGCGATGGCGCAGGTGCTGCTGCCGCTGTGCGTCTTTCTGCCGAGGCTGGCGAAGTGCCGGCGCGACGGTCTCCACGCGTACGGGCGCCTGTGCAGCGAATACGTGGACCGCTTCGACCGGAAGTGGATCCGGGGCCAGGGGCGCGAGGGGCAGGACTTGCTTGGGCACGGCGACATCGGGGCGCTGGCGGACATCGGCAGCGCCTATGACGCCGTGCGCGGCATGCGGTCGTTTCCGTTTGGCAGGAAGGAGGTCGTCCAGCTCGCGGTGGCCGCGATGCTGCCGGTGGCGCCCCTGTTCCTGACCATGATGTCCCCGGCCGAATTGCTGAAAAAGATCATGGGATTCCTGATGTGATGCCCGCGGGGATGCCGGGGGGAAGCTCTTGTCCGGTCGCCCGTCCGTTACTCACCCGCGCTGAGCCAGGGGAGATCGAATCGGGCGAATTGTATCTCATCCCAGTAACGCGTGCTGCCCTCGGGGCCGCGCTCGTAGACGAGGCCGATGGTGCCGTCGTCGAGGATGGCGATGTCCGAATAGGAGGAGGGGTGAGGCCAGATGGTTCTTCCTTGGGACCATGTCGCTCCCTCGTCGCAGCTGACGCGGACCGTGAGGTTGGTGCGACCGTACGGGTGCTTCGGTTTGCGGCATGGTGAGGCGGGGCCGGAGAAGAGGAGGCGATTCTTGTCGTTGGGCGGCGCAAGGTGGAATCGCTCCACGGCGCCATGGCAGCGGGGCGTGATGAGTTCTTCGGCGCGGCGCGCGGGTTCCCAGGTCTCGCCGCCGTCGCGGCTGATGGCGACGCGGTGGCGCAGGTTGTCGGGGGCGTCCTCGGCGCTCTCGTCGCGCGCGACGAGCATCACGTCTCCGTTGGCCAATTCCACCAGCTGGCACTCGCTGGTGTCCTGCCCGACCGTGCCGCCCAATCTCCATGTCGCGCCGTGATCGTCGCTGTAGAACACGTGGGAGAAACTCCGCAGGCGTCCGCCGCCGATGTCCTCGCGGTGGCGGGCGGGGACGATGAGGCGACCGGCCTTCGGGCCGGAGCGGAGCTGGACGCTGGCGTTGCCGGGACCGATCCCGTAGCGCTGTGACCAGCCCCTGGCCCAGGCCGCGCCGCGCCCTTCGCTGGAGGGATCGTCATCGGCGGTCCCTGCGCGGAGCGTATCCCACTTGGGCATTGTGACCTGCGCGTGGATGGAGGTCGGGCCGTGCCATGTGGCGCCGTCATCGGCGCTGGTGAAATGGGCGAACTG
>JADLBR010000174.1 GCA_020847615.1 Verrucomicrobiia bacterium
CGATCCAGGCCACCGCGTTCACGAACGCGATCGTCCGGAGATAGCCCGTGAACCGGAACTCCCGCGCGATGCTATTCCCCGCGCGCGCCCAGCCGGGCAGCCCCAGCAACAGGCGCGCGATGTCCGCCTCGCCGAGCGGGGGCACTCCCCCCTCGCACGGAACGCACTTCCTCGATGCGAGTTCGCCGAACCCGCCGCCTCCACCGCCGATCGACGCTGCCATGGATTGCCCTCTGCCAGCGAATCAGAAAATCTCAACCCGAGACCCACGCCGCCGCCGGACAGGACCCGCTTCGAGGCGAATCTCGGCGTCCCGCCCCCCAAAACAATCCGCTTGATTTTCGCCCACGAATCCACACCCTCCCCGCTTGCTCGTCACCCTGGCGGGCGACCCGACACAGCATTGAGAGGAGACACTATGGACACATCGAGGATGAACCCTGGTTGGAATCAATGGCTCGCGCGCGCCGCCTGCGCCGCGATGCTCTGGCTGGGCGCCGCCGGCGGCTTCGCGCTCGCCAGCGAGGCCGAACTCGCGCTCCCCTCGAAGGCCGTCCAGGCCAAGGTCGCCTTCAACATCTGCGGCTCTCAGGTTTCCGGCTCCGCGATCCTCTGGGTCGGCATCGTCGTCTGCCTGGCCGGTATGGTCTTCGGCCTCGTGCAGTACCTCGGCCTCAAGAGCCTCCCCGCCCATCAGTCCATGCTCGATGTCTCGAAGCTGATCTACGGGACCTGCCGCACCTACCTCTTCCAGCAGGGCAAGCTCCTCCTGGGCCTCGGCGCCATCATCGGCCTCACCATGGCGATGTACTTCGGCGCCCTCAAGGGCATGGGCGCCAGTGAGGTCGGCCTCATCCTCATGTGGTCCCTCATCGGCATGGCCGGCTCCTTCTCGGTGGCCTGGTTCGGCATCCTGATCAACAACGTCGCCAATAGCCGCATGGCCTTCGCCGCCCTCCGCGGCAAGGCCATGCCCCTCCACGAGATCCCCACGCGCTCCGGCATCAGCGTCGGCGTGCTCCTCATCAGCGTCGAATTGATCGTCATGATCGTCGTCCTGAAATTCGTCGAGCCCGCCCTCGCCGGCGTGTGCTTCATCGGCTTCGCCATCGGCGAGTCCCTCGGCGCCTCCGTCCTCCGCATCTGCGGCGGCATCTTCACCAAGATCGCCGACGTCGGCTCCGACATGATGAAGATCGTCTTCAAGATCAAAGAGGACGACGCGCGCAACCCCGGCGTCATCGCCGATTGCGCCGGCGATAACGCCGGCGACTCCGTCGGCCCCACGGCCGATGGCTTCGAGACCTACGGCGTGACCGGCGTGGCCCTGATCAGCTTCATCTGCCTCGCCGTCAAGCCCGACTTCCAGTGGCCCCTCATCGTCTGGATCTTCACCATGCGCATCCTGATGGTCGGCGTCTCCATCGGCGCCTGGAAACTCAACGATTTCTTCGTCAAGATGCTCCTCGGCGGCAAATCGAAATTCGACTTCGAGCACCCGCTCACCTCCCTGGTGCTCCTGACATCCTTCCTCTGCATCGTCGCCACCTACATCGTCAGCGGCATGATGCTCCCGCCGGTCTTCCCCGCCGACCCCTCGCTCTGGTGGAAACTCGCGACCATCATCTCCTGCGGCACCATCGCCGCCGCCGTGATCCCGGAGCTCACCCGCCTGTTCACCAGCACCGGGAGCGCCCACTGCCGCGAGATCGTCGATGCCACCAAGGAGGGCGGCACCGGCCTCACCATCCTCTCCGGCCTCGTCGCCGGCAACTTCTCCGCCTTCTGGAAGGGCATCACCATCGCCGCCCTGATGCTCATCGCCTACCTGACCAGTTCCCAGGGCCTCGCCCAGGCCATGGACTACCCCGCCGTCTTCGCCTTTGGCCTCGTCGCCTTCGGCATGCTCGGCATGGGGCCCGTCACCATCGCCGTGGACAGCTACGGCCCCGTCACCGACAACGCCCAGTCGGTCTACGAGCTCTCGACCATCGAGCACATCCCGGGCATCGGGGACTCCATCGAAAAGGACTTCGGCTTCAAGCCCGACTTCGAGACCGGCAAGCTCTTCCTCGAGGAGAACGACGGCGCCGGCAACACGTTCAAGGCCACCGCCAAGCCCATGCTCATCGGCACCGCCGTCGTCGGCGCCACCACGATGATCTTCTCCCTGATCCTCATGCTCAAGAAGGAGTTCGGGTGGCAGAATTTCGAGCAGCTCAGCATCGTCGAACCCTGGATCCTGCTGGGCCTGATGGCCGGCGGCGCCGTCGTCTACTGGTTCTGCGGCGCATCCATGCAGGCCGTCACCACCGGCGCCTACCGGGCCGTGGACTTCATCAAGAAGAACATCAGGCTCGACGGCGTCGAGAAGGCCTCGGCCAAGGACAGCAATGAGGTCGTCCGCATCTGCACGGTCTACGCCCAGTACGGCATGATCAACATCTTCCTGGTGATATTCGGCCTGACCCTTGGCTTCGCCTGCCTCAACCCGACCTTCTTCGTCGCCTACCTCATCTCCATCGCACTCTTCGGCCTCTTCGCCGCCATCTACATGGCCAACGCCGGCGGATGCTGGGACAACGCCAAGAAGGTCGTGGAAATCGAGCTCAAGCAGAAGGGCACCCCCCTCCATGACTCGACAGTCGTGGGCGACATCGTCGGCGACCCCTTCAAGGATACCTCCTCGGTCGCGCTCAACCCCATCATCAAGTTCACCACCCTCTTCGGCATCCTCGCCGTCGAGATCGCCGTGAGCAAGAACTTCGCCCCGTACGCCCATTGGGTGTCCGCCGGCCTCATCCTCTTCGGCCTGATCTTCGTCTTCCGCTCGTTCTACGGCATGCGCATATCCAGCGGACGATCCTAGGCCGACAGCGCCCGCGTTTGGCCGCCATAGCCTCGCGGCTTCGGCTACGTTTTCGACTCCCGTAGCCGAACGCGTGAGTGTTTGGCGGCCATGGCCGCGCGGCCTCGGCAGCGCTTTCGATTCCCGTGGCCGAACGCGTAAGCGTTTGGCGGCCAATCGCCCGAGGGGATCGGCAGCATTTTCGGCGCCTGTGGTCCGTCGGCCGCCGGGCGCTGTCTTGCGCCCATCGTGATGGGACGCCGCGCCGTCACCCTGCCCCCGAATCCCTTGGACACCCGGCCCTTTCAGGCCTAAAGTTTTTGTTTCACGTTATGATCAAATGGGTTCTCGGTAAAGTCTTCGGCACGCGAAATCAGCGCGAGGTGCGCCGCCTCGCCGCCAAGGTCCGCCAAATCAACCAGATCGAGGAGGGCTATCGCTCCCTCAGCGACGCCCAACTCCAGGCAAAGACCCTGGAATTCAAGGACCGCCTCGCAAAGGGCGAGACCCTCGAGGACATACTCCCGGAGGCCTTCGCGGTGGTGAAAAACACCTGCCGCCGCTTCACCGAGAGCCGCCGCGTCATCATGGTCCGCGGCCACGAGATCACCTGGGAGATGATCCCGTATGACGTCCAGCTCATCGGCGGCATGGTGCTGCACTCCGGCAAGATCTCCGAGATGGCCACCGGCGAGGGCAAGACGCTCGTCGCCACCCTGCCCTGCTACCTCAACGGGCTCTCGGGCAAGGGCGTCCACGTCGTCACCGTCAACGACTACCTCGCCGCGCGCGACAGCGAGTGGATGGGCGAGGTCTACAGGTTCCTCGGCCTCTCGGTCGGCTGCATCCAGCACGACCAGTCCCCCGCCGTGCGCCGCGAGCAGTACGCCTGCGACATCACCTACGGGACCAACTCCGAGTTCGGTTTCGATTACCTCCGCGACAATGGCATGGCCACCCGCCTCGAGGACCAGGTCCAGCGCGGCCACGACTACGCCATCGTCGACGAGGTGGACTCGATCCTCATCGACGAGGCCCGCACCCCCCTCATCATATCCGGGCCCGTCGCGATCCAGACCAACCTCGAATTCGACCGCTACAAGCCGATCATCCAGCGCCTCGTCCGCGAGCAGACCGACCTCTGCACCCGATTCGCCACCGAGGCGCGCAAGTTTGCCGACGAGGGCAAGATCTCCGATGCCGGCGCCTCCATGTACCGCATGAAGATCGGCGCCCCGCGCCACAAGCAGTTCCTCAAACTCCTCGAGGAACCCGAACTCCGACGCGCCGTCGAGGACTTTGAACTCACCCTCTACCAGGACACCCGCCGCGAGGAGCTCTACCGCATCAAGGAGGAGATGTTCTTCGGCATCGACCCCAAGAACCACGAGTGCGACCTCACCGAGAAGGGCCGTAAATACCTGTCGCCCGACGACCCCGACGCGTTCACCGTCCCCGATCTCATCACCCAGCTCCACGAGATTGACGTCGAGGACTCCCCGGGCAAGGACGAGCGCCGCCGCGCCGTGCAGCGCGACTTCGACACCGCCAACGAGCGCATCCACACCATCTCCACCCTTCTCAAGGCCTACATGCTCTACGAGAAGGACGTCCATTACGTCGTCCAGGACAACAAGGTCGTCATCGTCGACGAGTACACGGGCCGCGCGCTCCCCGGCCGCCGCTGGTCCGATGGCCTCCACCAGGCCGTCGAGGCCAAGGAGGGCGTCCAGATCGACCGCGAGACCCAGACCCTCGCCACGATCACCATCCAGAACTACTTCCGCCTGTACAGAAAACTCTCCGGCATGACCGGCACCGCGGAGACCGAGGCCAACGAGTTCCGCGACATCTACAGGCTCGACGTCGTCGTGATCCCCACCAACCAGCCCTGCGTCCGCGACGACAACAATGACGCCATCTACAAGACGCGGCGCGAGAAGTTCAACGCCGTCGTCCGCGAGATCCAGCGGTGCCACGCGGAGGGCCAACCCCTCCTGGTCGGCACCGTCTCCGTGGAATCCTCGGAACTCCTCTCCCGCATGCTCAAGCGCGAGGGCATCCCCCACAACGTCCTGAACGCGAAATTCCACCAGATGGAGGCCGAGATCGTCGCCCGCGCCGGCCAGCGCGGCGCGGTCACCATCGCCACCAACATGGCCGGCCGCGGCACCGACATCAAACTCGGCGCAGGCATCCCCGATCTCGGCGGCCTCCGGGTCGTCGGCACCGAGCGCCACGAGGCCAGGCGCATAGACCGCCAGCTCCGCGGCCGCTGCGCCCGCCAGGGCGACCCAGGGTCCTCCAAGTTCTATATCTCCTTCGAGGACGACCTCATGCGCAACTTCGCCGACTCCCGAAAGCTCGCCATCTGGATGGAGAAGCTCGGGATGGAGGACGACGAGGAACTCGAGCACCCGTGGCTCAACAAGAGCGTCGAGAACGCCCAGAAGCGCGTCGAGCAGCGCAACTACTCCATCCGAAAACACACGCTCCAATACGACGATGTCATGAACCAGCAGCGGACCGTGATCTACGAGTTCCGCAACGACATCCTCCGCACCGACCAGCCCGGCGCCCGCGTGTTCGACGTGATCGAGGAACTCCTCGAGGACCGCGTCGCCCCCCTCTTCGATGCCAAGGACGCCGACCGCGAGGAGTTTCGTCACTGGATCAACAACGTCTTCCCCATCAACCTCAGCCGCCAGGAGGTCGACGCCGCGCCCGACGCGAGGGCTCTCGGCGAACTGTGCCTCCGCCGGATCCGGGATAGCTACGCCCTGAAGGTCCAGTTCGAGGACCCGGAGGCCACCAAGTCCCTCGAGCGCTACATGGTGCTCAGCGCCGTGGACCGCCTCTGGCAGGAGCACCTGTACGCGATGGACAGCCTCCGCCACAGCATCGGTCTCCGCGCCTACGGGCAGAAGGACCCGCTGGTGGAATACAAGCAGGAGGCCTTCACGATGTTCGAGGAGCTCATGGCCAACGTGAAGGGAGAGATCGCCTCCAACCTCTTCCGCTCCACCACCAGCCTGACCGCGTTCGAGCGCTTCCTCGCCTCTCTGCCGCAGCGTTTCGTCCACGAGCAACTCCCCGGCATGGCCGGAACCGCCGGCCCCTCGGCGCCGCCGGGGCCCGCCGAGGCCGCCGCCGCCAGCGAGGCCGTGAGCGAGGCGATCGCCCAGGCCACGCAACCCGTCCGAAGGGCCGGCCCGAAGGTCGGGCGCAATGACCCCTGCCCCTGCGGCAGCGGCAAGAAGTTCAAACAGTGCTGCGGCCGCTCCGCCTAGCCCATCCCATGCCAGGCCCCGCCCGCCTCGAGTCCATCGTCCGCCAGTTTGCCTGCAAGCGCATTCTGGTCATCGGCGATGTCATGCTCGACATCTTCATCCGGGGCAAGGTCTCCCGGATATCGCCCGAGGCCCCCGTGCCCGTCGTCGCCGTGGAAAAGGAGGAGGCCTACCCCGGTGGGGCCGCCAACGTCGCGCGCAACCTGGCGGCCCTCGGCGCGTCCGCCTCGCTGCTCGGACGCGTGGGACGGGACGGTCACGCCGATTGCCTCGCCGCCGTCCTCGCCGCCGCCGGCATCGACACATCCCTTCTCATCCGCTCCGATGCCGTCCCCACCACGATCAAGACCCGCGTCATCGCCCGCACCCAGCAGGTCGTCCGCGTGGACAGAGAGAAACGAGAAAGGCTCTCCGGCCCCGATCTGGCGTCCGCGCAGAGCGCAATCGCCCGGGCCATTCCCGCCAGCGATGCCGTGATCGTGGAAGATTACGGCAAGGGCATGGTCACCCTGGCCTTGGCCGAGGCCATCGCCGGAGCCTGCCGCGCCCATGACCGCATCTGGACCGTCGATCCCAGCCCCGACAACCCAATCGCATGGCCGGGCCCCACCGCCGTCAAACCCAACCGTCATGAGGCATTCGTTGCCGCAGGACAACCGCCCAGCGAAGACCCCGGCGCCCTCGCGGACCTCGGGCCCCGCCTGCTGGACCTCTGGCGCGCGGGCATGGTCCTCGTCACCCTTGGCGAGCACGGCATGGAACTCTTTCAGCGCGACAGCACCCGCTACCATAGCCCGACCAAGGCCCGCGAGGTCTTCGATGTCTCCGGCGCGGGCGACACCGCCATAGCGGTCTTCACCCTCGCGCTCGCCTCCGGCGCCACCCCGATCGAGGCCACCGAACTCGCCAACCACGCCGCCGGCGTCGTCGTCGCCAAACTGGGCACGGCCACCCTGACCAGCGACGAGCTCCTAGCCTCCTTCCTGCAGTAGGCCCAGCCCGCCAGGCGACACCGCCGAGGCTCATACGCTCCATCGGCCGCCGCCCGGCAGCCCCTTACAAAAAACGAGCACGCTCGTCCAAGAATGCGGGCGCCGCCGCATCCATCTTACCCCAATGAACACTTCCGGCCCTCGGCCCTTCCCTTCGCTCGCGATACCTTCGGCAGACGACCTCATCTTCGGCGTCACACCCCGGCCGGTCAAAACGCGATCGGGCATGGATATCGGCGGCGGCACCGTCTATCCCGAGATCAACTTCACGCTTCCGCCGATCGAGGTCACGCCCGCGACCATGCCCGAGGTCTGCGCCCACTACCGCGAGATCATCGGCGGCACGCTCCAGCGCGCGGCGGAACTCGAGGCGCCGGGCGTGCTGGTCGAGTTCGAGACGGTCCCCCCCATGACGGCGAACCCCGATTTCGGCATGGCCGTGGTGGACATCCTGATGGAGGGGATCGCGTCCGCCGCGGATCGGCACGGCCTCAGGGCCGCCCTCCGCGTCACGCCGAACGACAATCGCGAGTTTGCCCGCCCACCGCAGATGCGGGCCGGCATCCACCTGGAGCGCATGCTGGAACTCTTCGATCGGGCGGCCGCCCGCGGCGCGGACTTCCTGAGCATCGAGTCCGTCGGTGGCAAGGAACTCCACGACGAGGCACTGATGATGTGCGACCTGCCGATGTCCATCTTCTCGCTGTGCGTGCTCGGCGCGCGAGACATGCGCTTCCTCTGGTCCCGCCTCGGCGAGATCGCCCGCGCGCGAGGCGCCCTCTGCGCCGGCGACACCGCCTGCGGGTTCGCCAACACCGCCATGGTCCTCGCGGAGAAAAGGATGATCCCGCGCGTCTTCGCGGCGGTCGTGCGCGCCGTGAGCGCCGTCCGCTCTCTCGTCGCCTACGAGTGCGGCGCCGTCGGCCCGGGCAAGGACTGCGGCTACGAGAACATCTTCCTCAAGGCGATCACCGGTTGCCCCATGGCCATGGAGGGCAAGACCGCCGCGTGCGCGCACCTCAGCCCAGTGGGAAACGTGGCGGCCGCGGCCTGCGACACATGGTCCAATGAGTCCGTCCAAAACATCAAACTCCTCGGGGCGATGGCCCCCGTCTGCAGCATGGAGCAACTCGTGTACGACTGCCGCCTCATGAATCAGGCGCTGGCCGACGGGGTCGGCGCCGCGCGCACCCTGCGCCGCTGGATGGTCCGCTCCGATGCCCCGCTGGACCCGCAGGCCTTCATCCTGGCGCCCGAATCCGCCATAGCGATCGCAGGGTCGATCGTCGCCGCCCCATCCGCCTATCTCGCCGGCGTCGCCGCCGCCCGCACCGCGGTCCGGCTCATGCGCGATGGCGCGTCCTCCGGCGCGCTCCGCCTCGACCCGCGCGAGATCCCTTGGCTCGACAGGATGGACGCGGCCCTCGCCGATCTCCCTGCCGACGAGGGCACCTTCATCGGCCTGCAATCCGATAGCGCCGATCCCGATAAGTGGCTGCCCGCCGAGTACGGCCTCTGAGGTCCGCGCATCCCATTGACCCCCAGAAGCCGATGACCTACCATGCCGCGAAGGCATTCCATTGGACCGGAAGCACGCAATCCAACCATGCCCCTCAAAGCGTCGCGCGGTCTTCCTCGACCGCGATGATACCCTCATCCCCGATATCCCCTACCTGGGGGACCCGGGCAGGGTCACCCTCCTGCCGGGTGCTCGCGATGCCCTCCTCCGCCTTCAGCGCGCGGGTTTCCTGCTCGTCATGGTCTCAAATCAATCCGGGATCGCCCGTGGCCTGCTCACCCACGATCAGGTCCAGTCCGTGAACCGCATGGTCGCCCGCCACCTCCATCCCGCGCGACTCGACGCCATCTACTACTCGCCCGATGGGCCCAACGCACCCTCCGAGACCCGCAAACCCGCCCCCGGCCTCCTCCTGCTGGCCGCGCGCGAGCACGATATCGATCTGGCGCGCAGTTTCATGATTGGCGACAAGGCCAGCGATGTCGCCTGCGGCCGCGCCGCGGGATGCCGCACCGTCCGCATCACGACCGTCCCGCCTCCGCCAACCGATCCGTTGGCCGACTTCACCGCTCCCGACCTCAAGGCAGCCACCGACTGGATTTTGGCGCCCGAACGCGTCCAGTAGCCGAACGCGTCAGCGTTTGGCGGGGCACCCGATAACCGCGGGCGATCGCCTGCTTCAAGCTTCGTGCCTTGCCCGCGCCGCGGCCACGGCGTACCCTCCAACCTATGCGCGCCCAGGTCCTCGGCATCATTCCCGCCCGCATGGCCTCCACCCGTTTCCCCGGCAAGCCCCTCGCCCCACTCGCCGGCAAACCCATGATCCAATGGGTCTGGGAGCGCGCCAGAAAAGCCAAGACCCTCGCCAGCGTCATCATCGCCACCGATGATGCCCTCATCCTCCACGCGGCGCGCGCGTTTGGCGCGAAGGCCGAGATGACCAGGCCCACACACCCCAGTGGCACCGACCGCGCCGCCGAGGTGGCCGCGCGCCACCGCTGCTCCCTCGTCGTCAATATCCAGGGCGACGAGCCCCTCATCGATCCCCGCATGATCGATCAGGCCGTCCGATCCCTGGCGGAGAACCGCCGCTTCGGCATGGCCACCCTCTGCCGCGAGATCCACGATCCGTCCGACGTCACGGCGCCACAAGTCGTCAAGGTCGTGCGCCGCAAGGATGACGAGGCCCTCTACTTCTCCCGCCACCCCATCCCGTTCGCCCGCGACGCCACCGATGGCGCACCCCGTCGGTTCAAGCACATAGGCCTCTACGTCTATCGCACCTCCGTCCTCCGCGACATCGTGAGGATGCCCGTCTCGCCATTGGAGAAGTCCGAAAAACTGGAGCAGTTGCGCGCCCTCGAGAACGGTGTCCGCATCCTCTGCCAGGAGACTCGCTTCGATTCGGCAGGCGTCGATACCCCAGAGGATCTGGCCCGCGTCGAGGCGCTGCTCGGTTGCGCCACCGGCCGCACGTCGCCCAAAACGGGATCCGCCAGGCGGTGACACCCTGGCAGCCTGTCGGACTTCGCCAAGTCCGACAAGGCTGCCAGAGGAGGCTGCCGGACAAAGTCCGACAGCCTCCTAGCCCGAGCGAAACTGCCGGAACGCGTCGCGGCGCGCGGGGTCGAATCGCATCGTCCGTTTCGCCTCGCGGTAGCGAACGGTCTCGACATGCGGGCGAACCGCCCACGACGGCGTCGGCAAATGGTAGGAGTATTGGGACGGCTGCAATGCCGGGGTTGGCGCCGCCGTCGGCTGAGGCACCGGCATCGCCGGCGCCGGCACCGAGGTAGCCGCCGAAGCCACAGAGGGCACAATGGGTGGCACCGGCGGCAACGTCAGCGCCCCGGGAAACACAGGCGGCGGCGGGACCCAGCTCGGCGGGGGTGGCATCGGCGGCGACGAACCCGCCGCTTCACCCTCCGGGGGCGGCGGCCGAACCGCCGCAGGCTGCCCCTGACCCACAACCCGGTCCCGCACGGACACGGCCAGCTCCACCTCCCCCACCCGGAGCTTGTCCCCCGGGCGGACCGGTGATTCCACGGTCAGCGACCCGTTCACCATCGTCCCATTCATCGAGTTAAGATCGCGGACCTCGATGCTGTCCGGCATGATCTGCAGGGAACAGTGTCGCCTCGAGATCGTGTAGTGCGGGAGGTGAATCTGGCAGTCCGGTTCCCGCCCGATCATGCTCGTGCCCGACGGGACGGTCAGGATCCACCCGCGCATGTCGGTGTTCAGCACCCGCAGGACCACCTCCTGCCGCGTGGGGTCCAGCCAACCCCGCTCGGACCTCTCCCCATTGCCGTCCATTGTGACACCCGCCATTGCAGAAATACCTTCGCTGTATACCTAGCACACCGCCGCCACGGACTCAACGCGCCAGTTGCACCACCGCTCCACCCTCGCTTGAATCAAACGCCGCCAAGGCCGGCCCCGAACGCCCACCCGCGCCCAAAAAAAGTGTTTGCCATGTCCGGCAAATCTGCTAATGCTGGGTCAGAAGGAAGGTTTCTAGATCGTCAGGATGGAGTTTCGTACCGGGGGGTAGCCCGTCGCGGCATGGCCCCGTCTTTTAATGTTTTCCCCCATGCAAAGTCTTCGCCGTTTGTCACGGCACAGCGACAAGATTGTTGGCGCCGCCGAACAAGATTGTTGTAGAGAACAGCGCGGCAAAAAAGTGAGTAGATAGATGGACATATACGTTGGCAACCTCTCGTTTGACACGGAGGAAGAGGAATTGCGCACTCTGTTTGCGCAGCATGGCGCGGTGGATCGCGTGCAGATCGTCATGGACAAGTTCACGGGTCGTTCCCGTGGCTTTGGGTTCGTGTCGATGGCCGATTTCAAAGAGGCCCAGGCTGCGATCAAGGCCCTCCACGGCACTGACTTGGGCGGTCGCGCGCTGACCGTCAATCAGGCCCGCCCGAAGGAGGAACGGCGTCCCTCGTTTGGCGGCGGCGGCGGCGGTGGTGGCGGTGGCGGCGGTGGCGGCTTCGGTCACGGTCGCGGCGGCCACGGCCGGGGCGACCGTCGGCGCGATCGCTTCGACGGCTGACCATCGGATCGACCAATGCCTGTAGCCGGCCCCGGGCACAACCGGGGCTGGTCGCGTTGGCCTGGCGCTCACGCGCCCGGCTACAGTCGCTTTGGTCCTGGTGCCATGCGCATCGGGCATGGCGCCAAAACCCATAGAGATTGCCCCCCGTGAGAAAGATCCAGATCCTGATGTGGCTGTTGCTTGGGTCCGCCCTGTGCGGATGCGCGGGAAACCCGCTCGAGACCAACAACGTGACCAAGGACGGCCGAATCTACCGGGATACGGAACCCACCGAATTCGGCGAATCGCGCTCCACCATCAACGTGCGCGGCGCCACGTTCTGAGCGCGCGACCCCGCCTGGGTCGCGCGGGAAGGGCCGCTGCCGGATAAAGTCCGACAGCCTCCTAGGAGTTTGTCGGACTTCGTCCGGCGAACTCCTCTGGCAAAACCGCCTTCTTCTTGAAAATGAGCAGGTTCCGTAGGATAGTGCGCTGTCGGGTCAACCCGCATGAGACCTTGCGAGATCCCTTGGAGTACCGTTATAACTATCTATTATTAA
>JADLBR010000175.1 GCA_020847615.1 Verrucomicrobiia bacterium
ACGACACGGTCTTGCGGCGACAGTCCGTGGTCAGGCGCACGCCGTCCCAGTACCCCGAACCCACGCTGAACAGCGTCCCGTTCTCGCTGCCCGGATTCCCCCGCAGCGTGCCCGGGCCCAGCACACGGAACCACATCGATACCGTGAACCCATTCGTGCCCACATCGAAGGGCGCGGCCGAGAGCGCGCCCGCATCCAGCCGCGGCACCTTCGACCCAAGATCGCGCCCCGCAACCCACTCCAATCCCCCCGCCTGCGGTCCCTTCGCAGCCGGTTCGTATGCCGCCGCCCCGCCGCCCCCGGACCGACTATCAAATACGGCCAACCTCTCGCTCCCCTCGAAAACGTACTGCCGGACCGGCCCCGATTCCGCCCAAGATGAGGACCCCGAGACCAACCCAAAGACAACGAACCCTGACAACCGCATCCGCCCATGTAAGCGAACCCACCTCGCCACCGCCAGACCGATTCCCCATTCCGAGAGAGTGACCTCCCTGGGGGTGTCCGTGCGAAACAACGCGATGGCAGCAACGGCGCTGTTGGTGGCGGCGTGATACTCGAAGTCATGGCGCGACGTCCAAGGACATTCTCCCGCCCGCACGGCCATGCTTGCGCGGCCGCCACCATCCGGCATCCTGATGCGATGCCCAGCAACACAATCCCACATCGCGCATCCACCGAACGCCCGCGGGGCTTGTGACCGCGAAACCCTGCACCATGAAGTCCGGCAAGCCTTCCGCTCCTCGCGGCTTCTACCGGCAGATCTACGGCATTTCCCCTTGGTCGATCCGCTATTGGTGGATGCGGTTCCGCGCAAACCGGAGGCTCTTCCGCGGTCTTGTCGCCACCCTTTTTCTGCTGGTTGGGTTTGCCGTGCTGGCGCTGACGCTCTTTCGGCCGCGTCTCTCCGAAGGGTACCACGGGCTGAGGGCCGAGCGATACGATGCGCGCGCCCGGGCGTTCCTTGATGCGGATGATGCGGCATCGGCGAAGATCGAGCTGCAGAACAGTCTCCGCCACCGGCCTGACAGCCCCGGAACCCTCGGCCTGTACGCGCAGGTCCTTGACCGCCTCGGCGAAGAGGGAGCCTTCTTCCCGGCGATGGAGGCATGGCTTGCGGACTCCACCAACGAGGCCCTCGGCATCCAGGCGCTGCGCCTGTGCCTCCAGGGCGGCCAGGGCGAGGCGGCCGGCGTGATCGCGGCGCGCCTGGTGAAGCAATTTCCAGCGAGCTTCGAGGTGCGCCTCCTCATGGCTTCGTTCTGGACCATGCGAGGTCGCCCGGACTTCGCCTACCAGGCGGCATGCAAAGCCAGGGACTTGAACCCCGCGGATCCGCGGGCGGATTTTGCCACCGCGAACCTCGGCGCCCTCCAGACCGATCCGAAGATTCGCGACGCCTCGATCGCCCGGCTCGACGCGTTCCGCTCCGACGCCAAGCACTTCCTCCCCGCCACCCGGGCGCTTGTCTCCGCCCTCGCAGGCCGGCAGCCCGCCACCGCGCTCACACTCCAGGATGAACTCATCGCCCAGGAGCCAAACCCCTGGGCCGCGCGGCTGCAACGCGCGGCGATTGCCCACCGCCTCCACCCCGAACAGACGCCCGCGGCGATCGATGCGCTCCTCGCCACCGCCGCCACCGCCACCCAAACCAATGCCGCCGCCTCACTCTCGCTGCGGCTCCTGACGACGGCACAGACGCAGGAAATCCTCGACCGGCTCCCCGCGGCCCACCGCGCCCGTCCGCCCCTGCTCCTCACCCAGCTCCGCCTCTGGGACAACGCCGGCGCCTGGGACAGGATCATCGAGGCCTCCAGCGCCGCGATCCCAACGGACCTCAAGCCCCAGCAGAAGCTGGATCTATGGATCTGGCAGGCCAGGGCCCACCGCGAAAGGAGGGACCAGCCCGCGCTTCTCGCCAGCCTCCGCGTGGCGAGGAACCTCGCGCGGGCGGAGCCCATCCGCCAGCTTCAGGCCGCGCAGTTGTTCCTCGCGTTCGGATTCCATGACGAATCCCGGGCCTGCTTTCAAGAGCTGGCGGACGTACCGGGCCAAATGGGCGCCTTCGCGCGCGAACGCCTCCTGACCCTGAGTTGGATGAACAAGGACGCGGAGGCGATGCTCGCCACAGCCGAGAAGGCCCTCACCGCCAACCCCAGGAATCCCGTCGCCATGAACAACGTCGCGGCCTGTCTTCTCCTGCTCGATCGAGATCCCGCCCGCGCCCTCGACCTCGCCGCCGCCGCCCATGCCACGCGCACGAACTTCGCGCACTTCGCCGACACCCACGCCACCGCGCTTGCCGCCAACGGCCGCGTTATCGAGGCCATCGCCATCTACGAGAGAACCGATCTCGCAAGAATCAGGGATCCCGCGGTGTGGCTCAACTATGCCGATGCCCTGTTTCGCGCCGGCCGCGTTCCCGAGGCCCGCGCCATGCTCACCAACGTGAACGAAAAGACTCTCCTCCCCCAGCAAATGGGACGCTACCGCGCCATCATCGGAAATCAGGCGGGAGAAATTCCTCCAACCACGAATACGCGCGAATGAAGGCGAATGACTCCGGGCCGGCAAGGGCGGGGAGCGCCGCATCATTCATGTGGAAATTCCTGATGGGCCGCGGAGTGCCTGAAGGCTCCACTGCTTCAGGTCACCAGATCCCATGCCCCGCGCGCGGGGCACCACCGGACCAGAAAATGTAGCCCATCTGGCCACAGATGGGATCGCGCGCCCGGCCCGCGGGTCCACGGTCTCGCGACCGTGGCCACGAGTCTTTGAGTCAGCGCCTCCTCCTCCGCCGCCAGGCGGCGACACCCGCCGCACCCAGCGCCAGAATTGCCACATGCGAGGGCTCCGGAATCGGAGCCACCGTGATCGGTGCGTCCGGCGTGTCATTGTAGTACGCGTTCAGGATCGTGTATCCCGAACCCGCCGAACTGCCGTCGATGTTCACCTGCCCCCAGCCGTAGTGCGTCCCGGAGGCGTTGCTGAACTTGAAGCCGAAATAGCCGGTATCGTTCAACGCCCAGCCGCTTTGGGATGCATCGAAGCCAATCCCTCCGGTGGACGTGATCGTGATGAGCGCCTGGGCGAACGCGAAGAACTTGAACCCGGTCGCGAGCGTCGGCCCGACCGCAAATCCGGCATTGAGCTTCGCAAAACCGTCGCTGGCCCGCCCCGTCGGAGCGACGAATCGGGCCGCGCCAAGCTCGGTCAAGCATGCGTAAACACGTCAGTTAACCGGATAGATGTAATGCTGCAAACCGAAATCACTTGTCCCGTCGCCATCGACATCCCAATAACTTGACCCCGGCGCCCCCGGCGGCGAAATCGGCGTGTTGAGCGCCGCCACGACCGCGGCATCCGCCGCCTGAGCCGCGGCCAGCGCGCTTCCCGCCAGCGCGGCGGCCTTCACGGCCGGCTGCATCGAGGGTCTCCGAAGGGGCATGGGCTTCATTTCGATTCTCCAGTTAACCGCCTGCGCCGCCAAGCCGCGACGCCCGCCGCGCCCAGCGCCAGCAGGGCCACCTGCGAGGGCTCGGGGATCGCGCCCACGGCGATCGGCGCGTTAGCGGTGTCGTCATAATAGGCCGCCAATATTGTGAATCCAATGCCTCCGACCGGATCCCCCTCGATCTCAATCTGACCCCACCCATAGTGGGCACCGGAGACGTTCGTGAATTTGAAGCCGAAGTAGCCTGCATCGCCCAACTCCCAGCCATTGGCGTTTCCATCCGGGCCAATGTACCCTTTGTAAGTGAGTCGAATTTCACTTTGCGGCAGGGCAAAGAACTTGAAACCCGTCACGAGCGTGGGCCCCACGACAAAGCTCGCATCCAATTTGGCAAAACCGTCATTACTCAGGGCACCCGGGGCCACAAACCGCGCGGGACCCAGCTCCGTGACCATCGCCGAAGGGCCTGAGCCGATGATGGCCTGCAACCGAAAGTCATTATTGCCGTCACCGTCGACATCCCAAGAACCCGAAGAGCCATAGCCTGGCGATATGGGCGTGTTGAGCGCCGCCACGATGGCGGCGTTGGCGGACTGCGCCGCGGCCAGCGCGCCGCCCGCCAGGGCGGCCGCCTTCGCGGCGGGGGTGATGAAAGGCTTCTCTCGCAATGGGCTAATTCTCCGCCTGCCTGACAATGGCTCAAACACAGATCGGAAATCCGTCGATTCTAGGTGTTTCGCGGACAAAGTCCGGCAACCTCCTAGACAGCAGGCTAGAAAAGCAAGCCCGCTGAGGTCAAGCCGAAAGCCAGCCCATTCTAAATCCGTATCCCATCTGTGTTCATTCGCGGATTGAAAGAACGCGCTCCGCATCCGTGTTTATCGGTGGTTCCCTTGTTGTTTTCCATGCGTTCGCGGTACAGCGCTGGGTCCACGGCGGCGGCGGCGGCTTTTGCGTCGAACGGTTCGCCGAACAATCCCGCCAGCCGCCCGGCAGCGGCGAGGGGATCGTCGAGCACCTCGTTATACTTCAGATGCAGCACGCCGACCTGCCCCTTGGCCTGCCAATGATCGAGGATCCGAACGACTTGGGCGACCTGGGCCTGGAAGGTGCGGATGAGCGCCTCGTCCGTGGCGCGACCACCCCCCTTGCCGAGCCGGTCCAACATCTTGCGTTGCGACGCGGCGACCTCGGCCAGCGGTCGGTGCATCATCACGATGCGGTATTGGTGATTCTGCGGCAGCCGCGGGATTAACTGCGCGACGATCTTGACGACGCGGCCGCGGGCCCCGGCGAGCCAATCCTGATCGCTGCCGAGGCGCTTCGCCTTCTCGAACTCGAAGTAGCCGCGCGGGTTGCTGTCGTCGGCCGGCCGATGTTCGTCGACGAGCACGGGCACGCCCCCCGCCACGAGCATTTGCATGAGCATGGACGTGCCGCTGCGGGGCAGGCCCGTGACGATGCACACAGTCTCCGCGCGCGGCGGCAGCGCCGGGGCCGCCGGCATGTCTTTCTCCGCGGCGATCGCCCGCCAGTCGCCGAACGCCGAGCGGAACTCGGCGGGGTGTTTTCCCTCCGGGCGGATGCCCGCCCGCCAGTCGCGGATGCGGCGGCGCGCTTCCCGGGCGAGTTCCTTGTGCCTCAGGTAAGCTCCGGGATCGCGCCGGGCCGTGACATAGAACCGCGCCAACGTCCGCTGTGCCGCGGGAAAGACCGGGTTGAGCGCAACGGCCTGGTGAAGGCTGCGCTCGGCTTCCTCGATTTTCCCGCAGCGCCACAGGGCCAGCCCCGCGAGAAAGTGCGCCTGCGGATCGTGGAAACGCAGACCGATGCTCGACTGCGCCTCCGCCGCCGCACGGGGGAAATCCCGGAAGGCGAACGCCGCGCGGGCGAGGCCAAAGTGCGCCTGCGCGCTCAGCGGATCGAGTTCGAGGATGGCGTCGAAATGGCGCGCCGCGCCAGCCCAGTCGCGCATCGCCATTCGAACCTCGCCCATCTTTCCGAGCACGGACGGCCGCAGATTCGCCTGCGCGGCGAGCGCCTTCTCGAACATCTCGAGCGCTTCGGCGTGGCGCCGCTCAAGCGCCAGGAGCGACCCTTCGAGGAAGGCGAACGCCAGAGCGTTGGTCCCGGCGCGCTGCCGAAGCCGGCTGAGCCGGTGGCGGGTGCGCTCGTCCACCTGCTCCCAGTCGATGGCGGCTTCGTCCTTTTCCTCGGACTCCCCGCCCGAATGATCTCCCGCAGAGGCGCCGAGGCGCGGAAGCGCCCCCCCTTGGATGTTGAGTGTTGAATGATGGTTATTGGGGGTTGAGGGCCCGGCAGGAGTGCCCGCGTCCTCCGCGCCTCCGCCATCGGGCCTCTCTACCCCCTCGGCGCGCTGTCTCTCCCTGAGACCGCGCAGCATCTCCCGAAGCTGCCCCCGCGCTTTCTCCGCCGCCGTGGCCTTGCGTTCCCGCAGCCGCGCCATCGTCTCCCGCGCGTCAACCACGAGCCCCTGGCCCACCTGCGTTTGCAGCAGGTGAACCCCGAACCGGCTCTCCTCGGGCCAGCGGTCCCACAATTCGGCGAAAATCCCGGCGGCCTCGTCCGCCTCCCCGGCGTCCACCAGGGCGCGCGCGAGGTTATAGCGCAGTTCCTTGACGGTCTCGTCCGCCGCCTTCGCCGCGTCGGCGTCCGGTTCGTCGATGTAGCCCAAGTCCACGAGCTGCCGCAGCGCCGCCTGTGCCTCGCCGGGGTCGAGCCGCGTCTCCGGCGGATGTCGGCCGCACCCTCCTTCCCGTGATTCCCACGAGTCGATGTAGCTGATTTGCGGGGCCGTCTCGACAATCGAAGTCAAGGCACGCCCGTCCATGTCACGACCCAGTGGCAACCCGAAGAGCGCGAGGATGGTCGGCGCCACATCCAGGATCGTAGCGCCGAAAACCAGCCCGTCCTCCCGGATGCCCGGCCCGCCGGCGACGAAGATGCCGAAGGGCCGGTGCTCCGCCGCGGGGCCGGCGGGCTCGTTGGGCAGGGACAACGGCCTCATCTGATCGGGGTGGAAACCATGATCGCTCATCACGATGACCGTCGTTCCCGGCCCCGCGAGATGGCGGAGCGCGCCGAGCATCATGTCGTGGTAGATGTAGCCTCCGCGAACGACCTCCTTGTACAAATTGAAGTCCGCCTCGGACACCCACGGCGGCCGCGGCGGGTGGTAGCGCATGAACGCGTGGCTGAAGTGATCGATGGCGTCGTAATAGACGGCCGCGAAATCCCAGTCGCGCCGCGTGTGCAGCAGATGCGTCGCCGCCGCGTGGATGCCCGAGCACTCGGCGAATATCTTCGCGAGGCCTCCGAGCCGTTTGTCCTTCTTCTGGTCGATCTCCGCGGCACGCGGAACGAACGGCAGCAGCATGTCGCCGTCCAACTCATGCGGGTGGATGCGCAGATCCTCCAGTTCCACGGCCAGTTCGGGAGGATGCACCGTGCCGGGACGCATCGGCCACGGCTTGTCCAGCGGCGCCACCGCCTGCTGGAAGTGGTTGGAGACCATCGTGCCACGGATCGGCTCCGCCGGATGACTCGGCCACCAGCCCACCACGTGGCACGTGCGCCCCTCCTGGTGGAGGATGTTCCAAAGCGCCTTCACGCGCCGGGAGAGGTTGGTGATGGGCCGGATGCGGCCGCTGTCCGGGTCCGGCTCGGAGAACCCAAGTATCCCGTGCTTGTGCGGCCGCATCCCGGTCGCGATCGACGTCCACAGAATCGGGGAAAGGGGCGGGAGGATTGTGGCGAGATTGCCCATCACCCCAGTCTCGATCAGGCGCGCGAGATGCGGCATCCTTCCCTCGTCGATCAACGGCCCGATCACCTTCCAGTCCGCCGCGTCCCAGCCGACCAGAAGGACCTTGCACTTTGACGCATCCCTCATGCGATGTTCATTGAACCACGAAGGGACATGGATGGACATTAATACTTCGTTGCGCGACACTCACCGCCTCGCGCAGGCCGTCCAGATCCAACCGCATCCCTTAGCTATCCCACCTCGTCACTTCCAGACCGATTCCCGCCGATGGCACGTCACGAGAATTGGCACCTCTTTTTGCGCCATCGGGGATCCCGCTGCTGCCGCGCGCGTTAGCGCACTAAATGGGGAGGATCTTATGCCACGCAATAAATCCATGAGACCACGTTTCACGCCACATTCAAACCCACGCCTCGACCTTTCCGGGACACGCATGCTAGTATGCCAAGGATGCCGAGACCCCGGAAGACATCCCCCGACTTCTTCCACTACCTCC
>JADLBR010000176.1 GCA_020847615.1 Verrucomicrobiia bacterium
ACGACACGGTCTTGCGGCGACAGTCCGTGGTCAGGCGCACGCCGTCCCAGTACCCCGAACCCACGCTGAACAGCGTCCCGTTCTCGCTGCCCGGATTCCCCCGCAGCGTGCCCGGGCCCAGCACACGAAACCACATCGATACCGTGAACCCATTCGTGCCCACATCGAAGGGCGCGGCCGAGAGCGCGCCCGCATCCAGCCGCGGCACCTTAGTGCCCGCGCCCCTCCCCTCGTCCCAGACCAGCACCTGCGCCTCCGGGCCCTTGCCCGCGGCCTCGTAGGCCAGCGCACCACCGCCCGCGCGTTCCGCGAACACCGATGGGCCGCCACCGCCCTCCAAAACGTAATGCCGCAGCGGACCCGCCGACGCCCAGGCAACCGCCTGCGCTATCAACCACGCCAAAAAATACGCCATCCAACGCATCCGCGCAGGCTAGCGAACCCGCCGTACGCCGCCAGACCGATTCGTCGCCGAATCCCGTCACTCAAATTGTATACACGTTTTGCGCCACGGCTTACAGGACAACAGCCATGCGCGGATTTCGGGAGGGACGCCCGGCCCGACACGGCGCCCGAGGGGCCTTTTGGACTGACGCGCGGACCCCGGCTTCACCGGAAGCCACAGCGGTGTCGCCGTTGCGCTCTGCCACCGCAGTCCAAACCGGGGCCGCACCCGCGGCCACCCGCCCGGATCCCCTCCCATCAGCCCACGTTTCACGCCAAGTTCCAACGCCGGTCTCGCCGCGCCGGCGCGAGCCATGATAGAATGCTTACGATGCCGAGACCCCGGAAGACATCCCCCGACTTCTTCCACTACCTCCCGGTGACCGACCGCGACATGCGCCTGGGACTCTACGTGACCGGGGCCGGCCGAAGCCGCATTCGCCCCGGCGCCGCCTACCCGCCCGCGGGACATCCCGACCTCTACGACTTCAACTGGAACGAGGGCCGCGTGCTGCCCGAATTCCAGGTCATCCTCATCACGCGCGGCCGCGGCGAGTTCGAGTCCAGGGAGACCGGTCGATTCGCCATCGGCCACAACACCCTGCTCCTTCTCTTTCCGGACACGTGGCACCGGTACCGCCCTTCGAGGGCGAGCGGCTGGCAGGAACGCTGGATCTCCCTCAATGGTGAGTTCGCCCACCGGATGCAGGAACTTGGCCTCATCGCCCCGGGGCGCGCCGCGCGCCGCGTCCCCGAGACCACAGACCTAGCGGCCGCCTTCGACCGAACGCTCGACCGGATCCACGCGGACCCCATGCGCCAGTCGCCCCTCATGCTGGTGGGCGCCATCGAGCTGCTCGCCCTGGCCGCGGAATTCGCGGCGCCGCCCCAGGATCCCTTCCCGCCACCCGCGCCCAGATACGGCGTCACCGACCCCCTCGTCGCCGCGGCCCTCGACCTCATCTGGACCCATAGCCACCGCCACATCTCTGTCGCCCAGATCGCCGATCGCATGGGCGTCCCCCGTCGAACGCTCGAGCGCCGGACTGCCGCCGCCCTCGGGCGCACGGTCCTCGACGAGATCCACCGCTGCCGCCTGACCCGCGCACAGCGTCTCCTCCAGGAAACGAACCTCCCCATCAAGATGGTCGCCTATCTCGCCGGATTCCACGACGGCGAACGCCTCCGCCTCCTCCTCAGGCAGGCGGCAGGTTGCTCGCCCGCAGAGTACCGGGAGCGCGCCCGCCAACCCATCCAATCCAAGGAATACCCCACATGAACCACCGCAGCGTCATCAAAGTCGGACTCTTTAGCATCGGCCTCGACACGTATTGGCCGCAGTTCAAGGGGCTCCACGATCGGCTCCTCGCCTACCACGCCGATGTGCGCAAAAGGCTCGAAGGCTTCGGCACCACCGTCGTGGATGCCGGCCTGGTCGACAATCCACAGAAGGCCGTCGCGGCCGGGAACCGCCTCCGCGCCGAGGGCGTCGAGGTGATCTTCCTGTTCATCACCACCTACGCGCTCTCCTCCACGGTGCTCCCGGTCGTGCAGCGCGCCGGCGTCCCGGTGGTCGTCCTCAACCTCCAGCCCGTCCCGCAATTGGACTACGCGAAGTTCAATGCCCTCGGCGACCGCGGCCACATGACCGGCGTCTGGCTCGAGCACTGCCAGGCCTGCTGCGCGCCCGAGATCGCATGCGTCTTCAATCGCGCCAACATCGATTATCACCTCGTCACCGGCCACCTGAATGACGCCGAAGCCTGGGCCGAGGTCCGCGCCTGGGCCGACGCCGCCGCGGCCCGCGCCGGCATGCGCGACAACCGCCTCGGGGTCCTGGGCCACTACTACTGCGGCATGCTCGATGTCTACAGCGACATGACGCAGCACAGCGCCACATTCGGCAACCACATCCAGCTCCTCGAAATGTGCGAGTTGCGCGCCCTGCGCGATGCCGTCACCGCCGCCGACATCAAGGCCAAGGTCGCCGAGTTCCGCGCCGCCTTCGCCGTCGCCCCGGAGTGCGAGCCCGCCGAGATCGACCGCGCCGCGAAGACCTCCGTGGCCCTGGATCGCCTCGTGGAGCGCCACCGGCTCGGCTCGATGGCCTACTACTACGAGGGCCAGCCCAGCAACGAGTACGAGGACATCGTCACTTCTGTCATCGCCGGGAACACCCTGCTCACCGGGCGCAGCGTCCCCGTCGCCGGCGAATGCGAGATCAAGAACGCCCAGGCCATGAAGATCATGGACCTCCTCGGGCGCGGCGGCTCGTTCTCCGAGTTCTATCTGGCCGATTTCGTCGAGGACCATGTCTTCTTCGGACACGATGGCCCCGCGCATTTTGCGATCGCCGAGGGCCCCGTCGGCCTCGTCCCGCTCCCGGTCTATCACGGCAAACCCGGCAAGGGCCTCTCGATCCAGATGAGCGTCAAGCGCGGCCCCGTCACCCTCCTGTCCGTCGTCCAGAACCGGCAGGGCGAACTCTCCTTCCTCATCGCCGAGGGCGCCTCCGTCCCGGGCCCCATCCTCCAGATCGGCAACACCAACAGCAGATACCGATTCGCCATCCCCGCCAAGGAATTCATGCAACGCTGGTCCGAGGCCGGCCCCGCCCACCACTGCGCCATCGGCACCGGCCACTTCGCCGATATTCTCGAGAAACTCGCCCGCCTCCTCAAGATCCGCTCCCTGCGGGTGTGCTGATTCGAAAATTGCCGCATCGCTGACTCGAAAATTCCAGATGTAGTGGAACCGCGCCACGCGGCCCCTCCGTGACCGGAGGGGCTACGCTATCATCCCCGGTGCTGCCCCGCTCGCCCTGGCCGCGTGCGCCTTGAGAGTCCGCCAGTCCAGGCCCGCCACGCGCGCCGCATCCTGATACGAGCCGAGGCGCTCGTGCAGCAGCGCGCAATACTCGGCCATCAGCGCGTCCGCGGTCAACGAGCCCGAGGCGATTCCCGCGCTCAACCGGTCCGCGCGCGATCCCGCGCCCGGCGCCGCACCGGCGACGTAATCCCCCGCCAACAGGATTCTCCGCACCGCCTGCTCCAATTCCCGGAAGTTGCCGGGCCACGCGTAGTCCTGGCCCGGGCCGTGCCGCAAGCGCCCCAGGATAACGCCCACCAATCCGGCATCCGGCCCCCCGAGGATCCGCGACACGATCACCCCGACGAGGTCCTCCATCTCCCCCGGATCGTCCGCCAGACGCTCGCGCAGCGCCGGCACCGGAATCACGTCCGAGGTCAGCCGGAAATAGAAGTCCTCGCGGAACTTCCCATCGGCCCTCAGTTCCCCGATGGGCCGATTGGTGGCCGCGATCACACGCCCCCGGAATCGGAGCGCGCTGGCCCCGCCCACCGGCGTGAACGTCCGATCCTGCAAGACGCGCAACAGCTTGACCTGGATGTGCGCCGCAACATCCCCGATCTCATCGAGGAATATCGACCCGAAATCCCGGCACCTCGCAAAGGCCCCCTCGTGATCCGCGATCGCCCCCGTGAACGCGCCCCTCCGGTGACCAAAGAGCTCCGATTCGATCAGGGACTCCGAGAACTGCGAGAGATTGAGCGCGATCGGATTCTCCGCAAAGCTCGCCGCAAACCGCCCCTTGCCCGAGTCGAACGGGATCAGCCCACACCGACCGATGGCCTCGGCCGCCGCCCCCTTGCCCGTCCCCGTCTCTCCCAATAGCAATGTCGAAAAATCCTCCAGCCTCCCCGCCAGATGCCGCTCGTATAGCGCCATGTCATGCGTGAAGACATTTTGCCAGAGCCGCATCCTCAGCCGCTTCATGGGAGCGCTCCGGCCAACCAACGCCCGCTCGATGAAGTAGTACGCCCGCCGGAGCTGGTAGAAGATCGCCGCGCACCGCGCGCTCTCCGCCCCCCCGAATCCCTCCGCGCGCAACTCCTCGATCGTCCGCGCCGCCACGCGTGCCCCAACCGGTTCCGGACCCGCCCGCTCCTGGTCGCGGATCAGCGCGTCCCAGCCATCCAGATGCCGGTGAAACACGTCAAACAACAGCGCGTACCGAACCAGCCTCCCATCCTCTCCAGACCATGGCCACGCACCCCCGCGTCGCTGCTTCCCCAGCTCCCGCAGGCGCTCCGAAACGCGCGTCGCCACCGCCGCGAGCAGCGCCTCCTGCGGCACGCCCTCGGCCCCGCCCAGTATCCTCCTGTCCAATGCCGCCCGCTCGTCCGAAAACGGATTGCTGAATGCCGCCCCCACCACTTCCGAGAAGAACCGCCGATCGTCGTCCGTCAGTCTCATGCGAAGAATGTAGCCCCTGATGCAGAATCTGTATATCCGCACGTGCGCCCGCACTGAATCTGGCACCGCGGCATGCTTCAAGTGCCTGCACTCAAGACCATTACGCATCTTGGTCTCTTTGGCACGCCGGTTGATCGGACGCTCCTGCTGCGGCGTTGCGGGAGTCGCCGCTTCGCGGATGCAGAGGTTGCCAGCATCGCGTTTGCCTGCCTCACCTTGCTCGCCACCCCCTGTCGCCTCACCGGACGCATCGCCCGCGGCGAGATCACACACATCTTCCCCCCGATTGCCAGCGACAGAATCCTCGCCATGATCTCAGGCATGACTCGTCAGCATCTCGCCTGGCTGGCACCGCTGGCCGCCGCGCTATTCTCCATCGCACATCTGGGCTGCGCCGCGCCCCCCGATGAGGTGGCCGTCGCCCTGCGCGAGGGCGCGCTGGTCATCGACGTGCGCACCGCCGGCGAATTCGCCGCCCAATCGATCCCCGGTGTCACCAACGTGCCCCTGGACCGCATCGAGAAAGAGATCGCCGCGCTCGCGCCCGACCGCAACAGGCCCATCCTGCTCCACTGCGCCAGCGGCATGCGGTCGGCGTCCGCCTGCGCCAACCTCAAGCGGATGGGCTATGCCCGCGTGTACAACCTCGGCTCGCTCTCGAAGGCGCGGGAGATCCTCACCTCGGCACACGAGCGCTGACCCGGTCGCGG
>JADLBR010000177.1 GCA_020847615.1 Verrucomicrobiia bacterium
ACGATTCGTTAAACTCGCTCAGGCACGGTGCCACATCTGGGTCTTGCCCATCATAACTGCCTTGGAATAAGGCGGTTTTGCTTTCTAGCAGCCTTGTCGGACTTGGCTAAGTCCGACAGGCTGCTAGAAACTATACCCGACCTGCGCGCCCGCAGAGAACGCGCTGAGGTCCATGCCAAACCTCGAATACCCGACCTCTCCCTCGAGCGAGTCGTTCCAATCGTAGCGCCCGAATCCGGCAACGCTCCAGCTCTGGGAGATCTGCACGCCCAACAGCCCCTGGAGATACCAGCCGAAGAGGAACTTCGTGCCGTGGTTCCCGTCCTCCCACTTCTCCGCCAAGACCTCCTCATCCTCCTCGAGATGCCTCAGGTAGGCCGGACCCGAGTCCTTCAGCGCCTCCAGAAACACGTCGTCGTCAAAGTTCGAATCGATGTAGAGCTTCTCGCTCACGTCGGCGTTGAACTGGACCATGTTGATCGCCAGGCCGCCGCTCCCCTGCAGGAAGACAGGACCCACGTTGAACTCCGCGATCGGCCCGAGCGAGAGCGTGTAGACATCGACGTCCAACCGCTCGACGACCTTGTTGCGCATGTACGCCTCCGCGCGCCCGGAGATCGCCGTCACATCGTCGGTCAGGCTGCCCTCCAGGTTGGAGAAGTGATCGGCGGCGCTCGCCCGCGAGTACGAGAACGACACCTGCTGGCCCAGCTTGAAATAACTCGAGATGGGGAATAGCAGGTCGAAGGCGATGTAGGGCCCTCCCGCGTCCACATCCTCGTGCCAGTACTCGCCCTCATCGACATCGAAGACACCGCCCGGCTTAATCACCACACTCCCGCCGCCCAGATTCAGGTAATGTGCCTCGTCGCTGAGATCCTCCGTGAGCATAGATCGCGATGAGAACTCCACGTCGCCAAACTCGCGATAGATCACGCCCGCCGAAAAGCGACCGTGCGGTCCCTCGAGGGGGCGGAAGCGCGGCTTGGTCTTCTTGCAGTCCTCCCAGGCGGGCGGGGGGAGCTCGTCGAGGTCGCCCTGCCTCCAGACTCGACTCGGGACGCTGACCGTCCGCTGCGGGGCCACCTCCATCTGCTTGCCATCGTAGCCCCCGGCCATCTCGTCGTCGCTGATCTGCATGGCATTCGGGTCGATCTGGTCCGCCGTGGCGGGTTTCTTGACCCGCACTCGAACCGGGGCGGAGTAGTCGACCATGCCCTCTTTTTTCGCTGCCGAAGCCAGATCCGCGCCACCCGGGGCCAGCATCAGTGCGGCGACCAGCGCGATCACACCCGATGGACCGCCGCGTGAAATCCTCACAGTCTTGCCATTCATCGCCAAATCATCCTCACTCTCTGGCAGCGGACCCCGACCCGCCGAAAGGCACGGCCGACCCGGATCCGTCGTTGTCATAGAAACTACCGGGATGCCCCGCGCAAGGCAAGCACCCAATTGGGCCGCAGCCAGAAAAATTGGGTCGCCCAACCGTCCCCCGCCTGCTCCAATCCGCGGCCATGACAGACCCTCGACACGAACGACTTGCCCGCATCCTGGTGGGTTTCTCGGTCAAGCTGCGCCGGGGAGAGCGGCTGCTCATTGACGCCTCGTGCGTGCCGGACGCCATGGTGGCGGCCATGGTCCGCGAGGCGGCCCGCGTCGGCGGCATCCCCTTCGTGCATCTTACGTCCCCGGTGGTGCAGCGGGAGTTGCTGCGCCACGTCACCGCCGGAGGGCTGGAGTTCTCCAGGCGTGTCGAACTCCACAGGATGAGGGGCATGCAGGCCTACATCGCCCTCCGCGGGGCCGACAACATCTTCGAGGCCTCCGACGTGCCGACCGAGCGCATGAACCTCGCCACACGGATCCTCCGCCCCGTCATCGACTGGCGCATCCGACACACCCGCTGGTGCGTCCTGCGCTGGCCGACGCCCGGCATGGCCCAGCAGGCCATGATGAGCACCGAGGCCTTCGAGGATTTCTTCTTCCGCGTCTGCACCCTCGACTACCGCCGCATGGCCCCCGGCATGGCCGCGCTGAAGAGTCTCATGGGGCGAACCGACCGCGTCCACATCACGGGGCCGGGCACCGACCTGAGGTTCTCCATCAAGGGCATCGGTGCGGTCGCGTGCGGCGGCACGCACAACATCCCCGACGGGGAGGTGTTCACCGCGCCCGTGCGCGACAGCGTCGAGGGCCATGTCTCATTCAACGCCCCCACCGTCTATCAGGGGACCTCGTTCGACAACGTGCGCCTCGCCTTCCGCAGGGGCCGCGTGATCGACGCCTCCTCCAGCAACACGAGGCGCCTGAACCAGATCCTCGACTCGGATCGCGGCGCGCGCCACATTGGGGAGTTCAGCCTCGGCTTCAATCCCCACATCCTGCACCCGATGCGCGATATCCTATTCGACGAGAAGATCGCCGGCTCCTTCCACTTCACGCCCGGCCAGGCCTACCGCCAGGCCGACAACGGGAACCGCTCCCAGGTCCACTGGGACCTCGTCTGCATCCAGCGCAAGGACTACGGCGGCGGCGAGATCCGGTTTGACGACCGCCTCATCCGCAAGGACGGACTGTTCGTGCCCCAGGCCCTCCGGTCGCTCAACCCCGACCGCTTGCTCGCAGGTCGCGCCGCCCACTGAGAATTCAGTTCGAAACCGGACGCGTGAACGTCCAGAGCACGGGCGCTGGTGGGGGGGCCGATCGCCCGCGGCGATCAACCGCTTCCCTACTTCAGCGCGGCGGCGCTCTCGCGGGCGGCGGCCCGGACGCTGGGTTCGGGATCCGATGCCAGCCGGGCCAACGCGTCGCGCGTGTCCTGGCAGGGATAGTTTTTGAGGGCCCGTATCGCGATGGCGCGGCTCGCCGCGGACGGTGCCACCTTGTTGCCATCGGACGCGCAGAGCAAGAAATGCAGGGCCCCGGGGCGCGTGATGCCCTCGACCAGCCCCGCGAGGGCGGCGGACTCCGACGGGTCCCGGGTGCCGTCCAGTTTCCGGAACAAGACATCCAGCGCCTGCGATGATCCATTGTGGGCCAATGCCCGAGAGGCGGCCACGACCAGCGGGTCATCGGCGCGGCGCCCTGGATCGGCCACGAGCGTGCCCAGCGCGGGCACCAGCGCGTCCGCGCTCACCTCCGCAAGCAGCTCAAGAACGCCCCGCTTAACGGCCGGTGCCACATCCCCATCGTGCAATGCGGCAAGCCGCGCGACCAGGCCCGCATCGGCGTCCCTGGCCAGGGGCGCCGCCAGCGCGCGGCCCACCTCCGGATCGGCGTCCACCAAGAGCAATTCCAGGAGAAAGCCCTGCCTGTCCGCCCCGCTCACGCCCGCCAATTTCTGGCAGATCGCCGTCTTGGCCTCGCCCGGCGACAGTTCCCTCAGCAGCAAGATGAGCCCGGTGATCGACTCCTCGGTGCCCGCGCCAATGAGTTGGTCGGCTATCGCAAGCCGATCCTCGTCAGTGCCCGCCCGGAACCGCTCCAGCGCACGCCCCACACCGGGGTCGGACGGCCGCCATGGCACCGGAGGATCGCCGTGCGCCGCCGATCCCGCGCCATCGCCGCGATCGCTCCCTCCGGACGCCGACGCCACATGGCGCGGGAACTCCCCATCCCTCTCGCGATCCACATGGCCCGAACGCGACGGGCGACCGCAGGCGCCCACCGCCAGGGCGACCACCACGGCCCACCCCGCCCGAACGCAGCCCATGGCGCAACGACCCGTCGCCGGCATCGGCTCAATAGTGATCGGCCACCAGGCTCACGCCCGAAAAGGCCTGGAACCCGTGCAGCATGATGAACCAGTCACCCGCCGCGGGCGCCTTGACCGTCACCGCCTCCGCGTTGCCCTTGCGCGCCGGACGAAAATTCCACTGGCTCAAACTCGGCGAGGCCCCGAACCGGACGTACATGTCGCAGTCGCCCGTGCCCCCCGACGTCTTGATATCCAGCTTCGACCGGCCCGCGGGAACCGCGATCTTGAAGTACTGCATGCTGCCCGCGGCGCCAC
>JADLBR010000178.1 GCA_020847615.1 Verrucomicrobiia bacterium
AACCTGTTGCTATCGCGCGGTTTTCCCAGAGCCCGGACACTTCACAGCCCGCAAGGCTGTGAAATGTCCGGGTTAGGCACTCCTCCACCCACCAGAAGTTTCCACATGAATGATGCGGCGCGTCCCCGCGCCGGCGGCGGGGCTGACTTGAAAATAGCCGCAGCGTCTCCCTTAGCCGAACGCGTGAGCGTTTGGCCGCCAAGGCCTCACGGCCTCGGCTACATTTTCTGACCCGGTGGTGCCCCGCACGCGGGGCATGACGTCTGACTTGAAAATAGCCGCAGCGAACCCCGTAGCCGAACGCGTCAGCGTTTGGGCGCCAAAGCCTTACGGTTTCGGCTACATATTTGGGACTACCGGGGAAGCAAACGCAACCGATCGCCTCGGGCGATTCGAGGCGAAAGACTCACGCGGTCGACCACGGGAGTTCACATTCCAGTGGTTTTAGGTTCGCAGTGCCGCCGTGGCGGTCTCCGCCCCACCAGTCCTCTGCGAGTGGGTTGCGGCGGGGCAGGGCATGTCCCGGACTGTGGACCTTTTAGGTCAACCCCACGAATGTGGCGGCCTGCTGGACGTCTTTGTCGCCTCGGCCGGAGAGGTTGATCATGAGGATCTGGTTGCCAGTCATGGATGGGGCGGTCTTGATGGCGTGGGCGACGGCGTGGGCGGACTCGAGTGCGGGTATGATGCCCTCGATCTTGGCGAGGCGCTGGAAGGCATCGATGGCCTCGTCGTCCGTGGCGAAGGTGTACTCGGCGCGGCCGGAATCCCGGAGGTATGCGTGCTCTGGACCGACGGCGGCATAGTCGAGGCCGGCTGACACCGAGTGGGTGTTGAGGATTTGTCCATGCTCATCCTGGAGGATGAAGGAGCGGGTGCCCTGGAGGACGCCGAGGGAGCCCCCGTGGAAACGGGAGGCGTGCTGGCCTGGGATGATGCCGCGTCCGCCGGCCTCGACGCCGACCAGGCGGACGCCGGGATCATCCAGAAATGCGGAAAATATTCCGATGGCGTTGCTTCCGCCGCCGACACAGGCGCAGACGAGGTTGGGGAGGCGCCCTTCCTTATCGAGTATCTGGGCACGGGCCTCGATGCCAATGACCCGGTGGAAATCGCGGACCATCGCGGGGTAGGGGTGGGAGCCGTAGGCGGTGCCGAGGATGTAGTGGGTGTCGCGGACGCGGGTGACCCAGTCGCGCATGGCCTCGTTGACGGCCTCTTTGAGGGTGCGCTGGCCGGCGGTGACCGGGACGACCTCGGCCCCGAGGAAGCGCATGCGGGCGACGTTGAGGGCCTGGCGGTCCATGTCGACTTCGCCCATGTAGATCGTGCACTGGAACCCGAACTTGGCGGCGACCGTTGCGGTAGCGACCCCGTGCTGGCCGGCGCCGGTCTCGGCGATCACCCGGCGTTTGCCCATGCGCCGGGCGAGGAGGGCCTGACCGAGGGCGTTGTTGATCTTGTGGGCGCCCGTGTGGAGGAGATCCTCGCGCTTCAGGTAGATGCGCGCACCGCCGAGCTCGCGGGTCAGGCCCTCGGCGAAATACAGGGGCGTGGGGCGGCCCGTGTAATCCCGCATGAGGTCCGCGAGTTCTCTCTGAAAGGCGGGGTCCGCCTTGGCGCGGGCGTACTCGGCGGCGAGTTGCCGGAGGGGGGCCATGAGGGTCTCGGGCACGTACATGCCACCGTAGGGGCCGAAATAGCCCCGGGCATCCGGGAGGGCTGCGGCGTCGATCGTCGCGGACATCGAAATATTATGAGGCAAATCTTTCCGAATGGCAGGTTGAAATCGCGCACGATCTCGCGCGGGCGGAGTCACATCGCAACGGTGACAATGCCGGCGGCGATGAGCGCCTGCGCGGCGATGGCCGCCCCGAGGATGAGGATGACGAGGCCGCTGATACGGGGCAGCGCCTGGCCCAGGTGGCGGATGCCCTCGAAACGATCCAGCCATCGCCCCGCGGTGACGATCAGGATGCCGATGATGATGAGGACGGTCGCCAGGCCCGCGCTGAATGCGAGGAGAAGGCAGAGCCCCAGCGCGACGCGATTCAAGGAGAGGGCGGCCAGCAGAACCACGAGGGCGGCGGGGCAGGGGACCAGGCCGCCGGAGATGCCGAGTGACACGAGGTTGCCCCAGCCCACGGGTGGCGGGGGGCCTTCATGGTGGTGCCCGTGGTCGTGGCCATGGGTGTGGTCGTGGGGATGATGGTGATGGCGGTGCGCCGCGGCGGGGCTTCGGAGGATCATCCACACCCCGACGAGCATCACAAGGAGGCCCGAAGCGAGTCCGGTCCAGAGCACGACGCTCTGGGGGACAAAGGACTGGTAGGCGTTGAGGAGGACCAGGCCCAGAACGAATACGCCGGCGGTGTGGGTGAGGGTCACGATGAGGCCCAGGGTGATGGCGTGGATGACCGTGCCGCGGCTGCCGATGAGGTAGGCGGCCACCATGGTCTTGCCGTGGCCAGGTTCAAGGGCGTGGCCGGCGCCGAGGGCGAAGGCCGCCACAAGGGCGGCGAGGAGGATGCCGGGGCCAATGCGCTCGCGGCCGACGAGTTGAATGAGTGCTCCACTCCTGTCGCTGGCGACGGCGGGGACCGCCGGTGCCGTTGGCGAGGTCGCGGGTGTCTCGGGCGGGGCGGTGCCGTCACCCACGAGCACGGTGAACAGCAGCGGATCGCGGATGGCCGCCGTCCGCAGGGGATCGTCCGGGGACGTGGTGGGCCCCGGCGATCGCCCGAGGAGCCGCATGCCGGGGTCCCGGAGATGGAGCGGGGCGTCGGCGACGGCGGCGTTGTTCCAGCTGCTGCGGTCGATCACGGCGAAGCGATGCTTGCCCTGGGCGAGGGGCGGCAGCGCCGCGCTCAGCCGCATGCCCATCCGCATCGGGACGGGGACGACGCGCGCATCGATGAGAGCGAGGCGCTCGCGGCCGCGGGAGAGGGGCAGGGGGCTATCGTCCAGGAGCACCTCGACGCGCGCGGCGATGGCCGGCGGGGTGTCGCGGAGGTAGGCGTCCTGTTCCTCGCGACTCAGGCGGCCGTCGCCATCGCGATCCATGACCTGGCGTTGGCCAAGGGAAGCTACCGTGCCGAAGGACAGCTCGTAATCCAGGTCGATGCGGTCCTTGCCGACGGACACCTGGCAGGCGGGGTGGATCGAGGCGGCGTCCATGAGGTGGCCGGGGTGGGCGGGGCAGGGGGGCGCCAGCATGAAGAGAATGGCTGAGGTTCGCGCGGCGCGGAGGGCGACGGGTGGGCGGCGCGCCCGTCGCGGCTTGTTGTCTCGTGGCTCACGTGCCATGAGGGACGATATCGTGGGAACGGTGGAGCGCAAAGTCGGCTTGGGTCGGCACCAACTGGCATCCGCGGGATCACCGGCGCCGCAAACGCAGCCGACCCCGCTGTCGGTCGGGGGTGGCGGTCAAACGCTTACGGGTTCTGCAACGGGGTTCTCGCATGGCTGATCGGTCTGGGCGAATGGAGTCGAAGCCAGATTCCGTCAACGGCACGCGGCGATGAGGTCGCGCAGTTTGGCGTAGTCTTTCTTGCCCGGGGATTCTTCGACGCCCGAGGAGCAATCGATCGCGTAAGGGCGGACGGCGCGGATGGCTTCGGCGACGTTGGTGGGGTTCAGTCCGCCGGCGAGAATCACGGGGCGATGGGCGGCATCCTTGATCTTGGTGGCGAGTGACCAATCGCACGTCTCACCGGAGCCGCCGTAGTCGGGCGTGGGGGTGTCCAAAAGGAAGGCCTCGACCGGCCATTCGAGGAGCTCCTCGCGGGAGAATGCCCTGGTGACGCGGAGTGCGCGGATGCGGCCGCCGGCGGGCGCCGAGCGGATCAGGGCGGGGGTCTCGTCGCCATGGAACTGCCATGCGTCCACGGGGAAGGCCTCGGCCCAGCGGATGAGTTCTGGGGCGGAGGGGTTGACGCAGACGACGACCTTGGCGACGAGGGGGGGGAGGTGTCGGACCCAGATGGCGGCCTTGGCGGGATCGATGTAGCGGGGGCTTGGCGGGTGGGTGACGAAGCCAAGGGCATCGGCGCCGGCCTCGATGGCGGCCAGCGCGTCGGGCTCATTCGTGATGCCGCAGATCTTGACTCGGACGCGTTGCATGGATCACCTCCCGGTGAGTTCCCGTATCGTGGCGCGGATGTCCTGGGATCGCATCAGCGTCTCGCCGACCAGGATGGCGTCGGCGCCCGCGGCCGTGACGCGCTCCACGTCCTGGCGGCAGCGGATGCCGCTCTCGGAAACGAGCAGCACGTCGGGGGGCGCCTCCTCGGCGAGTGTTTCGGTGGTGTCGAGCGAGACATCGAAGGTCTGCAGGTTGCGATTGTTGATGCCGATCATGTCGGCGCCAAGGTCGAGGGCCTGGTCCATTTCGCGGAGGTCGTGGATTTCGACGAGGACATCGAATTGCAGGTCACGGGCCTCATTGAAGAGGGATTGGAGCTCGCCGGGGTCCAGGGCGGCGACGATCAGCAGGACGCAGTCGGCGCCGGCGACGGACGACTCCCAGAGTTGGTGCCGGTGCACGATGAAATCCTTGCGCAGCAGGGGGCGGTCGACAAGCTTCCGAATATCGCGCAGGTGGGCGATGTGGCCCTGGAAGTACTTTTCGTCGGTGAGGATCGAAAGGCAGTCGGCCCCGGCGGCATCGTAGGCCCGGGCCTGGGCGGCCGGGTCGAAATCGTGGGCGATGACTCCGGCGGAAGGCGATGCTTTTTTCACCTCGGCGATAAGACCGGGTCGACGGGCGGCGAGGGCGGCCCTGAATCCACGGAACTCATTGCGTTGCAGCGCCATGCGGCGCAGGCCTTCGGCGTGTTCGGCGAGGTGGACCACCTCGTGGCGTTTCCAGGCGATGATCTCGTCGAGTTTATTTTTCACGGCAACGGGTGGGGCGGGATGTGATTTCGGGGTGCTACGGGGCTCTCTTGGCGAGGCGAAGGATCTGTCCGGCGGCGAAGCCAGCGCCGAAACCGTTGTCTATGTTCACCACGGTGACCCCGGAACCGCAGGAGTTGAGCATGCCGAGCAGGGCGGCGACGCCGCCGAAGCTGGCGCCATAGCCCACGCTGGTGGGCACGGCGATGACGGGTTTGTCGACGAGGCCGGCGACGACGCTGGGCAGGGCGCCCTCCATTCCGGCGGCAACCACAAAGACGCTGGCCGAGCGGAGCAGGGGGGCGTGGGCCAGCAGGCGGTGGAGCCCGGCGACGCCGACGTCGTAGAGGCGCTCGACGGCAAAACCGAAACAGCCGACCGTGACGGCGGCCTCCTCGGCGACGGGCAGATCGGAGGTGCCGGCGGCAAGCACGGCGGCCTTCAGGGATGTGTCGGCGGGGACGGACGGCGATTTCCGCCACACGATGCAGCGGGCCAGTTCCTCGTGGCGGGCGTCTGGCAGCGTGTGTCGGACGGCGGCAAATTGCTCGGCACTCGCCCGGGTGGCGAGGACGACGTCGCTGCGGGAGGCGAGCTCGCCGAATATGGCGGCGACCTGGGCGGGGGTTTTCCCCTGACAGAGGATGACCTCGGGGAAGCCCTGGCGCTCGCGGCGCAGGATATCGACCTTGGCGAAACCGAGGTCGGTAAAGCCGCATTTTTCGGGTTCGTTGTTAGCCACAGCTTGACGATGCGCGCCAGTGGTGTGAAATCAAGCCGATGGAGCTTTTTGAAGACTTGAAACGGGGTTTCCGGACGATTCTGGCGGACCCATGGTGGTGGCTGAAGGTGCTGGTGGCGGGGTTCTTGCTGATCAACCCCCTGCTGATCGTGCTGGGGCTCCGGATGCTGGGGGCCGAGGAGGCCGGGAAGCAGATCGAGGGCTGGGAGATGCCGGCGTTCTTCGGGGCGCTGGCGTTCAACGTCCTGAGCTTCTGGTTTCCCCTGGGGTTCACGTACGAGGTGCTGAGGCGGGCGCGGTTCTCGTCGGCCGCGCAGCTTCCGAGCTGGGGGCTGGAGCACTGGAGGACGTACGCGATCGAGGGGTCGGTCAAGCTGGTGATCGCGATTTTCACGCTGCTGCTGCCGGTGGGACTCTGGATGGCCCTGTGCTGGCTGGTTTTCGTGAAACTGTTTGGGGGGCCCTCGGTGTTCCTGTCGATGATGTACGCCCCGGCGATGCTATTCGCGATCCCGTTCTGCGGCGTGGGCTGCTGCCGGTGGCTGGACGGCGCCGGCGTGCTCGATTCGGCGCTGAACTACAAGCGGAACCTGGAGATCCTGCTGAGCCGCGGGAAGGAGTTCATGATCGCGTCGCTGTTCCTGACGGGTTTCAACACGGTGGCCTGCGCCTTCGTGTACACCATCCCGTTTGCGGCGGTGTTTGGCCTCTGCATGGTGGACACGTGGTTTGGCCCGATATACGCCTCGTCTCCGGCCAACGAGGATCAGGCGCGCGACTCGCGCGCGGCCAAGATCATCGACAAGTACGTGAAGCGGTGACGGCTACGAGATCCTCGGAAGCAGGTAGCCGAGGAGTTCGGGTATGGGGAGGCGGGTCTGCGCCATGGAGTCGCGCTCGCGGATCGTGACGGTGTCCTTGGCACCCGAGTTCTTCTCTCCCTCGAGGGTCTCGAAGTCGATGGTGATGCCGAAGGGCGTGCCGGCCTCGTCCTGGCGGCGGTAGCGGCGGCCGATCGCGCCGGTCTCGTCATAGAACACGCGCATGTGGGGCCGGAGGATCTCGAGGACCTCGCGGGCCTTGGCGACCAGCTCGGGCTTGTTGCGGACCAGCGGGAAGACACCGGCCTTGATGGGCGCCATGCGGGGATGAAAGCGCAGGACGGTGCGGGTCTCCTTGTTGCCCTTCTCGTCGGCGACCTCCTCCTCGTCGTAGGCCTCGCACAGGAGCGCGAGCACGGTGCGGTCGACGCCCGCGCTGGGTTCGACGACGTGGGGGACGAACTTTGCCTTGGTCTCCTCGTCAAAGTACTCCAGCGGCTTGCCGGAGGCATTGATGTGCTGGGTGAGGTCGTAGTCGGTGCGGTAGGCGATGCCCTCGAGCTCCTGGACGCCGAAGGGGAAGCGGTACTCGAGGTCGTAGGTGCCCTTGGAATAGAAGGCGCGCTCCTCGTCGGAGACCGTCTTGACGATGATGTTCTCGCGGGGGAGGCCGATGTCCCCGTACCACTTGATGCGGAGTTCCTTCCACTCCTCGAGCCAACGGAAGCCGTCCTCGGGCCTCACGAAAAACTCTAATTCCATTTGTTCGAATTCGCGGGAGCGGAAGGTGAAGTTGCGCGGGTTGATCTCGTTGCGGAACGCCTTGCCGATCTGGGCGATGCCGAAGGGGAGTTTCTTGCGCGAGACCTCCAGGACGTTGCGGAACTGGACGAAGAT
>JADLBR010000179.1 GCA_020847615.1 Verrucomicrobiia bacterium
CGACGGTCACGAGGTCGATGGTCACCGCGCCCGCCGCCAGCGGCAGCAGGGCCGCCGCCCACGCGCCCAACAGCCTCCGTCCCATAAGATATGTCCTCCAAGGTTGATCGACGCGCTAATCTGCGCGGCGCCCGGCCCGCAATCCAGTATAAATTATAGACGTTTCCGTTTTTCGGGTGTCCTTTTCCCCCGGGCGCTCACCCCCCGAGAATCTCGACCGCCTTGCGCAGGGCGGGGCCCAGCGTGGCGAGGCACTCGCGAACGGCGGAGGGTCGGCCTGGCAGGTTGACGATGAGGCATCTTCCCCGCACCCCTGCGGTCGCTCGGCTCAGGATCGATGTGGGGGCGACGTCGAAGGTTTTCACGCGCTGGATCTCGCCGAAGCCGGGGAGTTCGATTTCGATGACCGCGCAGGTGGCCTCGGGGGTGACGTCGCGTGGCGCGGGCCCGGTGCCGCCGGTGGTGAGCACCAGGGCGCATCCGCGCGCGTCGGCCAGCTCCCGGAGGGCGGCCTCGATGGCGGGGCGCTCGTCGGGCACGAGTATCCGCTCCCACTCGACCTCGACCCCGGCGAAAATCTCCCCGACGGCAGCCTCGACCGCGGGGCCGCTGAGATCCTTGTAGGCGCCGGCGCTGGCGCGGTCGCTGGCCGTCATGCGCCCGATCCTCATACCTTCCTCTTCTCGACGAGCCGGATCGCCTCGATGCGCATGCCCTTGTCGACGGCCTTCATCATATCATAGAGGGTGAGCGCGGCGACGCTGACCGCGGTCAGCGCCTCCATTTCGACACCGGTGTTCGCGCGACATATCACCTCGGCGAGGATCTCGATGCGGTCGCGCTTGACCACGAAACCGATCGAAACCTTGTCCAGCGGCAACGCGTGGCAGAGCGGCACCAGCTCCGCCGTCCGCTTCGCCGCCTGGATGCCGGCGATCCTTGCGGTGGCCAGCACGTCGCCCTTGGGCAATGCTCCCTCGGCAAGCGCCGCGAGCGTGGCCGGGCGACAATGTATCTCGCCCGAGGCGATCGCGGTGCGCAACTGCACCGGCTTGGCGCCGACATCGACCATGCGGACCTCACCGGACGCCCCGATGTGGCTGAATTCCATCGCCTCATCCGCTGGCGTTTCCTTTTCCATGACTCCGATATCCCGCGTCAATAGGACCTCGGACGCCCCGTCCGCCCCGATGCCATGTGGGGTCACCCTGAGCAGGCCCCCGATATCAGCCAGGCACAGTATATCCGACGAGTCCCGCCACGGCAACGGGACCGCCACCGGCGATTCGCCCCGCCACGCCAGCCGGCAGGGCCACCACGTCTCGCACGAAGCTGCCCGCACCGTCGTGGACTCGGCGACGGCGAGCCGGGTCGGTTGCGGCGGCTCCGAGCCCCGGAGCAGGTCGATCGCCCGGCGCACGAAGAGATGGAAACAGACAAAGTGCGACAGCGGGTTCCCAGGTATCCCGAACGCAAGGAGCCCGTCCCGGGCCCCGAAGATGAGCGGCTTTCCCGGACGGCTCGCGACGCCCTCGATAAGGATCTCGAACCCCGCCTCGCGAAGCGCCGCCGCAGTGTGGTCGTGGTCCCCCGCGCTCGCGCCCCCGCCGATCAGCAACAGGTGCGGGCCACAGGCCCCGGCGTCGGCGATCGCCGCGTGCAGTTCCTCCGAATCCTCCCCCAACATCCCGTGCCAGACCACGGACGCACCCCAGTCTGCCAACAAGGCCTCCAGCATCGGTGAATTGCTGTCGCGGATCTGCCCTTCGCCCGGCTCGGCATCATGGCCCACCAGCTCGAGCCCCGTCGCCAGATGGGCCACCCCTATCTCCGGCGACACCAGCGGCTCCGAGACGCCCGCCGCAGCCAGCAGACCCACGCACCCCGGCGTCAGCCGCATCCCCGGGCCCAGCACCACGTCGCCGCGTCGCCCGTGCGACCCGCGCGTTCGAATGTGCCCCGCGTCCGGAGCCCCGATCAGCCTGATCCGCTCCCCCTCCCGTTCGACATCCTCCTGCATCACCACGGCCACTCCCACGTCAGGCACCGCCGAACCCGTGAACACCCGGATGGCCGTCCCCGGGGTCGGCATCTGTGCCAGCGCGCTCGGCCGCACCTCACCCGAGATCGACAGCGACCGCTCCGATTCACCCTCCAGAATTAAGTAACCGTCCATCGCCGACCGCGAGAACGCCGGCATGTCGCCGTCCGCGACCACCTCCTCCCGCAGCACCCGCCCGAGCACCGAGCCCAGCGCGACACGCTCCGGGGCCAATGGCTTGACCACCGATCCAATAACATCCCAGGCCTCCTCGACCGTCCTCACGGCACACCCCCCCGCTTCCAGATCGGCACATCCCGCTTGAGCCGATCCATGAAGGCCGCCGCGACCGCAAAGGCCTCCGCCCGATGCCCCGACTCCACGAGCACGTGGATCGCCGCATCCCCGACCGGCACCTCGCCAATCCGGTGGATGACCCGCGCCCGCAGGATCGGGTGCTCGCGCCCAAGCCCCTCCAGGATCTTCCTCATCTGATTCTCCGCCATCGGGCGGTACGCCTCGTACCGCAATGCCGAGATCGCGGAGCCCCCCTCCTCCCCACGCACCACGCCCGTGAATTCCACCCGAGCCCCCGCCCCTCGCGCGCATGCGCAGGCCGCCCCGATTGGCCCCTCCGTGATCGCCACCTCGATCTCCATCCCCTCACCCCCCAGACACTGGCGGGATCACCGCCACCTCGTCGCCCGCCGACACCGGGTCATCCAGCGACGCAAATTCCCCGTTGCGCGCCAGCCGTATGTGCCCGCGCAGCGGCCCCAGCCCCGAGTACGCGGCCGCCACAGCCCCCAGCACATCGCCCAGCCGCATCCCCGCGCACCACGGCACCTCGGCGCCCTCCCGCCCGCAGGCGTCCTTCGCAGCGCCAAAGAACAACACCCGCACCGCCAAAGGACCGCGCCCGACATCCGCCATGCCATACCACTGGACCAGCGCGCGGGAGATTTCAAGAAATACTGATATTATCTTCGTGATTTCTTGATTCGGGTCAACACGCGTGCTAGCGTCCTCCCCATGAGGCACGCCACACCCGTCGCCGCCCCGCCCGGGACGCCCCTCGCCCACCGGACGGTCGGGGAACTCGTCGCCGAACGACCCGGGCGGTCCCGGATCTTCGAATCGCTCGGCATCGACTTCTGCTGCCAGGGCGGTCGGACCCTGCGCGAGGCGTGCGAGCGCAGGGGCGTTCCCGTCGAGACCGTCGTCGTGCGGCTTGATGCGGAACTCGCCGACCGGGACGCGCCGCAGGACAACCCGGCCGATCTGCCCCCGGCCCTCCTAACCCGCCACATCGTCGAGGTGCACCACGGGTTCCTGCGGCGGGAGCTCCCCCGGCTCCGCGCCATGTCCGAGAAAGTCGCCGAGGTCCACGGCGGCCACACACCCTCACTCGTCGAAATGCGCGGGGTGTTCGCCACGCTCCAGGCCGAACTCGAGAGCCACCTAATGAAGGAGGAACAGATCCTCTTCCCCATGATCGAGGCCCTCTCCGCCGGAGAGGCGCCCCCGATGTCCATCGATTGCCCCATCAACCAGATGGTCCACGAGCACGACATCGCCGGCAACGCGCTGACGAATTTGCGCGACCTCAGCCGCGGCTTCCATCCCCCGCCGGACGCCTGCAACACGTACCGGGCGCTATTTTCCGGCCTCAAGGAACTCGAGGAGGACCTGCACCGCCACATCCATCTGGAAAATTCGGTCCTGTTCCCCGCCGCCCAGGCGATGACGCGCCGTTGACTCCGGGCCCCCGTTGGGGCAAAGATTGCGCCGGAGACCCAGTGAGATGTTTATTTACGGAAAGACCTCGGCCAACGCGATCGCGGTGATGAGCTATCTGGCGGCCGACCCGAAACGCCGGGCGGGCTCGGGCGAGATCGCCAAATCGCGCGGCATCTCGCGCGCCCTGACCGCCAAGCTCCTCACCCAGCTTGCAGCCGCGGGCCTAGTCGCGGGCCAGCCCGGCCCCGGCGGCGGCTACACGCTCGCAAAATCAGCGGGGAAGATCAGCCTCATGGACATCGTCTCGCTCTTCGAGCAGACGCAGGTCCCGATCCTCTGCCCCTTCGGCCAGAACTGGTGCGGCAGGGGCGATCCCTGCCCCCTGCACAACACGATCAGCGGCATGATCGACGCCAACCTTCGATTCATGAAGAACACCCGCCTCTCGGTCTTCCTCGGCAGCGAACGCGGTGCCTCCCCCAAGGCCAGACGGCGGAAGCGCGCCTGAGGC
>JADLBR010000180.1 GCA_020847615.1 Verrucomicrobiia bacterium
CTGATACTCCCCGAGAATGACGGTGACCTTGCCATCGGGCGCGATGGACCACAGCTCGTTCTTCTCGTCGGCGCAGGCGATGAGCTGGCCCCTCGCATCGAAATACATCCCGTTGGAGCGCCCCGCGGGCTGCATGAAGGTCGACAGGCCGCCGCCAGCGGACCATTTCATGATCCGGTCGTTGGGCTGGTCCGTGAAAAACACGTCGCCCGCCGCGTTCGCCGTGGGGCCCTCGGTGAACTTGAAGTCGCCGGCCAACTTCTCCAGCGCGGCGCCGACGGCTATGGGGCTAGCCTCCTGTGCGGCGGCTACGCTCGTGGCGAATAGGGTGGCGGCTGCGAAAGCGAGCGTTCTCATGGATGGTGTCCTCCTGTGGTATCACGGCACATCGACCGATGCGGTGGCGAAGGCCGCGATGCCCTCCTCGCGCCCGATGAAACCCATGCCCTCGTTGGTCGTGGCCTTGAGATTCACGCGCGACGCGTCGATACCCAGCGCCCCGGCGATGTGGGCCCGCATGGCGGGCGCGTGCGGCAGGACTTTCGGCGCCTCCGCGATCACGGTGGCATCGACGTTGATGAGCCGGGCGCCGCGCGCCCCCAGCATCCGCCGGATCTCCTCGAGAAACACCCGGCTGGGCGCGTCCTTCCAGCGGGCGTCGCTGTTCGGGAAGTGCTTGCCGATGTCGCCCTCGCCGATCGCCCCGAGGATCGCGTCGGCGATGGCGTGGATGAGCACGTCGGCATCGGAATGCCCCTCGAGGCCCCTGGGGTGCGGGATCTCGACCCCGCCCAGGATGCACTTCCGCCCTTCGACCAGAGGATGCACGTCGTACCCGATGCCGCAGCATTGCATGCCCCAAAGCACACCCCCCCGCCCAATGGATGCCAAGGAAAAACGCGCGGCGAGGCGCGCGCCGACCCATGCCGGGACGAAAAAGCCGATTGCCAGACCGCGACTTATCGCGTAATCTTCCGCGAGATGAAGATTCTGGATTTGCTTCTGGCTCTGGAGGCCCTGCTGCTTGGCGGCAGGCCGGGGTCGGGGTCCTGAATCTTCCCAGGGCGGATTTTCAGAGAACCCTGCGGCCCCGGAGGCCGCGGGGTTTTTTGTTTGCCCCCCGGAGGAACAGAAACACAGGAGGGCCCGGTGGCCGATGCCGCCGGGCGTGGAGCGATGAGCGAGACAGTCAGGATATTTGACACGACGTTGCGCGACGGGGAGCAGTGCCCCGGCGCCAGCATGAACATCCGGCAGAAGATGGAGGTCGCGCGTCAACTCGAGCGGCTGGGCGCCGACATCATCGAGGCCGGATTCCCCGTCATCAGCGAGGGGGACTTCGCGGCCGTGCGACAGATCGCCACCGAGATCCGGGGCCCGGTGATCGCGGGCCTCGCGCGCTGCATGCCCAAGGACATCGATGCCGCGGCCGAGGCCGTGAAGCCGGCCGGCAAGCAGGCCCGCATCCACGTGTTCCTCGGCACCTCCAAGATCCACAGGGACTTCAAATTCGGCAAGGCCCAGGACGAGATCCTCCGCCTGGCGGTCGAGGGCGTGAAGCGCGCCCGCGGCTACGTCGAGGACGTGGAATTCTCCCCGGAGGACGCCTCGCGCACCGAGCTGGACTTCCTGGCGAAGATCGTGGAGGCCGCCATCGCGGCGGGCGCGACCACGATCAACATGCCCGACACCGTGGGCTACGCGACGCCCGAGGAATACGGCCACATGTTCAAGTACGTCATCGAGAGCGCGAAGGGCGCCCGCGATGTCATCTTCAGCGCGCACTGCCACAACGACCTCGGCCTCGCGGTGGCGAATTCCCTCGCCGCGGTGCGGAACGGCGCGCGGCAGGTGGAGTGCACCATCAACGGCATCGGCGAGCGGGCCGGCAACGCCGCGCTCGAGGAGGTCGTCATGGCGCTCCGCACCCGCCGCGACTGCTTCCCGTCCGTCGAGACCCGCGTGAACGTCCGCGAGATCGTGAAATCCTCGCGGCTGGTGTCGCGCATGTGCGGCTTCCTCGTCCAGCGCAACAAGGCGATCGTCGGCGCGAACGCCTTCGCCCACAGCGCGGGCATCCACCAGGACGGCATCCTCAAGGAGCGGACCACCTACGAGATCATCGACCCGAAGGATATCGGGTGGGGCGACACCGAGCTGCCGCTGACGAAACACAGCGGGCGCCACGCGATGGCGGTTCGCCTCAAGTACCTCGGCTACCACCTCAGCGACGAGGAGGTCACCCAGGTCTTCGAGCGATTCAAGCAGATCGGCGACCAGAAGAAATTCGTCTACGATGACGACCTCGCGGCGCTCGTCGAGGACCAGACGCTCCAGCCCAAGGAGTTCTACAGCCTGGAGTACCTGAACGTGGTCTCGGGCACGAGCGCGGTGCCCACGGCCACCGTGCGGCTCAAGGAGGGCGAGGAGATCAAGCAGGACGCGCACACGGGCGATGGCCCCGTCGACGCCGCGCTCAAGGCCGTGGACCGCATCACCGGCCGCCGCGGCGCGCTCCAGGAGTACCAGCTGCGCAGCGTCACCGCCGGCAAGGACGCCATCGGCGAGGTGACCGTGAAGGTCGACTTCGGCGACGGGCAACTCATCACCGGCAAGGGCGCCAGCACCGATATCGTCGTGGCCAGCGCGCGCGCCTACCTGGGGGCCATCAACCGCCGGCTCGCCATGGACAAGATGCCCAACCGAGCGCACGCAAAGCCCGAGCTCCCCGTGGCCGACGCAGGGCCGTAGCCGAACGCGTGAGCGTTTCGCCCTCGGGACACCCCAGGGGGCAAAGATGTGGCCCATCTGGTCCGGCGGCCGCCGGAGATCGTTCGATCCGCCGGCGGGTCCACGGTCTGGCGACCGTGGCTACATCCGGTCTTTTCCTGTCCCGCACGCCCCGAGGATCGCGGCGACGAGCCCCTCGGCGGTGTGGGGATCGGCCTCGGCATCGGGCTCTCGCCCGAGGTCGCGGAGCCGCGCGCTGGTGGCGGGTCCAATC
>JADLBR010000181.1 GCA_020847615.1 Verrucomicrobiia bacterium
CACTCCCCGCGCCCCCGCGTCCCTGCGGGAGAATCGAACTGTCGGGGCGCCCCGTCGGCATCCGTGTGCCCGAGGCGGACAGGTCGTCCATCCGTGGTTAGACCCAGAGAGCCGGCCCCGGATGTCGCGGTCAACGGACCGTTGTCCGCAATCCAACCCATGAGAGTGCTGGTCCTGGGCGGCGGTGGGGGATGTGATGATGCGGGGGGAGAGGGGATTGGCATAGGGAGTCCGTCGTGTTGAGGGTTGTCCACAGGCTGTTGGAGAGGCCGGCGGTATATCGGGGGTTCGTGTGCGCCGTGATGGGCGACACCTATCGCAGGGTGGTGGACACGCATGTTCGACCGCGGAGGGGCGAGCGCCTTCTCGACATGGGTTGCGGCACGGGGGATTTCATCGATTACTTCGAGGGCGTTGAGTATGTCGGTTTTGACGTTAACCCGGACTATGTGGCGACGGCGCGTCGCCGCCACGGCAAGAAGGGTGCGTTCCTTTGCGGTTCCGTTGCAGAGCGAGCGTGGCCCTTTGACGCGGAGTTCGACATCGTGACCGCGATGGGCGTGGTCCATCACCTCGCGGACGATGACGCGGTGTGCCTCTTCCGGCTCGCGGCCCGTGCGCTTAAGCCGGGCGGTCGCCTGATTACCCAGGATGGCTGTTTCGTCCCTGGGCAGCCTTGGCTTGCCCGCAAGATCGTGTCGATGGATCGTGGGCGTTTCGTGCGGGGGCCGGACGCGTATCGGCGACTCGCGGAAGAGGCGTTCTCCGAAGTGGCGACGCGCGTTTATCACGACCTGATCAGGATCCCATTCACCCACCTGGTCATGACGGCCTCGGGCCCGCGAAGGACGGAGATTGATCAGCGACGTGTGGGGTGACTAGAGTCAACCGTCAAGGATGATGCGCGACCAAGATCTCAACCCGTCGGACCCGTAAACTCTTACGCGTATGCATCAGGGGGTCGCAATCGTTGGCTATGGGTACTGGGGGCCCAATCTGGTTCGCAACTTCAATCAGGGCGGCCGGTTTCGGCCGGTCGTGGTCGTCGAGGCGAATCCCGAGCGCCTGTCTCGCGCGCTGATGGAGTATCCCGGCATCGAGGGCGCAAGAGCCCTCGAGGAAGTCCTGGGACGGGACGATATCGCAGCGGTGGCGATCGCGACACCCGTCTGCACGCACTTCTCGCTGGCCGAGGCGGCCCTCAAAGCGGGCAAGCACGTTCTCGTGGAGAAACCGATCGCGACGACGGCGGCGGACGCCGAGGCGCTGGTGGCGCTGGCGCTCGGCCGAAAGCGGGTGCTGGCGGTCGATCACACCTACGTCTATCACCCCGCGGTCCAGCGGATACGGGGCCTGATCCAGGCCGGCGAACTGGGGCGAATCAACTACGTCGATTCCACCCGGATCAACCTGGGATTGTTCCAGCATGACGTGAACGTGCTCTGGGATCTGGCGGTGCACGATGTCGCGATTATCAACAGCCTTATCGACGAGCGGCCCGCGAAGGTGCAGGCGGTGGGGGTCGCGCATCTCTCGGGTGGCATTGAGAACATCGGTGTCATGATGCTGCGATATGCATCCGGGCTCTTTGTGCACATCAATTGCTCGTGGGTCTCGCCCGTCAAAGTGAGGCACATGCTGATCGGGGGCGACCGGAAGATGATCGTGTATGACGACCTCAGCCCCCGCGAGCCCGTGAAGATCTACGATTCGGGCGTCGTGGCCCGGACTGTCCAGGAGCGCGACCGGCTCATGATCGACTACAGGGTCGGCGATGTCTATTCTCCGAGGATCGAGCAGAAGGAGGCCCTGGCGAATTGCGTGGCGGATTTTGCCGATGCCATTCGCGGGCAGGGGACGCCCCTGTCCAGCGGGCGGTTTGGCTGCGACGCGGTGAGGATCCTGGAGGCCGCCCAGGCGTCGATCCGGGAGGGGGGCCGAGAGATGGAGCTGACATGGAAGTGATGAACGAGGGCGGCCCACTCCGGTCGCTTGTGAACGTCCGGGTCGGTCGTGGCGTCAGGATATTCAACTTTGTCAACGCCTATGGCTGTGAGATCGGGGACAACACGAAAGTGGGTTCCTTCGTCGAGATCCAGAAGAACGCCCGCATCGGGAGCAATTGCAAGATCTCGAGCCACACGTTCATCTGCGAGGGGGTCGTGATCGAGGACGGGGTTTTCGTGGGCCACAACGTGTCGTTCATCAACGACAAACGGCCCCGGGCCACGCGCCCTGACGGATCGATGCAGACCGACGCGGACTGGGCGGTCGTGGGCACCCTGGTGAAGCGCGGTGCCTCGATCGGGACGTCCGCGACCATCCTGTGCGGGATCACGATCGGGGAAGGGGCGACGGTCGGGGCGGGTAGCGTCGTGACGAGGGATGTCCCTGCCGGGGCGGTCGTGGCCGGCAACCCCGCCCGGGTCCTTTCGCGGGGGAGTTGAGCGGGGACGCGGGCTAGCCCGGCAAATGGAGCTTTGGTCATGAGAGTGCCCTATCTGGACCTCGGCGCGCAGATCCGATCGCTCCGATCGGAACTCGACACGGCGATCGGGCGCGTGCTGGACGACTGCTCGTTCTGCCTCGGCCCGTCGGTCGCGGCCTTCGAGCGGGAGTTTGCGGCTTTCGTGGGTGCGCGGCAGTGCGTGGGGTTCAACAGTGGGACTTCGGCGCTGCACATCGCCATGCGTTTGCTCGATGTGGGGCCGGGTGACGAGGTCGTCACGACGCCGCACACGTTCGTCGCGACGAGTTGGGCGATTGCCTACGTGGGCGCCCGGCCGGTGTTCGTGGATATCGACGAAGCGACGATGAATCTCGACCCGGCGGGTCTGGCGGGGGTGATGACCGGGCGAACGAAGGCGGTGATGCCGGTTCACCTCTGCGGGCATCCCTGCGACCTTGACGCGATCCAGGCGGCATGTGGGGAGCGCGGGCTCGCGCTGGTGGAGGATGCGGCGCAGGCGCACGGCGCGCGCTACCGCGGGCGCAACGTGGGGACCTTCGGCGCCCTCGCGGGTTTCAGTTTTTATCCGGGGAAGAACCTGGGGGCCTGCGGTGAGGGGGGAGCCCTGGTGACCGGAGACGATGCGCTGGCGCGCCGCGCCCGCTCGCTGCGGGAGCATGGCGCAAGCGTCCGATATTATCACGATGAGGTGGGCTATAACTACCGCATGGAGGGCATCCAGGGCGCCGTCTTGTCCGTCAAACTAAAGCGGCTTGCGGACTGGAACGCGCGGCGACGCGAGATCGCGCATCTCTACCACGGACTTTTGGATGGTACGCCGCTTCGCCTGCCGCTTGAGGCGGAATGGGCGGAAAGCGTCTATCACCTGTACGTTGTGCGACACCCCGCCCGGGATCGGCTGAGGGCGCATCTGGAATCCCGCGGCGTTGGCACCGGCCTGCACTACCCGGTGCCCCTCCATCTCCAGAAGTGCTTTCGGCACCTGGGGCACGCGACGGGCGATTTCCCGGTAGCGGAGCGGGCCGCGCTGGAGTGCCTGAGCCTGCCGATCTATCCGGAGCTGGGTCGCGAGGGCGTGGAATACGTGGCCGAGTGCATCCGTGAGTTCAGGGACTGGTGATGGAGATCGCACGTCAAGGATCGCGCGTTCTGGTGACCGGCGGCGCCGGTTTCATCGGCTCGCATCTCGTGGACCGCCTGGTCGCGAGCGGAGCCCGGGTGACCGTGCTGGACAACTTCTGCAACGGGCGCATGGAGAACCTGACGGCGGCACGGGAGACGGGACTCCTCGACGTCATCCGTGCTGACATCACCGATCCCGGGGTGTGCCGCGATGCGGTGCGGGACCAGATGGCCGTCTTCCACCTCGCCTGCCTCGGCGTGCGGCACTCGCTGCATGATCCAGCGGAGAATCACCGGGTCAACGCGACGGGGACGCTGCATCTGCTCGAGGCGGCGAGGGATGCCGGGATTCCCCGATTCGTCTACGTCTCTTCGAGCGAGGTCTACGGGACGGCCCTGGCCTTCCCGCTCACCGAGCAGAGCACGACCTGGCCGAACACGGTCTACGGCGCATCTAAGTTGGCCGGCGAGCATTACGCCGCCGCCTATCATATCTGCTACGGGACCCCCGTCATACGCGTCCGGCCATTCAACAACTATGGCCCGCGCGCGCATTTTGAGGGCGACTCCGGGGAGGTGATTCCCCGGTTCATCCTCCGGGCGCTCGCCGGGCTGCCGCCCGTCATTTTCGGCGACGGGTCGAATACCCGCGATTTCCTGTTTGTCAGGGACTGCGCCGACGCGCTCGTCCGGATCGCGGAGTGCGACGCACTGGTCGGGGATATAGTGAACTTGGGGTATGGCGAGGAGATCGCCATAGGGGCACTGGCGCGCATGGTGCTCACGGCGACGGGGCGGGAACACCTCGTCCCGGTCCATGAGGCCGAACGGCCCGGCGACGTGCCAAGGCTCTGGGTGGATGCGGCGAAACTCTCGGGGGCCTGCGGGTGGCGGCCCCGCACGGATGCGGCCGAGGGGCTGCGCCAGACGGTGGCGTATTATCGGGAACTCTATGCCGCCGATCCCGCCTGCCTCGAGAGGATCCAGGCGCGCAACTGGGAGGCGCCATGATTCCGCTGATGCGACCGGAGATGGGCGAGGAAGAGATCGCCGGGATCGCAGAGGTCATCCGCAGCGGCTGGGTCACGCAGGGACCTCGCGTCGCCGAACTCGAGCGGCGGTTCGCGGAGTTCGTGGGCGCGGATCATGGCGTCGCGGTGTCGAGCTGCACGACCGCCCTTCACCTCGGCCTCGTTGCGCTGGGTGTCGGCCCCGGCGATGAGGTGATTGTCACCCCGCACAGCTTCATAGCATCCGCCAATGCCATCCTGTATTGCGGAGCTATCCCCGTCTTTGTGGATATCAGACCCGATACGCTGAACATGGATGAGTCCCGCGTCGAGGCGGCGCTGACGTCTAGGACGCGCGCCATCATGGCGGTGCACCAGGTCGGGCATCCCGCCCAGATGGATGTCATTGCGGACATCGCGCGGCGCCACGGGATCGGGCTGCTCGAGGATGCCGCCTGTGCTGCGGGGTCCGAGTTCCGGGGCAGGCGGATCGGGTGCAACGAGTGGGCCCCGATTGTCTGCTTCAGCTTTCACCCGAGAAAGCTCATAAGCACCGGCGATGGCGGCATGATTACGACGAGTGACGCCGGCACCGCGGCCAGCCTTCGCGCCCTCCGGCAGCACGGGATGTCCGTAAGCGATCTCAGCCGCCACGGATCCAAGACCGTGGTCACGGAGGAGTATTCGGTCCTCGGCTACAACTACCGGCTGACCGATGTCCAGGCCGCCATCGGGCTCGCGCAACTGGGTCGCCTCCCGCAGATCGTCGAAAGGCGCAGGGCCATCGCCGCCCGGTACGACGCGGCATTCTCGGGACTCCCCGGCCTCGGGCTCTTCCGCGAGCCCCCCGATGCGCGGTGGAACTTCCAGACCTATCTCATCCGCCTGGAAGGGGCCAACGCCGGTGGCCGCGATGCGTTCATGCAGCGGTTGCTCGACGCCGGCATCGCGACCCGGCGCGGCATTATGTCCATCCACCGCGAGCGCCCATACCTGGAGCGGTTCGGGAAAATGCGGTTCCCCGAGAGCGAAGCCGCCAGCGACCAGTGCGTCTGCCTGCCGCTGTTCACGCAGATGACCGACGGTCAGATCGAGGAAGTCATCGCAGCGGTTGCGATGCATTCGCCCGCGGGGTGTTGATTCATGGAAGAGCGCACCGCCAAGCCGTTGCCCCAGAATCCGTACAATCCCCACGCATGGATCGCTGGGTGTCCGGAGATCGGGGAAGGGACATGGATCGGTGCCTTCACGCTGATCGATGGGCTCGGGGGACTCAAGATTGGGAAGGGTTGTGATATCAGTTGTGGCGCACAGATCCTCTCGCACTCGACCGAGCGACGTTGCGTCACGGCGAGAAGGTACCCTCGCATCGATTACAGGCCAACCGAGATAGGCGATCATGTCTTCGTTGGCGCGAACGCCGTAATCCAGAAGGGGTGCAAGATCGGTGCCCATTGCGTGATTGGTGCCGGCGCGGTGGTTCTTGAGGGCACGGAGATCCCGGCATACTCGCTCGTGGTCGGCGTGCCGGCGCGCGTCGTCCGGGATATTCGCGAGGAAGCGGGGCAATGGAGTCGCGAAGATGAGCGATGAGAAACCGGTATTGTCCGTTGTGGTGGCGGCCTACAACGAGGGGGAGAACCTGCCGGTCCTATGCGAGCGAGTCAGTCGTATCGACTGGGGTTCGATCGGGGTGTGCCTGGAGTTGGTGTTCGTCGACGACCATTCCAGCGACGGGACATACGCCGTGCTGAGGCGACTCGCATCGATGG
>JADLBR010000182.1 GCA_020847615.1 Verrucomicrobiia bacterium
GCCGCCTCGCCGCTGGGCCTGATTTCCGAAGGTTTCGCCGATGGCAAGCAGCGCTATTTCAAGCCCGGCGGCGAGCGACTGGAATTCGTGAACAGTGGCCGCCTGAACTGGTGGGGACGAGATCCCGCGTGGACAGACACCGTCGGTTTCCGCGGCCCTAAGGACGTCGAATCCCCCCTGGGCGAGTGGACGAAATGCGACGTCCTCGCGCGGGGCGACACGCTCGAGTACCGCGTCAACGGCCAGCTCGTGAACCGCGCCCGGGGCCTCACCGTCACCCGCGGCAAACTGCTCATCCAGACCGAGGGCGCCGAAATCTGGTACCGCGACCTGAAACTCACGCCGCTGAAGTAGCGCCGCGCAACGCATCCACCTCAACTGCGTCGCGTCCTCCGCAGGCCCCAGACGCCGATCAGCAAACCAATGGCGACGATGATCGGTCGGGGCTCGGGGATTGCCAGCACCGAGAGCCAGCCCTCGCTATACAGCCGGGTGGTGTCCCACGCCAAACCCCCGTCGAGGGCCGGCAGGGATATCGAAGCGAACGTGTTGCTCGATGAGCCAAACTGAAACAGGCGAAAGGCGTCGCCCGCGGCTGGATCAAACAGGTCGATCAGCGACACCTCCATCGTGCCACCAAAGGCGAGGTTGCCATCAACCATCAGCTGGTCGTGCTCGCTGCCCGCGACCAAGCCCCCGAGTTCCAGCGTGAGTATATTGTTGGATCCAAGCAGGACGTTGCCCTCAAAGGAAACCGCCGCTGGACTATTCCCGGGGCTGAATCCGCCAAGGAACTCGACGGCCCCTCCCCCGCGAAAGTCCGCCGAACCCGTCACTTGACCCGAGAAACGGGCCCGTCCGTTTGGATCGATCCAGAAGTCCGAGCCAGGGCTGCTGTCCATGTAGCCCAGTTCCACAAGTGATCCCCCTTCGACATGAACCGTGCCACCGGTCATTGTGAGTCCACCCGTGACCTGTCCGCCTCCATCGACAAACCTCAGTACCCCGCGGTCGTAAAGGATCACGGTCCCGTCGATGGCCGCCCCCCCGGCCAGCTCCACCACGGCGGTGCCCAGCGCGTCGTAGTAGGGGTTCATGCCCGGGTTGGGGTTGGCGCCCACCTCCAGGAATGCCCCGGAATGGCCCATCGGCCCCATCGGGTCGTGCGGCCGGAACAGCGTCCCCTCGCCCTCCACCCGGATCCGCGCCACCTCGTCGGCGCCCATCACCGCCCAGAGCACGCGCCCCGTCAACGAGCCGCCCCCGTCCACCACCGACAGCAGCCCGCGGTCGTGCATCACAAGGCCCCCGTCCCCGGGATAGCCCGCCACGTCGATCGCCGCCCCCCCGGCCAGCCCCGCCGAGGCACCCACAATGCCAAGTTCGCTCGACGACAGCAGGCCCGATCGCAGCATGGCACCTCCACCATTCGTCACTAGGATGCCGCCGTCGACGGCGAGCGTGTAGCCCGACAATTGGAGCTCGATCGAGGCACCATCGACAACCACCGAACCCATCGCCAAATCGGAAACTGTCGAGACGGCAAAGGTGTTAGTCTGTGACAAAGGGCGGAAGATCGCCACGTCATTGGTGAACGGCACCCCAACCGGGTTCCAGTTCGTCGATTCCAGCAGATCGCCGCCGAGAGGATTAGCCCATTCGTTCGTACCCCCGTGAGCGCCACAAGCCGAAACCGCCACGACCAGTGCCGCGCGAAACACCCAAGCGCACCCCCGACCCGAGAGGCGATACCGCACCTGCATCGCCAGCGAATTCATATCAAAACCGCAGCTGATAAATTCGCCATATCCCATTCAGCTCAACTTATGCTGGCTGGTGCCGCCGATGGACACAAGCAATTTCACCACAGCCGCAGACCAGCGACCGACCACGGGCAATCTGCTCCACAAATCGTCTGCGAGTGCACCCCTCTATCCAATAGTCTCCCCCGTTGATCCCCGCTCCTTGAGAATCGGGAATTGGCGGAGTACTTTAGAGTTATGGTTTGGACGCATCAACCTAGCGTCCCGTATCCCGTTCGGCGATGTCCGCGATCGCCACTGCCCTTCATCGGGATGTTGGCAATTGTCGCGACACCCGCGGCGCCCGCCGAGCCCATGGCCCCGCGCGCGATCGGCGAGCATCGCGTGCTGGTGATCATGGCCAAGTTTCCGGGCATTGAACCCTCCCTGTCCTCGGATCAGATGCGGGTCAAGTATTTCACCAAACTGGATAGCTATCTCCGGGCCGTCTCCGGCGGGCGGGCGTGGGTGACGGGGAAAATGACCGCATGGCACACGCTCCCCCATCCGGTCGCCAAGTACCGCATCTCACAGCACAACATCGAGGTGGACAGGACCCGCGTGATGCAACTGATCCAGGACGCCGTGGACCTGGCCAATCGCGACGAGAATCTCTCGGGATACTCCATGATCTTCCTTTCGCTCGGTGTCGATCGTGCGGAGTACGGCATGATGGGGCTCTGCGGCTACCCCGGCATGCTGGGTTGGCAAAGCGACGCCCCGATCGTCAGCCGGGGCAAGCGCCAGAAGATCCCGGGCGGCGTGGCCATCTATTGCGAGAGGGCCCACGTGGGCGTGGTGTTCCACGACATGGCCCACGTCATGGGCGGCGTCAGAGACGGCAAGAGGGTGGTCCCGTGTCTCTATGACCACGACCTCCAGGGGCGGCCGGGCCCCTTCCGCGGGTACGCGCAGTTCTATCTGGTCCATCTGGGCTATTTCGACCCGATGTCTTGCCACATGTTCGAACCCGACTTGGGTCCGCCGGGGATCTGCGCGTGGACCGCCCTGCGGCTTGGCTGGATCCCGGCCCAGAAGATCGTCGAAGTGGCCAAGGGCGAGACCAAGACCGTGCCGCTCGGCCCCCTGCACGACCCGGGCTCACGAATCTCGGTCATCCGGTTGCCACTGACGCCATCGACCTACTACCTCCTCGAGAATCGCCAGCCCGCGGGACCCGATTGGAATCTGCCGTCGCACGGGGTGCTGATCTCCTATTGTGACGACGGGGTCGCCGAATGCAGGCGGGGTGAGGCGCCGGTCAAGCTGGCGAACGCCGATCCCTCTGTCCCGGAACTCAAAGGCGCGCGCCCTTCACGCTGGCTGGACGGCACGTTTACGAGGACGCGAGGAGACACGTATCCATCGATCTCTTGGCGCAGAAGGGTCGGGATATCGAAATCCGCATCGCGCGCCACTGACGTAAAGATAGCCGCAGCGCCTCCCGTAGCCGAACGCGTGAGCGTTTGGCCGCCAAGGCCTCACGGCCTCGGCTACATTTTCTTCCCCGGCGGCACTTGCCGCGCCGGGCATGATATCTGGCTCGAAAATTCGGATGCATGGACGCAGGGGCCTGCCCGCGGGCGATCCCGCGCCCGAATCACACGCCCAAGTTCCATTGCACCACAGGATCAGCCGGCGATCCTAGGAGTTTGTCGGACTTCGTCCGGCAAACTCCTCTGGCAAAACCGCCTTCTTCTTGATGATGAGCAGGTTCGGTAGGATAATGAAGTCTTGGGTCAACCCGCATGAGAACTTGCGACATCCCTTGGACCAGCGTTATAACTCTTTATTATTAAGGCGGTTTTGCTTTCTAGCAGCCTGATCGGACTTGGCGAAGTCCGACAGGCTGCTAGCCCCACACGATGGACACCGCGGAGGCGGATAAGCGATACCTGTGGCACCCGTTCACGCAGATGCGCGAATGGTGCGCGCCCGGCCACGAGCCGGTCGTCATCGTCGCCGGCGACGGGGCGGTGCTGCGCGACGACCGCGGCCGCGAGTACCTCGATGGCAACGCCTCGATCTGGACCAATGTCCACGGCCATCGCCACCCCCGCATCGATGCCGCGATCCGCGCGCAACTGGACCGCATCGCGCACTGCTCGGCCCTCGGCCTCACCAACGACATCGCGCCCCGGCTCGCCGAGAAGTTGATTGTGCTCTTTGGCGGTGACGCGGGCCACCGTGCCTTCTTTTCCTCGGATGGCTCATCCGCAATCGAGGCCGCGCTGAAGATGGCCTTCGGGGCGCGGGCCCACCGCGGCGAAACGCGGCGCACGAGGTTCCTCTCTCTCGGGGGCGCGTATCACGGCGACACGGTCGGCGCGATGAGCGTCGGTCACAGCGGCCCATTCCATCGGCCATTCGCGCCGCTGATGTTCGAGACCCGAGAGGTCATGGCCCCCGCCTGCTACCGCTGCCCCTTCAACCGGGCGAGGCCAGCGCGCGGGCGGGACGCGCGCGAGACGCGCGCGTGCGAGTGGGAATGCGTCGGCGCGCTCCGCGGCGCGCTGGATGATGGCGCCGACACCACCGTCGCCTTCGTCCTGGAGCCGCGCGTCCAGGGGGCCGCCGGGATGCTCATGCACCCGGCTGGCTACATCGCGAGGGCCGCGGAGCTCTGCCGCGAGCGCGGCGTCTGGCTCATCGCCGACGAGATCCTGACGGCCTTCGGCCGCACCGGCGCGATGTTCGCGTGTGCCCACGAGGGTGTCCGGCCCGACCTGGTTGCGCTCGGCAAGGGCCTCTCCGGCGGGTACCTCCCGCTCGCCGCGACCCTCGCCTCGGGCGAGATCTTTGACGCGTTCCTCGGCGAGTACGCGGAATTCAAGGCGTTCTTTCACGGACACAGCTATACCGCCAACCCGCTGGCCTGCGCCGCCGCGATCGCGAGCCTCGAAATATTTGATGCCGAGCGAACCCTCGAGCGCATTCCCGGGCAGGCCGCCGCGCTGGCCCGCGCCACTTCGCCCTTCTGGGACCATCCCCATGTCGGCGATATCCGCCAAGAGGGACTCGTGCTCGCCATCGAGCTGGTGGAGGATTTTGATACGCGCCGACCCTTTCCCGCCGAGACGAGGCTCGGCCATCGCGTCTGCGAGGCGGCCAGGCGGATCGGCTTGCTCACCCGCCCGATCCTCAACACCCTCGTGCTCATGCCACCGCTCTGCGCCACGCCGGATCAGATCGAAGCCATGGCCGATGCCCTGTGGAAGGGACTGTGCGAGGTGCTGCCCCCGTGAGCGCGACGCTCCCGGCGAAAGCGGTGCGGGGACGCACCGCACTCCACAGGCCTTCGGCCGAAATACGTCACTCCCGCAAGGTCATGCACCATCCTATCGCCCCGACAAGTTTCGCGCGAAGCGCTCTGGAGTGCGGTGCGTCCCCGCACCGCTTTGCCCAGCCAAACCCCAAAAAGAACGGAACATGAGTCGCTATCTCATCGCGGGCTCGGACACCGGCGTCGGCAAGACGTGGGTCACGTGCCGTCTCATCGAGGCGCTGCGGGACGAGGGCGCGCGTCCCGCGGGCTTCAAGCCGATCGCCTGCGGTGACCGCGGCGACGCCGTCGCCTTGCTCGGCGCCGCCGCCGAAAGCGATCTGACGCTCGATGCCATCAACCCCTGGTTCTTCAGCACCCCGGCAGCACCGTACACCGCCGCCGTCATCGAGGGCCGTCGCCCCGACATGGGCGCCATCGACAGGGCGCTGGCACAGGTGTCCGCCATCCGCGACCCGGTTCTCATCGAGGTCGCCGGCGGCCTCATGACGCCGCTCTCGGAGATCGACGCCATGCGGGACCTCGCGGCGCGGTGGGCCTGCCCGGTCATTCTCGTGGTCCCCAACCGCCTCGGCGCGCTCGCGCAGGCCCTCGCCAATGCCGAGTGCGTGCGCGCGGCCGGCCTGACGCTCGCGGCCGTCGTCCTCAATGACATGCCGGAACCGCACGCGTCCGAGGGCGCCCTCGACGCCGACGGCCTCCGGCAGACCAACTTTGCAGTTCTTGAGGAGCGCCTGCCCGGAAAGGTGTTTCGCTCCGACCCCGAATCATTGCGGGAACTGGCCCGGCGGATTCGCTGAGCGCGAGAATCGTCACATCTCCAATTCGACACGGGATCGGTCTGGCGCAAAGAGGAGGCGCTTGATGTTCTCGGTCCCGTGGCGCGGGGCGTGGAAGTAGCCGTTGAAGGCGTTGTAGGCCAATAGGCCGTTGTTGCACCAGTCGGTCAGCCACTCGGCGGCCGCCCGCGGATCCTCCTGTCGCTGGCCCGCGCCAAGTTTCACCAGCCATTCCTGGTTGCGCTCCTCGTGCGCGCCGAGAGGCTGCGACATGATCACGGGCAGGCCCAGCGCGGCATAGAAGCATAGCTCGCTCGGCTTGGTCCAGAGCACATCGGTCTCCCGGAGCATCACGTTGAATTTCTCAAAGTACTCCACCTTGGTCAGCGCGCAGAGGATCTGGATGCCGCGGCCAAGTTCGGTCTCGAGGCCGAGATCGCGGACGATCCGCTGGAAGTACTGGTTGACCTCGAGGCGGGTGCCGGCGATGAGGTTCAGCCGCATGCGCCCGTCCTTGATGTGGGGGGCGAGGCTGGAGAGGATATCGCGGGCGACCTCGGCCTGCGCCCCGGCGCCGCCGACGGCGTAAGTGACCGTGAGGGGCCGCGCCGCCGCATCGAGGACCGTCCCCAGCTCGGGCCTGAGCATCTCGCGGTACTTCTTTCGGAATACCCCCTTGGCATCGAGGGTCGCGATGCGCGCGGCCAGATCGCCCGGGGAGGCGTCGACATTCTCTTGGGGGAGCGGGAATCCGGTGACGAAAATATTCTCCTCGGGCACGCCGTACTGGCGGAGGCGGTCCCGATTCCTGACCATTGGGGCAAGGTAGACGATCTTGCTCTCCCTGGGTCGCTCGGCGATCCAGACGCGGTTGACGTCGGTGTCGGTGACGACGCAGAAGACGTCTTTGCGGCCCGCGTGGTCGGCGGCGAGGGCCACGGCAAAGAACGTGGTCAGCAGCGGCAGATCCTCCCGTTTGCGCGTGTATTCGGCCACGCTGCCGGCGAAGCCCCGTCGGATGAGGCGGTGCAGTCGCATCGATCCGACCGTCGGCTTCGAGAGATCGCGGAATGGATAGTGTGGGCTGATCGCCTGGAGGCGGTCGTAGGCGCGCCAGATCGGGGGACCGATGACGGGAACCCGGCTGAACCGCGAGACCCCCTCATAGAAGCCCTGGAGTTTTTCCCAGAGCCGTTTCTCCTCCGGGGTGACGATCTTGTCGCTGTTGGCGGTGATGATCCGCTCGCAGGCGATGTCGCGGAACGGGTACGCCGCCCGCTGGTGCCCGTAACCCATATCCACCGCAATCACCCATGCCTGGTCCACGAGCCCTCCTGGTTCAGCCATTCGAGGGGCCGATGGTCGCAGGGCCAGGGCCCTGGCGCAATCGGGATCTTTGTTGGGGGCCGTTCCCGTGCTACGATGGCACGCATGTGGATCATGGGCTCGAAAATTGCCGCATCGCTTCCCGTAGCCGAACGCGTAAGCGTTTGGCCGCCAAGGCCTCACGGCCTCGGCTACATTTTCCCAATCCGGTGGTGCCCCGCCGCGCGGGGCATGGGATCTGGCTCGAAAATTCGGGACGTGGCCGAACGGCCCGTGGCGTTTGGCCCACCCCACCAGCGCCCACGCGCCAAACGCTTGCGCGTTCGGCTACATTTTATGCCCCGATGCTGACCGACCAGCAGGTCGACCGGGCCCGGCGTCTCGCGCTGACGTTGGCGGGCATCGAATTATTGGATCGCCACCGCCCACTCCTAGAGAGCAGGGGTCGCCGCCTGGGCGTCGGTGCCGGCGCGGATTTCGATGCCCTGCTCGACCTGGCGGAGCGGGGTGACCCGGGGGCTGGCCGCCTGTTCATCCGATTGGTGACCACCCAATTCACGGGCTTCTTTCGCCATCCGCGGCATTTCGAGATCGCCGCCGAACACGCCCTGGGCGCGATCGCCGCGCGGGGTGGCGCGCGACTCTGGTCGGCCGCGGCATCCACGGGCGAGGAACCGTACTCGCTCGCGATGGCGATCATTGAAAGATGCGACCCGGGAAGTCGGCCGGCCGCGGCGATCCTCGCCACGGATATCGATGCGGAGGCGCTGGAGGTGGCGACGCGGGGCGAATATGGGGACGGGGCGCTCGCGTCGCTCGGGCAGGGGCGACGCGAGCGGTTCTTCTCGGAACCCGCGGGGGCGGGCCGATGGCGGATATCGCCGGAGGTCCGCCGGATGGTGGAGTTCCGGCCGTTGAACCTGGCCGGGGTGGATTGGTCGTTGGAAGGGCCGCTCGATGTGGTATTCTGCCGCAACCTGCTCATGTACCTTGAGACTGGTCACCGCTATGCCGTGCTGGAGCGCATCGCCTCGCTGCTTGCGCCCGGCGGCCTGCTGATCGTGGATCCCGCCGAGCATCTCTGGAAGGCGGGACACTGGTTCGAATCGGCCGGGGATGGGGTCTACCGGCGCCGCAGGGTGGCGGCGGACATCCCCGGCCGAAAGCAGGCGTGGATGGCGCAGGGTCGAAAAGGATAGAGTATGACGATTGCGAGGCGTTTGATCATCTTGCTCGCCGTGCCGATCGCGGCGCTGCTGGGGCTCGGTGTCTTCCTGCACTTCCAGATGGACAGGATCGAGACGCGGACCCGGTTCGTGATCGAGAACCAGATGCCGGGCGTGGCCACGGTGGGGAACATCACGCGGAATCTTTCGGGGCTCCGGGTTCAGATGAGAGACCATCTGCTCGCGACGAACGCGGCCGACCAGGCCGAGATACGTGCGTCATTTGAAAAGGGGGAGTCCGAGTTGAGCGGCCTGCTGCGCTCGTACGCGGACGGGTTGATCTCGGACGAGCGAGATCGCCGGATCCTGAACGAGTTCTTGGATCTGTATCACGAATGGCGGACTGAGGCGAGGCGCGTCATGGTCCTCGCGGGCGAGGGGCGCCGCGAGGAAGCCGCCGCGCTCCTGCAGGGTGAAGTCGGCGACCTCGGTCGCCGCATCAACGAAGCGGCGGGGGCTTGGATCAAGCACAACGAAGAACTTGCAACGGAGACGGGGAGAATGGCGAAGGGGGCCGTCGCCGACACCACGTGGAAGTGGCGTCTGGCGAACGCCGCCGCGCTCCTGCTCACGGCTTTCTTGGGATTCCGGACGGTCCGCCGCATCGTCAAGCCCGTGCGTGCGTTGGAGTCGTCGGTCCGGGCCATCGCCGCGGGGGATTATGCGAAGGGGGTGCCCTTCACCGAGGCGCAGGACGAGACCGGCGGGCTGGCGCGCTCCATCGACGTGCTGAAGCAGGGGGCCGCGGCGATGGAGGAGCAGCGCTGGGTCAAGGCCGGCGCGGCAAAGATCATGTGCGAGCTGCAAGCCGCCGCCACGCTGGAGGAATTCGGCGGGCGGCTGCTGTCGGGCCTCGTGCCCGCGCTGGGCGGCGGCGTCGCGGCATTCTACCTGTGCGAGAATGGGGCGGGGCGCCTACGGCGCATCGCGGCATATGGCCTGGCGGATGGCGCCGGCGCGGCGGAAGGTTTTCGAATGGGCGAGGGCCTCGTGGGGCAGTGCGCGCAAGAGCGCAAGCCGATCGCGCTGGACCGGCTGCCGCCGGATTACCTGCGCATCGCCTCTGCCCTGGGCGGTGCCGCGCCCACCCGGGCCGCGGCGCGCCCGTTGCTGTCTAAGGACGCCGTGCTGGGTGTGCTCGAACTCGCCACGTTTCGGGAGGCGAGCGCGAGGGACAACGCGCTCCTGGAAGAACTGATGCCCATGGTGGCCATGAGCCTGGAGATCCTCGACCGCCACATCCGGACAGAGGAGCTGCTTGGCAAGACGCAGGAGCAGGCGCGCCAGCTCGAGGAACAGACGGAGGAACTGACGCAGTCGCAGGAAGAGTTGCTCGCGCAGAAGGAGGAACTCTTGGCCCAGCAGAGGGAGCTGACGGCTCAGCGCGAGGGGCTCCAAGTCGCCGAGGAACGCACGCGGCTCATCCTCGAATCCAGCGCCGAGGGGATCTTCGGCGTCGACACCGAGGGGCGGGTCACTTTTGTGAATCCCTCGGCCTGCCGGATGCTCGGTTTCGCCCAAGATGAATTGATCGGCCAGCCCTCCCACGCGGTGTTCCACCACCACTATCCCGATGGGCGGGAGTACCCGGTGGAACAGTGCCCGATGTACGCCGCGTACAAGCGGGGCGAGTGCCACCGGATCGACAACGAGGTCCTGTGGCGCAAGGATGGCTCGGGGTTGCCGGTGGAGTACGGCGCGACGCCGATCAAGAAGGACGGGGCCCTCGTGGGCGCCGTCATCAGCTTCACCGACATCACGCTGCGCAAGGAACAGGAGCGGGAGATCCACGCGGCAAGGGAAAAGGCCGAGGAGGCCACGCGGATGAAATCCATGTTCCTGGCGAACATGAGCCACGAGATCCGCACGCCGATGAACGCGATCATCGGGCTCTCGCACCTGGCCCTTAGGACGCCGCTCAACGCCAAGCAGCGCGATTACATCAGCAAGGTCCACAACGCCGGGACATCGCTGCTGGCCATCATCAACGACATCCTGGATTTCTCCAAGATCGAGGCGGGGAAGATAGATCTCGAGACCACGGATTTCAGCCTCGACGAGGTGATCGGGTCGGTCACGACCGTCACGGCGCAGAAGGCCCACGACAAGGGGCTGGAGTTGCTCGCCGAGGTGGCGCCGGAGATCCCGGAGCAACTGCGGGGCGATCCGCTCCGGCTGGGCCAGGTCCTCACCAACCTGATCAACAACGCCGTCAAGTTCACCGAGCGCGGGGAGATCCGGCTCAAGATCGAGCTGTTGGAGAAGACGGGGGAGAAGGCGCAGCTGAAATTCTCGGTGCGCGACACGGGCGTGGGGATGACGCCCGAGCAGGCGGGGCGGCTGTTCCAGCCCTTCTCGCAGGCCGACATGTCCACCACGCGCAAGCACGGCGGCACGGGCCTCGGTCTGACCATCTGCCGGAGGCTCGTCGAACTGATGGGCGGCCAGATCTGGCTGGAGAGTGAGCCCGGCGCCGGCAGCACGTTCACGTTCACGGTATGGCTCGGCGTCGGCGAGGCCGCCGCCTCGGGCAAGATCGTGCCGGGGCGGTTCGAGGATCTCCGAGTGCTCGTGGTGGACGACAACGCGGCCGCTCGCGAGATCCTCGTGGGATCGCTCGCTTCACTGGCTGAGCGCGTGGACGCGGTCAGCTCTGGGCCCGAGGCGATTGCCGCGATCAGGGAACGCGATTCCGACGCGCCCTACGACGTGGTCTTCATGGACTGGCGGATGCCCGGCATGGACGGACTTCAGGCCTCGAGGCAGATCAAGAACGACAGCTCGCTGCACAAGCATCCTGCGATCATCATGGTGACCGCGTTCGGCCGCGAGGAGGTGCGCGAGGAGGCCGAGCACCTGCGCCTGGATGGGTTCCTCGTCAAGCCGGTCACGAAGTCGATGCTGGTGGACTCGCTGGTGAGCGTATTCGCGGGCCCCCCGGGTGAACGGGCGACCGCCCCGGGCGAGACGGCCGGCGATAGCTCGCGCCTGGGCGGCATGCGCGTCCTGCTTGCGGAGGACAACGAGATCAACCAGCAGATCGCCGTCGAGTTGCTCGAGGGCGTCGGCGCGCGGGTGGACATCGCCCGCAATGGGCGCGAGGCGGTGGACCTGCTGTTCGGCGGCCCCATCCCGCCGCCCTATGATGCCGTGCTCATGGACCTGCAGATGCCCGAGATGGATGGGCATCAGGCCACGGCAAAGATCCGTTCCGACGGCCGGTTCGCCGGGTTGCCGATCATCGCCATGACCGCGCACGCCACGATCGAGGAGCGCCAGCGCTGCATGGACGGGGGCATGAATGGGCACGTCGCCAAACCGATCGATCCCGCGCTGTTATTCGATACGCTCGAGCGCCTCCACAACGTCGGCTCGAGGGCGCCGAATGCCCGGGCAGAGACCCGCCACGAGCCCGCGGCGATCGAGGAGATCCCTTCGGTGGCCGGACTCGATACGGCTGACGGCCTGCGCAGGGTCGCGGGGAACCGGAAGCTGTACCTGAAGCTGTTGCGCCAATTCGTGGCACAGCAGGGGCCCGCGGCCGAACAGGTGGCCGAGGCGCTGGACCGAAATGATAGGCCCCTGGCCGAGCGTTTGGCCCACACCGTCAAAGGGGTCGCTGGCAGCCTCGGCGCCGGTGCCGTCCAAGGGGCGGCCGCCGCATTGGAGAAGGCGATCGCCGGCAAGGCTCCCCCAGCCCAATTCGCGCCGCCGCTGGCGGAGTTCACCGCGATCCTCGGGGAGTTCGTGGAGCGCCTGCGCGCCGCGCTCCCGGGGGCCGAGGCGCAGGCGACCGCGGTCGCGGCGCCAGACCCCGAGGCGGTGGGCCGTGCCGTCCGTGAGATGATCGATCACCTCAATCAATTCGATCCCTCGGCGGCGGACTGCCTGGAGGCCAACCGCGGGGCATTTCAGGCCCTGTTTCCCGGCGAGGTGTTCGCCGAATTTGAGCGGCACGTGGGTCGGTTCGCCTTCGCGGACGCGCTCGCGCAGCTTCAAAAGGTGGCGACAGAGAAAGGACTCATTCCCGCATGAGCGACGCCCTTCCCGCAACCAAAGGTCGTATCCTCATTGTCGAGGACACGCCGGCGAATATCCAGACGCTGACCGCCATCCTGAAGGAACAGGACTATCAGATCAGCGTCGCCACGAACGGGCGGCAGGCCCTCCAGGTCATCGAGAAGATGCGCCCCGACCTGGTGCTCATGGACATCATGATGCCGGAGATGGATGGCTACGAGGCGTGCCGCCAGATCAAGGCGTCGCCGCGATGGCGGGACCTGCCGATCATCTTCCTGAGCGCGAAATCCGAGACGGATGACATCGTGCGCGGCTTCGAGCTGGGAGCGGTGGACTATGTCAGCAAGCCCTTCAACGCGCATGAACTGCTCGCGCGCGTCCGGACCCACCTGACGATCGACCGGCTCAACAAGGAGAACACGCGGCTTCTGCTCAACGTGTTGCCCGCGCCCATAGCCGAGAAACTCAAGAGACAATCGGGCATCATCGCCGACCGCTTCGACGACGTCTCGGTGCTGTTCGCGGACATCGCCGGTTTCACCCCGATGTCGGCGAAGCTGTCGCCGGGCGAGCTGGTCGGGTTGCTCAATCGCGTCTTCTCCCTGTTTGACAGACTCGTCGAGGAGCACGGCCTAGAGAAGATCAAGACCATCGGCGACGCGTACATGGTGGCGGGCAGCCTGCCAGAGCCGATGCCGGATCACCTGGATCGGATGGTGCGCCTGGCGCTCGCGATGCAGCGGGCCATCGACGAACTGGGTGCGGAATCGGGGGGCATGCGGCTTCGCATCGGGATCCACGTGGGGAGTGTCGTGGCCGGTGTCATCGGCATACGCAAGTTCATCTATGACATCTGGGGCGACACCGTGAATACCGCGAGCCGACTGGAGTCGCACGGCGTGCCGGGGCGCATCCAGGTCAGCGAGGAGGTCTTCCGCCGGATACAGGGCTGGTGCCGCTGCGAGCCCCGCGGGGCCGTCGAGGTGAAGGGAAAGGGGCCGATGCATCTGTACCTGATCGAGGGCTCGGGGTAGCCGCGCCCGTGAGGGGTGGGTTCGGGCGGGGGGCTGGTGGAGCGTGGGCCCCGCCGAGCGTGGCAACGCCGGGGCGGATCGTGTAGCCGAAAGCGTGAGCGTTTGGCTACGGGAGACGTTGCGGCTCTTTTCGAGCCAGATCCCATCCGGCAGCCGCCGGACCATCGGGGCGGAAATTGTAGCCGGGGCCGTGAGGCCTTGGCGGCCAAACGCTCACGCGTTCGGCTACCGGAATTGCGTTCGGCCGCGGGATTCCCGTTCAGCTACGGGGGTTTTCGAGTCAGGGGTTCCCGGAAAGCCGCTGCTGCAGATCGATCATCGGTTGCTGGTTCACCGTCACCAGGCCGCCCGTGGAGCGATCCAGGTCGGCGATGAGAAGAACGACCAGGGAAAAGCTGAGCGCGAGGATCACGACCTCGGCGGCGCTGCAGCGGCCCACGATGCCGAACTGGTAGCCGACCGCGACCATGCTCAAGACCGTCAGGAGGAGCAGGATGCTCCAGACAATCTGGGGGATGCGGTACTGCAATCCCACCGTGGTCCGCGACGTGTGGATTTCAACGACGCTGTTGATCGCCTCGACGAATAGCGCGCCGATGTCGGAGTTCATGTCGGCGCGCGCGAGCGCGACGGCGTGGGACCACAGCTCGGATTGGATGCGCTCGGCCTCTTTGATCGCCGCTGGCATATTGGCCGTGTCCGCAACCGCGCGCAGGCGGCTGTCCACGTACAGCCTAACGAGCCTGCCGCACTCGGTCCGGTGGGGTTCCGGGAGCAGATCGGCGCGCAGCGCGGCCGTGCGGAGTGCGTTGACCTCGTCGAGGAGGAGCTGTTTCCTCGCGTCGAATCGGTTGGTGGTCACCCCGAAGGTGAACGCCAGCATGAAGGCGAGCAGGCCGAGCGTCGCGCCGACCACGCCCCCGATCGGGCCCTCGGGTTCCCCCTCGACACGCTTTCGGACCACCATCCCGACGCGATAGCCGATCGTCAGCGAGGCCAGGACGGTCGCCACCATGATCGCGAATACGGCCCATAGCGGTATGTCATTCATCGATGGCAGGCTCATGTTTCTCCCTATTCTTGTTGGCTAGATTCTCGGGCGGGCGAGTGTCCGGGGGTCCGATCGATGGCGATGCCGCAGAGGAATGCGCCCACGATATCCTCAAGCCCGATGAGTTTCACGCCGATGGGGGAGGAGATGGGGGCGCGGCCCGCGGTGAGTATTTTCATTCGTGGTGTCGGTGCCCGGTGGGGTGCTTATGTGGCTGGGCCCCGGCGATGTCCAGAGGTTTTCCTCCGTTGATCGGGTGCGTGGTCCGTCCAACAGGTTGCTGGACATGGGTGTGCAGGCAGTGAGAATGGCACCATGTGGATGCGACGAGTTGTGTGGGCGCTGGTGGTCGGCGGGCTTCTGCTGCCCGTGCTCGCGTCCTGGGCGCTGCGTCGCGCGATCAACGACGGATCGGTGGCGACCGCGAGCAGCCTGTTCCCGCCCGATGCGCCGAAGGTGGTGATGTGTGCGTGGGCCCATCCCGATGATGAGATAACGAGCGCGGGGACGCTCGCTCGGATGGCCGGGGAGTCGGGCGCGCGGCTGGTGCTCGTGTACCTCACGCGGGGGGAGCGGGCGAAGGTGGAAGGGAAGAAGGCGGAGGAAGTTGGCCGGGAGCGGGAGGCGGAAGCGCGCGCGGCGGGGCGGGTTCTCGGGGCGGAGGAGGTCGTCGTGCTCGGGTTCCCCGATGGCGGGCTGCCGGGCACGGATGCCATGTCCGCGCGCGGGGCGATCGGCGAACTGATCGGGCGCGTGCGCCCGAGCGTGGTTGTGACCTTCGATGAGAACGTGGGGTTTTACGGGCATCCCGATCACGCGCAGGTGGGGCGATGGGTGAGGGAGGTGGTGGAGGCCGGCGCGGCCAAGCCGGAGTTCCCCGTGCGCCGGCTCTATCAGGCGACGCTGCCAGGACCGATGATCGACATCGCCCGAAAGCACGTCGACGCATTCCGCAAGCGGTACCCGCAAGATCCGGGCAGGGGCCTTCCGGCACCGACGGTCGCCGTGAGGATCACGCCCGTGGCCGCCACGAAGCGGGCCCTGCTGGATGTCCACAAGTCGCAGGCCGGGGTGGTGCGCGATGTGCAGCCGTACTACGATCGCCTGCCGTCGTGGCTCTATTACCGGATCTTGGACCGGGAGTACTTTGCCCTGGCGCTAGAGCGCTGAGGTGCGTGCGGGGCTGGCCCGAAAATCGCGCATCGCATCCCGTGGCCGAACGCGCGACCGTTTGGCCGCCAAAGCCTCGCGGTTTCGGCCGCGAATTCTCGGGTGACCCGAAGTGGGACGCGACCGATCATCCCGGGTGAAAATTTGGCCGATGGCCCTGCGACACCGCCGGGGTCCGATGCGGCTTGCCCAGAACAAGACGGCCACATTTACGTGGCAAACGGCGCCCGGCTCGACTAGGTTGTGCACATAAGCAACGGGAGGCGCTCCATGAAGTTCAACATCGACCCCGACAGGGAAATCAAGATCAAGATGGGCGGAGGGGAAAAGGTGGAGTTCAAACTCCGCGACATCATGGTGCCGCCGGACGAGAAGATCTCGCTCAAGAAGGACTACGACCCGGACTTTACCGGGGGATACGACGACAAGGAGGGCGCGCTGGAGAAGGTCGCCAAGAACGTCGAGCGATTGGCCGAACTGCAGGAGAAGTTATACGCGCAGGACACCTATGCGCTGCTGCTGATCTTTCAGGCGATGGATGCGGCCGGCAAGGACGGCGCGATCCGGCACGTGATGTCGGGCGTCAACCCGCAGGGGTGCCAGGTCACCAGTTTCAAGTCGCCCTCGGCGGAGGAGCTGGACCACGATTACCTCTGGCGGGCGAACAAGGCGCTGCCCGCCCGGGGCATGATCGGGATATTCAACAGGTCGTACTACGAGGAGGTCCTCGTGGTGCGCGTCCATCCCGAGTTTCTCGCGAAGCAGAAACTCCCCGGCGAGGAGATCGGCGACGGGATCTGGAAGCGCCGTTTTGGGCAGATCAATGACTTCGAGAAGTACCTCGTGAGGAACGGGATCATCGTATTGAAGTTTTTCCTGAACATCTCGAAGAAGGAGCAGAAGAAGCGGTTCCTGTCGCGGATCAACGAGCCGGAGAAGAACTGGAAGTTCTCGGTGGCGGACTACAAGGAGCGGGGTTTTTGGGGGGACTACCAGGACGCGTTTGAGGACATGCTGGTTAACACGAGCACCAAACACGCGCCATGGTTCGTGATTCCGGCGGACAACAAGTGGTTCGCGCGGCTGGCGGTGTCGGAGGTCGTCTGCGCCGCGATGGAGCGCCTCGGCCTGAAGTTTCCGGAGGTCGGCCCGGAGCGGCTAAAGGAGCTGCAGGAGATCAAGGCGGCGCTCGAGAACGAGTGAGGGGGGAGCGCGCCATGGACGTCACCACACTGGGCGAGGCGCGGTTCGCGTCGCCGCTGCGTCGAAGCGTCAGCGATCGGGCGCGGCTCCCCGTCGAGATCGTGCGGGATCCGGACGCGCCGAGGGATGGCGGCATCGAGTTCGAATTGGCGGGTCCGCGGGCAAGGATATTTTTCGATCCGGCGGCGGCCCGCGCGGGCATCGTGACTTGCGGGGGACTGTGCCCGGGCCTGAACAACGTGGTGAGGTCCATTTTCCTCGAGCTGCACCACTCGTACGGGGTGCGGGAGGTGCTGGGCTTCCGCGATGGCTACCGGGGCCTGGATCCCGCGCGGGCCAGGGAGCCGGTGGCGCTGGCGCCGGACTTTGTGGACGACATCCACAAGGAGGGAGGCACCGTACTGGGCACCTCGCGCGGCCCGGTGGACACCAACATCGCCGTGGACGAATTGATTCGCCGCAAGATCAATATGCTGTTCGTGGTCGGGGGCGACGGCACGCAGCGCGGCGGCAACGACCTGTTCCAGGAGGCGCGTCGCCGCGGATATCCGCTTGCCGTCGTCGGCGTCCCGAAGACCATCGACAACGACGTGGCCTTCGTGTCGCGGACCTTCGGATTTCTCACGGCGGTCGAGGAGGCGGCCAAGGTGCTCCACTGCGCGCACACCGAGGCTCACAGCACGCCGAACGGGATTGCCCTGGTCAAGCTCATGGGCAGGCACGCGGGATTCATCGCGGCGGGAGCGACCATCGCGAGCCAGGATGTCAATTTCTGCCTGGTGCCCGAGATCCCGTTCAAGCTGGAGGGAGAGGGCGGCTTCCTGGCGGCGCTCAAGCGCCGCATCCTCACGCGCGGTCACGCGCTCGTCGTGGTGGCCGAGGGCGCGGGCCAGGATCTATTCCAGGCGGATGTCGGGGGCAGGGACGCCTCGGGCAACGTGAAGTTGGGGGACATAGGCCTGTTTCTCCGAGAGCGGATCGCGTCGTGTTTCAAGGCGGATGGGATCGATGCGCCGATCCGGTATTTCGATCCGAGCTACATCATCCGCAGCGTGCCCGCGGATTCCGAGGACGCGGTCCTGTGCGATCTGTACGCACGCAATGCGGTGCACGCGGCCATGGCGGGCAAGACGGGCCTGGTCATCGGTTGCCTCCACGACCATTTTGTCCACGTGCCCATCGAGATGCTCGCGCGCCAGAAGAAGTGCCTGGATCCCGATGGCCCGGCGTGGCACGCGGTCCTCGCCACCACGGGTCAACCGCCCCGGTTCTGTTGAGGGGGATGCCGGCGCGACGGGGCGCCTGATGCCCGAGGCCCCGGTGGAGGCCACTCCGCGGCACCTTCATTTTCCGCGTGGGAGGAGGCATCTTTTTGCTAAGTAAATCCAGATGGATCATCCCGTGCAGCCCGGCCCCCCGGCGCAGTTCATAGCCGAAATGACGCGCGCGCAGCGCGCCCTGTATGCCTTTCTGGTATCCCTGTTGCGCAATCCGGCGGATGCCGACGACGTGCTCCAGGAGACGAACATCGTCCTCTGGCAGAAGGCGGGCGAGTTCGACCCTTCGCGGAACTTCATGCCGTGGGCCTTTCGCGTCGCGCAGTTCCAGGCGATGGCCCATCTCAAACGAAAGAAGCGCTCGCGGCTGGCGTTCGATGACGCGCTGCTGGCGCAGATCGCCGACGAGGCGGTGGCCGAGGCCGCCGATATGGAGCCGCGGCGCGCGGCCCTGCTGGAATGCCTGAAGAGGCTCGCGCCAGACCAGCGGCAACTGGTCGCGCGGCGTTACGAGCCGGGGGGATCCGTGAACGACATGGCCCGCGAGCGCGGCACCACGCCAAAGGCGCTCTCGGAGATGCTCCGGCGCATCCGCCGCGCGCTCATGCTCTGCATCGAGCGACGGCTCGCGAGGGAGGCGCGCGCATGAACGGCCGGATCCCGGAGGAACTGGAGGGGCTGTTGAATGCCCTTGCGGATGGGGCGCTCGAGCCCGACGGTGAGATGAGACTCGCAACCATATTGCGCGACGATGCGGGGGCACGGGGCCATTACCGGAGGTTCATGGCGATGCATGCCGCGTTGCATTGGGATTACGCCTCCGCCGCGACCGCCGTCGCGCGGGCCGCGCGCGCGCCACGCTGGGCGAGACTGGAACACTTCGCCCTCGCGGCGTCGGTCGTGGCGGCCGCGATCCTCGGCGGGCTGCTGTTCCGGTCCCACCTCTCGGGAACATCGCCCATCGTCACGGTCGCTGCTACCGATGGATCCCTCTCTTGGGCGGGTGCCGACGGCTCCGCGCGCGCGGGCCTCGCGGATGGGGCCCGGCTCGAGGCGGGCACCTTCGAGACCGATGGCCTGGGTTCCAGCGCCACCCTCGCCTTCGCCGATGGCACCACCGTCGTCCTCGGCGGCGAAACGCAGGCGGACATCTCGGAGGGATCCCAGAAACTGATCCATCTTCGCACCGGCACGCTCTCCGCCGACGTTGCCCCGCAACCGAGCGGCAGGCCCCTGGTCGTGCGGACGCCGACCGCGGTGATCGAGGTGCTCGGCACGGCGTTCGCCGTGGCCGCGGAGCCAGAGAAGACCGGCATCAGCGTGCAGCGCGGCGTCGTCCGCATGCGGCGCACCGCCGATGGCCAGGCGGTCGACGTGGCCGCCGACAGGGCGGCCGTCGCGACCCTTGGGAATGCCGAACCCATGGCCGCCCGCGCGCCGACCGACGCCCCGAGCCACTGGAGGCTGGGCCTTGGCCGGGAAGACGCGGAACGGGTGCGAGCGCTCGTGATGCCCCATGGCGACGCGGGCGATCCGACCCCGCGCATCGGTGCGCGACCGTATGTCGCGAAGCGCAGGGCGGATGGCACCGCGATCATTCGCCACGGCATCTCCGTGCGCGGCCCCACCGAGAGGGTCCGAAAGTTCGTCTCGATCGAAGCCGGCAGCGTCATCCGTTTTCGCTATCGCACGGCGCGGCCGGCGGCCGTCTCGGTCTTGATCAGCACCCTGCGGCAGGGCCGGGTCTTCGGCGGCAATTTCGAAGCGACCATCCCCGCGGCCGGCGATGGCGTCGCCCAGGGGCAGTGGCGCGTGGCGGAGATCCGCGCCGATGCGATGCGTCCCCTCATGCCCTCGGCCGGGACCCGCGCCGCCGATACCGCCGTCATGCTGCTCCTGATTTCGACAACGGCGCCCGAAGATGGGCTGGAGATCGCCGACGTTTCCGTCGATTCTGGGCCATGATGTGTTTTGGTGAACCCATGCGATCTGGGCATAGTCGGCGATCCCGTGGCCTCGGCCTGCTGATCTGGAAGCTGGCGTTGGTGGCCGCGCTGTCGGTCGCTGCGCCGGACGCTCGGGCCGGAAGTCCCGCAAAATGGCATCCCGGACACTATGTCTTCGTCGGTCACGGGAAGATCGGGCCGGAGCATCTCGCGCAGCATTTTCGCGGCGTGCAGAAATGCTACGCGTGGAACCTGCTCGAGCCGGAGCATGGGCGCTATGATTTCTCCGCCGTGCGGTCCGACCTGGCCCTGCTCCAAAGACATGGCAAGCGCCTGGTGCTCCAGCTCCAGTACAAGGCCTTCGGCAAGGATGGCTGCTATGCCCCCGCCTATCTCCGCGGCCCCGGGTATGGCGGCGGCGTCTATCGCGCCAGCAGCGGGTCGCTCAACCCCGTGCTCTGGAACGCGAAAGTGGGCGAGCGCATGGACGCGCTGTCCGTGGCGCTCGGGCGAGAGCTCGATCGGGAACCCGTTTTGGAGGCCGTGGTCCTTCCCGAGACCGCCCCCTCGGCGAACCTGGCAAAGTCCCCACAGGATGGCGTCGAGGCGTACACGCCCATCGGCTACATGGAGGCGCTGAAGCAGAGAATGCTCGCCGTGCGGCGCGCGTTTCCGAACACCGTCGTGATACAATATGCGAACTATCCGCCCGACCTGTTGGAGCAGCTCACCGATTACATGAAAGAGATCGGCGTCGGTCTCGGGGGTCCCGACGTCTACCCGCGTCCCGATGGCGTCTCCGATCCCAAGAAGGGCGTCTACCGTCTCTACCCGAAGATGTCCGGGGTCGTGCCGCTCGGCGCGGCGGTGCAGTCGCCCGACTATTCGGTGGCGAACAAGAAGCGGACGGCGGCATTCGACCGTGGCCACGACAGGAACAGCGTCGCCGTCACCCCCGAGGAGGAAACGCCCATCCCGGTTCGCGAGCACCTGCGCCTGGCGCAAGAAAAGCTTAAATTAAATTATCTTTTCTGGGCTGCTCACCCGAAGGGGTGTTTCGACAACGTGAAGCGGATGCTGGCCGAGCCGGATCTGGCCAAGGATCCGGCGGGAGGCCTCGATGGGCGCTGTCCGCCCAGGGCATTCCTGGGGCCGGCGAAATGAAAGGGGTATACCCATGACAAGAGAATGGCTATTTCTCACGATGGGCATCGCGGCGGCCTGCCCGGGGGCGCCGACGAACGTGCTCTTCATCATCGCGGACGACCTGAACCGCCACGTGGGGTGCTTCGGCGACGCCGTCGTGAAATCGCCGAACGTCGACGCGCTGGCGGCGCGCGGCCTCCGCTTCGAGCGCGCCTATTGTCAGTATCCGGTGTGCAGCCCGTCGCGGGTGTCGTTCCTGAGCGGGCGCCGCCCCGAGCAGACCAAGATGTTTGGCAACGAGGGCGCGTCGCGGACCCCGTCGTTGAAGGACGCGGTCTTCCTGCCAGAATACTTCAAGCGACAGGGGTATTTCACCGCGAGGGTGGGGAAGGTCTTCCACATCGGGCGCGATGTCCCCGAGTGCTGGGACGTGACCGAGGAGGGTACGCCGGGGAACCAGATCATCTATCAGCCCAGCGAGCCCGAGAAGCTGGGTTTGTCCGGCAACATGGTGGATAAGGGGGAATTGGATGGCGACGCGGGCGAGAAGGGGACGTGGGGCAAGCTGGACGTGGGCGACGAGAGGCTCGTGGATGGCATCATCTCGAGGCGCATCGCCAGCCTGATCGACGGGGCGGCCAAAGGCGACAAGCCCTTCCTTATCGCCTGCGGGTTTCGCCGCCCGCACCTGCCGTGGTTCGCGCCCGAGGAATTCTTTGACCGATACGACCCGTCCGTCGTTCCCCTGCCGGAGGCGGGGCCCGTGCCGCGTCCGGGCGGGAAGCAGAAGCGCGCCACGGCCTCGGCCGAGTCGCGCCGGGCCGCCACGCGCGGGTATTTTGCGTGCATCAGCTTCATGGACCGGCAGCTCGGGCGCGTGCTGGAGGCGATGGACCGAAACAATCTCTGGGGCAGCACCGTCGTGGTCATGATCGGCGATAACGGTTACCTGCTCGGTTCGCGGAACGGTTATTGGGGCAAGGGCATACCCTACGAGGAAGCCTGTGGCGTGCCGATGATCGTAGCGGCCCCTGGCCACGCCGGGGGGAGGGTGTGCCGTCGCGTCGTGGAATACGTTGATCTCTACCCCACCCTGGTGGACCTGGCGGGCTTGCCCACCCGCAACGATCTTGCGGGGCGCAGCCTCCGGCCCCTGCTGGATGATCCCGCCGCCCCGTGGGACCATCCCGCGTTCAGCATCGGCGCCAGGGAGGGAAAGCCCGCGTGGCTCGCCGTCAGCACGGAGCGATATCGCTACTTCGAATACGCGGACGGCAAACAGCCCTCCGAGCTCTACGACATGCGGGCCGACCCCAAGGAATGGAAAGACCTTGCCAACGACCCTGGGCACGCGAAGGCACTTGAGGAACTCAGGGGCTTGGCCGCGGGCCACCGCCAGAAGTTCTGGGAGTGATCTTCCCTCGCGCCTCGAGTCGCGCCCGGGTCATGCGCTCGCGCAGGCCGCCCTGGGCCAGGAAGTCCTTCTCCAGCCTGCGGAGCAACTGGTCCAACAAGTAGTTTTTCTGGTGGATCAGGCAGACCAGGATGTTGGCGACCACCTCGGGTGGGCGGGTCTCGATATAGGTCCTATACGACTCATAGGACGCATCCTTCCGGGCACCGAGCCTCCGAACGAACTGCGCCTCCCGGCTGCCCTTGTCCCAGAGGCGTAGCCCATGGGTCCTCAGGAAATCGTGGTAGTCTTCCAGCAATTCCTCGAGGCTGGCGCGGGCGACGTTGGTCAGCTTGATCTCGGTCTCCTTGGAGGTGCCGGAGGCCTCACTGCCCTCGAGGATATTCTGTTTGCCCGAGCGCGCGGCCTGCACCATCTGGCCGATGGTGCGGTCGTACCGATCCAGAAAGCGTCTGCAGAACTGAACCGTCCCATCGTAAACGACCCGCGCTTTCTGAAACGCGAGCATCGTCTTGTATCCGCCGTGCGGCGGGATGAAGTGTCCCGGCATGGATGGCCATCCTTTCCCCTAGAGATCCCAACGGATGGTCGGTTGTGGTCTCTTGGCGATCAAGGCGATTTTTTTTCGTGGGAATTTTCCCGCGGCGGCTAAAAGGGAGGAAGGATGAGAAACCGCAGGAATTTTCTGAAGATGGTAAGCGGCGGTGCGCTGGCGGCGACGGCCGCCCCCCAGGTGGCGAGAACGGCGGCGGCGGCGCCGATGCCGAGGGGCAAGATCGGCGATCTGGAACTGGGCCGGCTGATGCTGGGGACGAACCACATCACGTTTTACATGCACAGCCGGGGCCTGCGTTACGTGGACGAGCTCTCGCGGCAGTACAACACCGACGAGAAGATTTTCGAGACTTTTGCGATGGCGGAGGCGCACGGGATCAACACATTCATGACCCATTCCGAGCCCCGGATCGAAAAGCTGTTCAAGGAGTACCGCGACAAGCATGGGGGGAAGATGAAATGGATCATCGCCCCTTGGATCGATGGCGATGGCAAGCAGGTCAACGACCTGGAGGGCTACAACCGGGTGGTCCCGCGGCTTATCGACGGCGGCGCGGACGCGCTGTATGTCCCGGGAATGCTGGCCGGGCCCCTCGTGAACGAGGGCAAGGGCGCGATGATCGGTGAGATGCTCAACATCATCGGCGCCAGTGGGGTGCCGGCCGGGGTCGCGAGCCACGGCCTCGATGTCGTGCAATACTGCGAGACGAATAAGCTGCCGGTGGAATTCTACGTGAAGACCTTCCACCACCTGAAGTACCCGAACGCGCCGAAGCCGGAGGAACTTGCGGCGCTCCGGGAGCGGCAGGAGAGGTACCCGCGCGGCGACCTGAAGGCCGACTACGCGGAGGTGCCGGGATATTGGTGCGGCAACCCAGAGGAGACCGCCGCCTTCATGAAAGGCGTGGCCAAGCCATGGATCGCATTCAAGGTCATGGCCGCGGGCGCGATCGGTCCCCAGGACGGCTTCCGCTACGCTTTCGAGAATGGCGCGGATTTCATCCTGGCTGGGATGTTTGACTTCCAGATCGCGGATGATGCCACGGTCGCGCGAAACGTTTTGGTGGCCGCGGCCAAGAGGCCGAGGCCGTGGTGCGCGTGATGCGTATCTCCCGCCGCTCATTCGTCGCGCGTTCCGGTCTGGCGCTCGGCGGGATGTTAGTGTCGCCGGGCCGTGGCGGGCTGGCGCGGGCCGGGGAATCGGGGAGATTCTTCTCCCTCGGCCAGCGCGGTGGCCGCCGGTGGCTCATCGCGCCTGACGGATCGCCGTTCTTCTCGATCGGGCTGAATCACATCGACCCGTCGCCTTTGCGATATCTGTCCAACGGCGATCTCTGGGAGCGCAAGTATGGCAATTCGATGGAGCGGTGGCTCAAGGATGCTGTCGCGCCCGACCTGCGGGCATGGGGTTTCAACTGCGTGGGCTGGACGCAGGAGGTGGTGACTCGCGGGCTGACGAATCATCGCCATTCGCGCGCCTTCACCCACGAGGAGTATCAGTGGCTGGGCATGCCGTATTGCCACCAGTTGCCGTTCGCCGATTTCCACCAGTGGGAGGCCGAGACGCGGCACCCGACCTTCTCCAGCCCGGAGTTCGCGGAGTGGTGCGACTACGTCGCCCGCGAGCATTGCGCGCGCATGAGGGACGACCCGAAGCTCATCGGATATTTTTACATCGATTGCCCGACCTGGATCCACGTGCGGCCCGAGAACGAGTGGAAGGGGCCGCTATTCGATCCGGAGAAGCTGAAGACGGAGTCGGGCCGGAAGGAACTGTATGACATGGCGACGGCATACTATCGCATCACGCACGAGGCGATCCGACGATACGACAAGAACCACCTGATCTTGGGCGACCGCTACGAGGCCGGCCGGCCCATCGCCGCCGAGGTCGTGGAGGCGGCCAAGCCGTTCGTGGATGTCCTGAGTTTCCAGCATTTCGCGAAACCCGACGCCGTGTGCGAGAATCTGACGCGATGGCACGAGATGACCGGCAAGCCGGTGCTGTTGGCGGACCACGCCATCAGCATCAAGGGGCCGGACGGTTACATGCGCCACGATGGTGCCGCGTACGCCGAGACCCTCCGCCGCTTGCGGGGGCTCCCCGGCTGCATCGGGTATCATCTTTGCGGGGCCTATCTCCGCAACGAGACCCGTAAGCGCGCCCTCCGAGACGCGGCGGAGGGTCCCGACGCGGAAGCCATCCGCGCGATCACAGAGGCCAACCGGGAGGCCGCCGGGTGGATGGCGGCGGCTAAGAGGGAATCATGAGGCATCGAGCCTCGAGCCGTCCCGGCAACGCGGTGACCCTTCTGTTCTTCGCGCTGAGCGCATCGACCGCCTTGGCGGAATGGGGGATCGCGCCCGAGGGTGAGGGCTGGCAGTTGCTCAAAGACGGAGAACCCTTCTATATCCGGGGCGCCGTCGCGCCAAACCGCTTCGATGTGTTGCGGGCATGTGGCGGGAATGCCGTGCGCACGGCCGCGAACAAGGCGTCCTTGGACGCCGCGCACGCGGCGGGCCTCGCCGCCATGGCCAACCTCCGTGTCCGCGGCGAACGCGATGGCATGGATTGGGATGATCCCGCACAGGTCGAGAAGCAGAAGCAGGCCGCCCTTGATGTTGTCCGGGGGTTAAAAGATCACCCGGCGGTCATGTTCTGGGCGGTCGGGAACGAGCTGGATCATATACCGGGTGGCAAGGCATATAATGCGCGAATCTGGGAACGCCTGAACGACATCGCGATCGCGATCAAGCGGCTCGACCCAAGCCATCCCGTCATGACGGTGGTGGGCACGGGTCGCATGGAGAAGAAGGTCCTGGAAATGGCGGCGGGTTGCCCGGACATGGACCTCTTGGGCATCAATGCCTACGGGGACATCGCCCGTGCGACCGAGTTGGTGCGTCGGCATTGGCCGAAACCTTACGCGGTCACCGAATGGGGTCCGACGGGCCACTGGGAGGTGCCGAAAACCTCTTGGCGGGTGCCGATCGAGCAGACCAGCAGCGAGAAGGCGCGGGTGATCGATGATCGGTATCGCAAGGTGATCCTCGCCGATCGGACGCACTGCCTGGGGTCGTTCGCCTTCTATTGGAGCGAGAAGCAGGAAACGACCCACACGTGGTACGGGCTATTCTGCGATGGGCTCCAGACCGAATCGATCGATGTGCTGCAGCATCTCTGGACCGGCAAGTGGCCCGCGAATCGCGCCCCCGCGATCGATGGTCTCGGGATCGACGGGTTCCCTGATCCGAGGGCGACGCGCCTCAAGGCGGGACAGCGGTACCGGGCCGGGGCCCGGGTCGTAGACCCCGAGTCCGATCCGCTGGTGTTCGGCTGGGACATCCGGCCCGAGGTCGAGATCCCGCCCGGCTCGTACGCGGGAGGCATGGAGAAACGGGCAAAACCCATCGAGGGTCTGATCCGCGATCCTTCCGTCGCAACGATCGAGTTCACCGCCCCCGGCAAGCCCGGGCGGTATCGGCTTTTCTTTACCGCGAAGGATGGCAAGGGGCACATCGCCTACGGGAACATCCCGTTCTTAGTCGAGGAGTGAGCATGCATCGGAGGACCTTCATTCTGAATGCGGCGGCGGCCGTGGCGGCGACCGCGGTGCGGGCCGCGCCGGGCCAGAAGGGGCACATCGCGACGAATACCTACCCCTGGGGCACGTTCGCCAGGCGCGAGGGGAAGAAGTATCCCCCGCACGGGGACGAGTTGCTCGGTGCGATCGCCTCGGCCGGGATCGATGGCTACGAGGCGAGTTTCCTGAAGCCTGAGGAATTCGACGGGCTCGGCGCGCGGCTGAGGGCGTACGGGCTGGAGATGCGGTCGCTCTACGTGAACAGCACGCTGCACGACGCGGCGCAGGCCGACGCCAGCATTGAGAGCGTTTTGGCGGTAGCCCGCCGGGCGGCGGAATTGGGCACGAGGATCGTTGTCACCAATCCCTCGCCAATAAAATGGGGCGGGCCGGAGAACAAGACGGACGAGCAGCTCATTTTTCAAGGGCGGGCATTGGATCGGCTCGGGGCGGAACTGCGGAAGCTGGGGATGGTGCTCGCGTATCACAACCACGACATCGAGCTGCGCCATGGCGCCCGCGAGTTCCACCATATGCTGACCGCGACGGATCCCGAATACGTTAAATTCTGCCTCGACGCGCACTGGGTTTTCCGCGGTTGCGGCGACTCGCAGGTGGCGCTGTTTGATGTGATCGAGCACTATGGTGACCGGATCGTCGAACTGCACCTGCGGCAGTCGATCGGCGGGAAGTGGTCCGAGGTCTTCACCGCCGAGGGCGACATCGATTACGCGCGGCTGGCGGAGTGGCTGAAAGGCCGCGGCCTGAGGCCGCAGCTCTCCTTGGAACAGGCCGTGGAGAAGGGTTCGCCCGAGACGATGGACGCCGTCGCCGCGCACAAGGTCAGCGTGGGGAATGCGCGCCGGTTGTTTGCGGGCGCGTGAGTTTTTGAGGGAAACGCAATGGCGGCGACGCGCGCTATGTCCTTGTGGGTGACCGCGGCGTCCATGGCCTTGGCGGCCGCAGCCTTCGGCGGAGAAGGATCGGATGGCCTGCGCGCGTTCTATTTCGGCAACAGCCTCACCGGCGCCACGAATCCCGACTGGCACGGGGACTTGGGCAAGGGCGCTGGGAAGGAGTGGCAGAACTGGGCGTGGCTGGGCGCGGGCTGGCAGCTCTGGCAGCACCGGGAGGAACTCGCCGCTGGGAAGGACATCTTTGGCGCGGGATCGAAGGGCGACCTGACCCTGGATGAGAATCTGATCAAGACGGCCGGTTATCACGGGAAGAAATTCTACGGGCAAAGATGGGATGCGGTCGTTTTGCAGCTGTTTGGCCAATACCTGACTCGCGAAACCGACAACATGTGGGGCCGGAAGCTGAGCGGCAAGAAAGACGTGGGCGATCTCGGCGCGGCGAGTGACCTGATGCGGCTCTACCTGAAACTCAATTCGGAAGGGCGCGTGTTCATCTACCAGGTCTGGGCGCCCATGGATAGCGGGGAAGTTCCCCCGCCGGACCAGTTGCCCGAATGGGCCAGGGGCAAGGAGAAACTTCGGGCCGCGGAGTTTCCCGACCGCGGGGCGTTCGATTACGCCGCAAAATGGTCGCAGGCGTATGACCCAAAGACCGAAATGCCATGGGAGGGCCACGTCAACCGCACGCGGGATTTCAGCTACCAGGTCTTCCGCGGGCTGCAGGGGCGCTTCCCCGAGCTATGGAAGGCAGGGCGGTTGCGCATGATCCCCTCCGGCGATCTGTTTCTCGAAATCGACAGGCGGATGCGCGCCGGCCAGGTGCCCGGCTGCCGCGACATCCGTGACTTCTATACCGACGTGCAGCACATCCGTTTCGGCCTGCCGCGCTACACCGCGGCGGCGATGTTCTACGCCTGCCTGTTCGAGGACCACCCCGGGAAACTCGATTGGAAGCTCTACAACGACCGCCCCAAGTACGGCGACGACCCGCACCACGATGGCGGAGATCTGCTGGCCATCACGCCCGAGAACGCACGGGCCATCAACGACACGATCTGGGAGGTGCTTCGGGACCACCCCTTCTCCGGGCTGTCGGGCTAGGAATCTGTCGGACTTTGTCCGACAGATTCCTCGGGTTTGGCCCTGACTATGGATCCTGCGAGCATTTTATGGTTGCTGTATCTAGTTATGTGCGTAGATTGCTTCATGCCCTATCCCACCAAAGTCCAGTTGATCCAACGCAAGGAATCCCAGCA
>JADLBR010000183.1 GCA_020847615.1 Verrucomicrobiia bacterium
ATTCCGCCAACGCGACGGCGCGGCAGGCGGAGGAGCGCAACGCCATCAATACGCCGATCCAGGGGACGGCGGCGGACATGATCAAGATCGCGATGGCCCGGGTGCACGAGGGACTGGGCGCCGCGGGCCTGGAGACCCGGATGGTCCTTCAGGTTCACGACGAACTGGTCTTTGACCTGCGCCGTGACGAGGAGCCGCGGGTCCGGGAGATCGTCGGGGCGGCGATGCGGGATGCGATCAGGCTCAGGGTGCCCGTCGTGGTGGACATGGGGGTGGGGGCGAATTGGCTCGAGGCGCATTAGGAGTTTCAGGTTTCAAGTTTCAAGCCTTGAAACCTGAAACCTGAAACTTGAAACCAGAGGAGAGGCATGGGCAGACAGTGGTTGCACGCAAAACGGGCGGTGGCATCGCTCAAGAAGTCGCAGGCGACGGGCAAACTCGTCAAGGAACTGACGATTGCGGCGCGGCAGGGCGGGGCGGACCCGAAGCTGAACGCGCGCCTGGCGGCGGCGATCGAGAAGGCTCGTCGGGAGAGCGTGTCGCGGGACGTGATCGATCGGGCGATCCAGAAAGGCGCCGGGGCCGGTGGCGAGAAGGACGCGATGGAGCACGTGACCTTCGAGGGGTACGCGCCGCACAAGGTGCCGGTGATTGTCGAGGTCGTGACCGATAACAACAACCGGACGGCCCCGGAGATCCGAGTGCTTTTCCGCCAGGGGCACCTGGGACCGGCGGGAAGCAACAGGTTTCTATTTGATCAAGTGGGCATCGTGGAAGCGCACAGGCCGGAGGTGGCCACGGACAGAGAGGCCGCGGCCATTGAGGCGGGCGCGAACGAGGTGGAGCCGCTGGGGCACGGGCAGAACGACGACATTCCGGCGGGGGCGTGCGGGGCGCGGTTCATCACCGGGCGGACGGAGGTCAAGGCGGTGTCGGATTGGTTGAGGGCCAACGGCTGGGCGGTGGTCACGAGCGAGATGGGATACCTCCCGAAGCAATACCCGGAGTTGAGCGAGGCCCAGCGCGCGGAGGTCGGGGAGTTCCTGCAGTCGCTCGAGGAGCACGACGACGTGCACCGGATCTGGGCGGCGGTGAGGTAGGTCAACAGGGACCGGTTTGGGTAGGGCCTCCTCCGAGAGGGAATTCACCGGTTCACAGACGGCTTCGACGGTCCGGTTGCAGATGGCGGCTGGACCCGATCACGAAGGGCCTTGGGCGCGAGCACGCGCACCGGCCTGCCGCCAAGGCCGATCCCAGGGGCATCTTTCGCCGCAGCGACGACCATGCATCCCGCGACCGCTTGGGCGAGGATGGACCAGATGGCAGGCTCGATAAGCGCGTGTGCCTCATGTGGGCTGCCGGAACGGCCACTGATCTTGTCGAGGATCTCACCGCATCCTGCTGGTGCCGCTTATCGAGGACGCCGCCTTCCCCTATTACGGGGCAGGCGAGGGGGATTTCCGTTCGGCAGGACGGCAATACCAAATTCCAATCCGTCAGTCCTCGATGCCGCGGAGTTTGGCGATGACGGAGAAGTCGTCGAGGGTGGTGGTGTCGCCCTTGACCTCGCCACCGGCGGCGACCTCGCGGAGCAGGCGGCGCATGATTTTGCCGGAGCGCGTCTTCGGGAGGCCGTCGGTGAAGACGATGTCGTCGGGCTTGGCGAAGGGGCCGATCTCTTTGGCGACATGCTCGCGGAGTTCGCCCTTGAGCTCGTCGTCGGCCTGGACGCCGCCGCGGACGGTCACGAAGACGACGAGTGCCTGGCCCTTGAGTGCGTCGGGGCGTCCGACGGCGGCGGCCTCGGCGACCTTGTTGTGGCTGACGATGGCGCTCTCGACCTCGGCGGTGCCGATGCGGTGTCCGGAGACGTTGAGGACGTCATCGATGCGGCCGACGATCCAGAAGTAGCCGTCTTTGTCGCGGCGGGCGCCGTCGCCGGAGAAATACATTCCCGGTATCTCGGACCAATAGACGTTCCTGTAGCGATCTGGGTCGCCGTAGAGCCCGCGGAGCATGGAGGGCCAGGGTTTTCGGATGACGAGCTTGCCGCCGACGTTTGGGGGAACCTCTTTGCCCTCGTCGTCGACGACGGCGGCATCGATGCCGAAGAAGGGGAGGGTGCCGGAGCCGGGCTTGGTGGGGGTGGCGCCGGGGAGCGGGGTGATCATGTGGCTGCCGGTCTCCGTCTGCCACCAGGTATCGACGATGGGGCAGCGGTTGCCGCCGATGACCCTGTGGTACCACATCCAGGCCTCGGGGTTGATGGGCTCGCCGACGCTGCCGAGGAGGCGGAGCGAGGAGAGGTCGTGTCTGGCGGGGTGCTCGTCGCCCCATTTGATGAAGGCGCGGATGGCGGTGGGCGCGGTATAGAGGATGTTGACGCCGTACTTGGCGACGACGGCCCAGAAGCGGTCGGGGCCGGGCTGGTTGGGGGCGCCCTCGTAGAGCAGGGTGGTGGAGCCATTGGAGAGGGCCCCATACACGGTGTAGGTGTGCCCGGTGATCCAGCCGACGTCGGCGGTGCACCAGAAGATGTCCTCTTCGCGGAGGTCGAAGACATACTTGGTGGTGAGGTGGGTCTGGAGGAGAAAGCCGCCGGTGGTGTGGAGGATGCCCTTGGGTTTTCCGGTGCTGCCGCTGGTGTAGAGGATGAACAGGGGGTGCTCGCTATCGAGTTTGGCGGGGGGGCAATCGGCGGGCACGGAGGCGACCTCGTCGTGCCACCAGAAATCGCGGCCTGGGCGCATGGGGACTTCCTGGCCGGTGCGGCGCAGGACGATGACGTGGCCGATGGTGGGCGCGTCCTCGAGGGCCTGGTCGGTGGCCGCCTTGAGGGGGACGGCCGCGCCCCGGCGCCATCCCCCGTCGGCGGTGATGACCATCTTGGCGCCGCAGTCGTGGATGCGCTCGCGGAGGGCCTGGGCGCTGAAGCCACCGAAGACGACGCTGTGGACGGCGCCGATGCGGGCGCAGGCGAGCATGGCGATGGCGGCCTCCGGGACCATGGGCATGTAGATCATGACGCGGTCACCCTCGGCGATGCCGTGCTTCTTGAGGACATTGGCGAAGAGGCAGACTTCCCTGTGGAGCTGGCCGTAGGTGATGGTGCGCGAGTCGCCTGGCTCGCCCTCCCAGAGGATGGCGGCCTTGTTGCGGCGCGGGCCGGTGGCGTGGCGGTCGATACAGTTGTGGGAGACGTTGAGTTTTCCGCCGACGAACCATTGGGCGAAGGGGGGTTTCCAGTCGAGGACCTTGCGCCACGCCTTGAACCACGCGATGTGTTCCTTGGCGGCGCGGCCCCAGAATCTCTCGGGGTGCTGGACGGACTCGCGCCACATGCGCCGGTACTGCGCCATGCTGCGGATCTGGGCCTTGGAGGCGAAGGCGCGGTGCGGGCGGAAGACGCGCCGCTCCTTGAGCTTTGATTCGATGTTGCCGATCTGGGTCATGCGTGTGTCTCCTTGGGATGCTGCGGGGCCGCGGGAAGGACCTGCCGATGGGCGTGCGCGAGCGCGAGGAAGATCCATGGCAAGAGGGGGATGACGGAGAGTTTGAGGGCCCGCTCGACGCGGTGGAGGGCAGGGAGCGAGTCGGCGAGGGGGTGGTCGGCCAAGGCCGCGGGATCGAGCGGGGGCTGTGGCAGCATGGGCGCGACCCAAAAGGCCAGTGCCATGAGCGGAATGGCGACCAGCCCGAACGCGGTGAAGATCCATGCGATGGGTCTGATGTTGCGCCACGCGAGGCGGACGGCTCCGTCGAGGCATTGCCCGAAGCGAGCGGCCCTGCCGTCGGCGAAGAGGATCTCGATGGGATAGGTGAGGCATTTGACGCAGATGATGCCAGCGGCCGCCGGCGTCGCCAGGAGCAGGAAGGCGGCGATATCGGAGACGGAGGGCGCTCCCCCATCGATGAGCCCGGAACCGGTGACGACGAGGTAGACGGCGAGAAGCAGGACGGCCGGGACGATCGCAATGGCGACGGCCGCGGAGCGCAGGATGTTGGCCAGGAGCGTGGGCAGGAGGAACCGGTACCCGGCCATCCAGTCCGCTGGGGAAGGGCGGGCCCCGTCGACGAGGCGGAGATAGTGGCGCCAGCAACCGACCAGGGCGGGGCCGAGCAGGACATATCCGATGAGCGCACAGGCGGTGGAGAGCAGGGGTTGAGGCGCGCGGCCCTTCAGCACGTCGATGGCGGCAATGGGGAGGAGGGGAAGTAGGCCGATGAGGGCGGCGATCGGGCGCGCCAATAGGGTGCGGCGCCCGGCGCCCAAGGCGACCGAAGCCACCATGGTGGCGCCGTCGGGAAGGGGCAATCGGTCGGGTCTCAGCAGGGGCGGGGGCGAGGCCATCGGTGCAGAAGGTTAGCGATATTTGTGCCCGATTGAGGGCGTCTAATCAATGATGTCTTTTGTGGCGGTTTTTGGGCTTGTCGGGGTGGGGGTTGGCGCGAAAGGTAACGGGGTGCTTATGGCGGTGTCGAGTTGGTTTGATCCCGGGTCGGCGGTCGTGAAGACCGTGCAGGCCCTGGGCGCGGTCGCGCTGGTGCTTTCTCTCGTGGCGGGACTTGGTCTGCTGTTGCTGGGCGCGGTCCGATGTTGGGAGGTGTGGAAGAGGCGCACGGTCAATCGGCGGGCGGTGATATCCCTGGTCGTGGTTCTGACGAGTTGGCTGCTGGTCTACGTGAGCGGGGCGCTGGCATTCACGGTGTACCGGACGACGTCTTGGGTGCTGGCGGGACTGGCGATGGCGATGTTCTGCGCCGGGATAGGCTTGGCCGTCTCTGGGCTTGGGCAGATGCGCCGTCATCCGAGGTGGTTTAACTATGGGGGCGGTCATGCCGTGGCGGCGATTTGGGCCGGGGCGTTTCCGCTGGCGCTGGCGCTGCTGGGCGCCGGAGGCCTGGCATGGGTATACCGCGGGGATTTTGGGATGCTGCGGCTGCTGGCCAAGGGCTATTACGATTCGGAGGCATACGGATACCGGGTGAAGCTGTCCGGCGGGCTGTGGAAGCGATGGCCGGAGGAGGCGGGTCGGATCGGTGGTTCGGAGTTCGCTGTGCTGGGGATGATGGAGGACCAGGGGTTGTTCGTATTGCCCGTGTGGCTGGGGGGTCAGGCCAAGGTGGACACGGGGGCGGTGGCGGAGGCGGTGCTCGCGGAGGTCGGGCGCAAGCCGGGCGAACCCAGGATGCGGACGGTGGCGGCTCCCGGCGGGGGCGTTCCGGACGAGCGGCATTTCGTGATTTTCATTCCGCGGGAGAAGAGCGGCATCTCGTACCGATATCGGGTCGCGGCGCACCGTGGCGTGGGGTACCTGATCGGCGCATGGATGGATCAGCGGCAGGGTGTTTCGGAAGAGCTGCTGGATGAGCAGGTGATGCGGGTTTCTTTGGCCGGGGGCGAGGGGCTCAAGATCGCGGAGGGTTCCATGAAAGGCGGTGTCGCGGATTTGCATGCCCGGCTCTATCGGCGCATGGCGGCATACCTGACGCGCCACGGTGCATCGACCGATGCGGCCAAATGGGCGAGCGAGGCGCAGAAATTGGATGGGGGGGTGGCGGCGCCGGCGGAAGAGGTTCCTGGAACCGGGGAGGCGCTGGGCCGGGCGATCTTCGCGTTGGACGCGGGCGAAGGGCGGCGAGCGCTGGATGTGACGGGCGGCATCCTGCGGGCCGAGCCGACCAATCGCGTCGCTCTGGCGGTCAAGGCGTTGGCGCTGGGGGAGACGGGCCAGCTCAGCGAGGGGCTGCGGGTGATCGAGGCCGGGATAAAGGCGTACGGGCAGGATCCCGCGTTGGCGGCGGCGGCCGATTTCTTGCGGGCCAGGAAGGCGGAGGATGTTGGGGCGGTGTTGGACGTGGCGGTGGATGCGGTCGAGGTACCGCGCGCGCTGTTTCAGGTGGACGAGGTTCCGGCCGGGGCGGAGGCGGTGGGCGCCGGATACGACTGGGCGGTGACGGGGCTGCGATTCAGGCGCGGGGAGCCCCTCGTGACCACACGATATGGGCGGGTGAGGGTGCTTTCCGAGCCGGGGCTCGGTGCGTTTCCTGCGATCGTGGAGGCGTTTGATCCGAGGGTCGAATTGCCGCATGTGAACAGGGCGGTCGTGCTCGATGAGAAGGGCGGGGAGTTGAGGAAGATTGAGCCTGGGAAGTGGCGGGTCGAGGGCAAGGCCGGGGAGGGAGTCGCGCGGCTGATGGTGGATCTGGGCGGGCTTCGGGTTGGGAATGCGGTGGAGTGGGCGGTCACGTTCCGGCGCGCCGCGCCGGCATTGAAAGTGCCTTTCATGCCGCATTGTTTCTCGAGGTCGCTGCCGGTGCGCCGCAGCGTCCTGTGGGTGGAGGGCGATTTCAAGTCGGTGGCCGCGACCAGTTCCTCGGGCGTGCCGAAGCCGGTGGGACAACCGAGGCCGCATTGGATTGTGGAGAATCCTCCGGCCGAGCCGGCGGGCGAGCCACTCTTGCCGCCCGGTGAGGTGTATTTGCCGCACGTCTGGTTTGGCGAGACGTCGGGCGGGTGGCCGCGGTTGGCGTCGGAGTATCTGGACCTGGTGGGGGAGCGGGTGGCGCCGACCGAGGCCGTGCGTGGCGCGGCCCGGGCGGCGACAGCCGGGGTCGATGGCACGGAGGCGAAGGTGGGTGTGCTCGCGCGCTATGTGCAGGGGGAACTGGAGGCCGTGCGAGAGGGTTACGGTGCCGGCGCGCGCCTGCCGGGGCGGGCGGCGGATGCCTTGTCTGCCAAGCGGGCCGATTCGAGGGGCCATGCCGCCGCATTGCACGCGCTGCTGGCCGCGGAGGGGATCGAGTCGAGCCTGGCCCTCGTGTGCGCGGGAGGGCTGTTTCACGAGGGGATTCCCGCATTGGAGCACTTCAATCGGATGCTCGTGTTCGTGCCGGGACTGGCGCAGCAGTTCGTGGATTGCTACCAGAAGGAGGGGGATCCGATGGGCACCCTGCCCGCGGAGGTGGCGGCGAGGCGGGCGCTGGTGCTCGATCCGAAGCAACCGCGGCTGATCGATGTGCCGGCATCTCCCGCCGTGGCCGCGATTGGCCTGATCCGCAGGGCGCGGCTCGCGGAAAAGGGAGAGATCGTGATCGACGAGGAAGCGGAGATCCGGGGCGCGATGCCGGCGATCTTGGGCGAGCGTGTGGGTTGGCGCGGGGGCTCCGAGGCTTTCTGCAGGGCATTTCTGGCCGAGGCCAAAGGCGTTGACGTGAGGGCGCTGGAGGTGTCGGGAGGCGGGAAACAGGGTCCGATTCGGATCAAGATAGCCGCGGTCTTGCGCCCGCGCGGGGAGGGTGACGCGCGCGTGCCCGCGTTATTGGAGACGCTCATCCTGGACCCCGGGCCGGTGGGGGCACGGAAGGGACCGGCCTGGATTGGTTCCGCGGTGGCAATCCGGGCGCGGCTCGAGGTTTCGGATGAAAAGGGGGCGGTCGCAATCCCGGTGCCCGATGTGCGCTTGGTGGGGCGCAGGCTGGTGGGCTGCGCGTTTGCGGACAAGAGTGCCTTCAACTATTTGGTCGAGCGCGTGCCGGGCCTGCTCACGGCGGAGAACATGCGGCGTCTGGCCGGGGAGTCCGGCGAGGTGATCGGGGCCATCGAGCCGCGCGTTGTTCGGGCGGCCCCGTGAGGGAAGCGGCTCTTCTTTACCAGTAGCTGACGGCCCCCTTGGGAACCGGGATGGTCGCGGGGGATGCCGCCGCGGTTTCGTCGGGCTGGAGGAAGGAGGGCGCGAGGGCGGCGGGCCGATAGCGGGGCTGGAGTTCGCCCGATGGATCGAGGAACTGCCTCCGCCAGGTGCGGTACCACCCGACGATGTCGGCGAATTGGGCGCGGCTCTCGAGGCGGGTGATGCGGCGGTTGAACTCGTGGGAGGGGCCCATGCGACGCGCGTACCACGGGCCGATCTTCCGGAACATGCGGCAGCCCCGAGCCTCGCCGAAGACCTCGACCATCAGCTCGAGGTGTCGCGACATGACGCGCGAGCGCTCGTCGAATGTGGGCTCGGGCGGCGTGTCACCCGTGCGGAGGAAATGGTCGACGTGCCGGAAGATCCACGGGTTGTAGAACGCGCCGCGCCCGATGCTGATGCCCGCGCAGCCCGTCCGGTCGAGCATGGCCTTCGCGGCCTCGGGCGTGGTGATGTCGCCGTTGCCGATGACGGGGGTGCCGGGGACGGCCTCGACGACGGCGCGGATGCCATCGAGATTCACGCGGCCCGAGAAGCCCTGCTCGCGGGTGCGCCCGTGGACAAATATGGCCGCGGCGCCGACGGCGGCCAGTGCGCGCGCCAGCTCGGGGGCGGTGATGTTCTCGTCGTCCCAGCCGAGGCGCATCTTGCAGGTCACGGGGATCTTGACGGCGTTGACCATGCCGGCGACGAGGCGCGCCGCCGACGCGGGATCGCCCATCATTGCCGAACCGCCTCCCGTCTTGCAGACCTTGGGCACAGGGCAGCCCATGTTGACGTCCACCGACTGGATGCCGCGAGATTCCAGGAGCGCGGCCGCGTCGCGCATGTGCTCGGGCGAATTGCCGAACAGTTGGACGGCCAAGGGACTGTCGCCGGGGCACGTCTGCGTCAGGAGGCGGGCCTTGGGATTATCCTCCAGGAGCGAGCGCGCGTTGACGAGGTCCGTGGTGCAGAGCCCCACGCCGCCGATCTCTCGGATCACGAGGCGGAAGGGCAGATTCGTGTAGCCCGCCAGCGGCGAGAGGCAATAGGGGTGGGAGAGCTGGAGGGAGCCGATGCGCATCGAAGAGAAAGGCCAAAGCGTGAAGGTCAAATTCTACCAGAGGGTCTGAAGATCGGGGTATTGGCGGATCGCCTCGTCAGGGCTTATGAGAGGTATGTCGTGCGTCATCGCGGTGGCGATGAGGACTCTGTCGATGGGGTCGCGATGGAGATCGGGAAGGAGCGTAGCGCGGGCGGCGATTTCCACGGTCACGGGCAATTCGACGAGGTTGTGCTGCCGGATCATTGCCGGGAACCACCGTTCGACGGTCATAGGGAGGGTGAGTTTCTTGGAGAGGCTCTTCTGGCCAACTTCGAATGCGGAAATTGCCGAAATTGCCCACTGCTCGTTTGGCACATCCATCTTCCGACGGGCGGTTTCAGACAGGCAACTGGTGTCGTGCGCCAGCCAGAGGAGGACGCAGGTGTCCAGCAGGATCATCGGGCGTCTTCCGGCCAGTCCTCGGGCGACACGGGTTCCGTGGGGTCATACCCGGGTGCGAACGCCACGCGGAGAGCCGGATCAAACTTGAGACGGCTGCCCTTGCGTTTGGCCACGGCGCGCAGCTCCGCGACGGGCTCGCCTGCGCGGCAGAGCACGACGGTCTCGTGCCGGGTCTCGACGGCCTTGACCAGTTCCGAGAGGCGGCTCTTGGCCTCGTGCATGTTGACGGCGATCATCGTTAGCTAACCTAGCTAATAATCGAAAATTTGCAAGAGGAGGGGTGTTCGCGGGGGCGCGAGGCTTCTGCACGGGTCTTGGTCCGCGTTCAGATTCTGAGGAAGATGCGTTTCCGGTAGAGCCAGTGGCAGGCGATCCAGAGGGTGGCGAGGGTGGCGGCGTGCTGCCCGAGGGGGCCCCAGGTGCCGGAGAAGGCGTCGTTGCCGAGGTAGATGCGGAGGGAGGAGGCGATCCAGCCGGAGAGCAATTGTGACATGAGGTAGATGGCGATCGAGTTCATGCCGACGACGACGAGGGGGAAGGCCCATTTCTTCCACCCGATGATCTCGGTGGCCGCGAAGAATGCGGCGAGGAGGAGGAGCACCCAGCCGCCGCTGTAGAGCGCGAAGGTGGGCGTCCAGAGGCGCTTCACGATGGGGCAGAGGAAGAGGCCCAGGAGCCCGCCGAGGACCAGCAGGGCGATGCCGGCGAGAGCGAGGCGCGCGAGTTTCCCGCGCGGGGCGCGCGGGCCGCGGAGCATCTCGCCGGCCATCACGCCGAGGAGCATCGTGATGATGGAGGGGATGAAGTTGAGGGTGCAATAGCCGCCCGAGTTGGCGACGAATGCGGCGGGACCCTGGGGGAAGAGGTTGAGGAACCAGGCATCGAAGGCGGCCGCGACGTTGGCGTTCTTATTCCAGTGGGAGAAGAAGCCTGGGAACGTGACCTGCTTGAGCTCGTCGGCCTTGACGGCGGCGGCGGCGTAATTGAAATCGGCGGGCGGCGCCGGATAGAGGGCGAACATGAGCCACGAGGCGGCGAAGATGGCGACGGCGGCGGCGACCTGGATGCGGGGGCGGCGGTTGGTGAGGAGGAAGGCGAAGGGGTACGCAAGGCCGATCTGGGCGAGGGTGTTGGTGAAGGTGACGGCAAACTGCTTCTTGGACTGGCATGCCAGAAAGACGCCGAGGGCGACAAGGATGAGGGCGCGCCACAGGGCGTGACCGAGGGTGCGGGCGTAGGGCTCACCCTGCTCGCGGCGCCGCGCGAGGGAATACGGGAGGGCGACCCCGACCATGAAAAGGAAGGCGGGCTGTATGAGATCCCAGGGGGCGCATCCGACCCAGGTGACATGGGACAGGCTCCACGCGAGGGTCTGCATGCAGCCGCTCTCGGGGAACTTTTCGGCGATCTTGGGGATGCCGAGGCCGGCGGAGGCCATGGCGAGCATGATAAAACCGCGATAGGCGTCGAGGGCGAGGAGCCGGGTGGGAGGATTCGCGGCGGCAGCGGCGGGCGGTGAGGGGGGCATAGAATATTTCAAGGGCTATTGCACTTGGATTGAACATTCTCAACGCCCCACGACCAACATTCAACACCCAACATGCATGGGCTTGTCGGCGGAGGCGGGGGGGCTAGAAAGGGCGGATGATCGCGTATCTGGATGGGCGGCTGGTTAAGGCGCTACCGACGCAGGCCGAGGTCGAGGTGGGGGGCGTGGGGTACGAGGTATTCATCCCGATGTCGACGTACGACCAACTGCCGGTGCCTCCAGCGGGGGTGAAGCTGTTGACCCACCTGGTCGTGCGGGAGGACGCGCACCTGCTGTACGGATTCGCGACCGACGACGAGCGGGCGCTGTTCCGGCTCCTGATCAATTCGGTGTCGGGCGTGGGGCCGAGGTTGGCGCTGGCGGTGCTAAGCGGGATGTCGGTGAGGAGTTTTCGGGCGGCGGTGGTGAGCAACGATGTGGCATCGATCGCGCGCGTGAAGGGCCTCGGGAAGAAGACGGCGGAGAAGATCGTGGTGGAACTGAGGGACAAGGTCGGGGTATCCGCGGCGTGGGAGGCGGCATCGGCGGAGCACGAGCCATCGCCCGAGGCGCGTGCCGTCAACGATGCGGTGCTGGCGCTGATCGCGCTGGGCTACAAGCAGGCCGAGGCGCACAAGGCGGCGAAGGCCGCGCTGGATGCCGATCCGAAGGCCTCGGTCGAGGCGATGGTGCGCGAGGCGTTGAAACGGCTGTAGGGAGGGCAACGGGTGGATCGCGCCGGCTCCGCCGGAAACCAAAGCGGCGTCGGCGCTTCGCTCTGCCGCCGCAGTCCACGCAGGGCCTCCGCGCCAGCCGCGCGCCTCGCCGCTGTGGCGGTGCGCGCACGGGCACTTCAAGGATTTTCTGGCCGACTGCGATGCGCGAACAGCCAATCGACCAGTTCCGGCTCCTGGTACGCCTTGACCCACGAGTCGTGTCCCACGCCGGGATACTCGGTGTATTTCACCTCGGCCTTGGCCTCCTGGAGGGCTTCGACCATTTTTCGCGAGAGGTCGGGCGGGATCACTTTGTCGTCGGCGCCGTGCATGATCCAGAAAGCCACCGATGCCATCTTCTTGGCATTGGCCGGGACTGCGCCGCCGCAGACCGGCACTGCGGCCGCGAAGTAGTCGGGTCGGCGCAGGCACAGGTCGAACGAGCCGAAGCCGCCCATCGACAGGCCTGTCACATAGCGCCGCGCCGGATCGACGGAGAATTCCTTCTCCAGCGCGTCGAGCAATTCCAAAACGAGCATCTCGGGCTTGGTCGGTTCGCCCTCGCTGGCCGTGAGGTCGGGTCGCCGCGGGCTCCACAAGGCTCCCTTCGGACATTGCGGGGCCACGAAGATGCATGGCTGCTGGGCCGCCACCTCGTCGCTGATGAAGCGGAGCACCTGGGCGTTGTTGAGCTGCGCCTGGTTGTCGTCGCCCCGGCCGCCGGCCCCGTGCAGGAACAGAATCAGCGGATACTTCCGGCTCTTGTCGTACTGTGTCGGCACGTGGATCCGGTAGGGGAGCGAATCGCCCTGGGCGTCCTTGAACGTGCGTTTCTGCAGGCGGCTTTTGAGGTCCGGTCCCGGCTCCACGGCAATCGCGGTGGGGATCGCCAGCAACGCCAGGATCGCGGTGCCCAGCACATGTTTCCGTTTCATGGAGGACTCCTTTATCGGCTTGGATGCTGTCTGTAATAGGTTATTGCCGGGGGGCGCGGTCCGCAACGAGGCATCTTCTCCAAGACAGCGCCTTCCCCTATTACGGGGCTGGCAGACCCCAGGGCGGCGATGGGGGCGGGTTGTGCCCACAGGGCTGCCGCAAGCAAATTCCTATCGGTTGGTTTTGGTAACAGGGCGCTAGGCTCGGGCCGAATCAGCGATGGCCTGGGCCTTCATGGAGAGTTCCGCGGCCTTGAAGGCGTGTTCCTGGGTCATCGCGTTCTCGGTGCGGTTCAGGACATCCAGGATGAGTTTTCCGAAGAAGGGAAAACCGATCCTGCCCTGGCACTCGATGACCTCGACCTTTTTGGAATCGATGAGGTAGATGCGCTGGCCGGGGTTGCCGGGCTGGGCGATGTCGATGTATTTCCTGACCTCCAGCGTGCCCGTCGTCCCCAAAACGAAGGTGCGACCATCGCCCCAGACGGGGTTGCCATCGGGCGTGAACCAATCGACGCGGCAGTAGCACGAGGCCCCGGTGTCGGTGGTCAGGAGCGCCTCGCCGAAATCCTCGAGGCCGGGCTTGTCGGGATTGGCGCGGTTGGATACTCGGGCGAACTCGATCTTCGCGTCTTTCGCGCCGCAGTAGGTGAGGAACTGCTCAAACTGGTGCGAGCCGATGTCGGTCAGGATGCCGCCGTAGCACTCCTTGTCGAAAAACCAGGCGGGGCGAGAGGCCTTCGAGAGGCGATGCGGGGCCATGATGAGGACCTGGAGCACCTCGCCGATCGCGCCGGCGCGGATCAGTTCGCCGGCCTGCCAGCCGGCCTCGTTCTGCAGGCGCTCCGAATAGCAGACGGCATACTTCTTGCCCGTCGCCTTGACCTTGGTCTTGGCTTTCTCGAGCTGCGCGAGCGTGGTGAACGGGGATTTGTCGGTGAGGTAGTCCTTGCCCGCGTCGAGGACCTGAAGCCCAATATCGCAACGGCGGTTGGGTATGGCCGCGGCGGTGACGAGACGGATCTCGGGGTCGCCGAGGATGGCCTCGAAGGAGGGCGCGGGCTTTGTGCCGGGGTATTTCTCCACGAAGGACTTAAGGCGGGCCGGATCGGGATCCCAGGCCCACTTGCAAACCCCGCCCGCCTCGAGCAAGCCATTGGTCTGGCCGTAGATGTGACCGTGGTCCATGAAGGCCGAGGCGAAGACGAACTCGCCCGGCTGCACCACCGGCTGCGGCTTTCCCGTCGGCGCATAATCGAAACCTGTTGCCTGCGACATGGTGTAGTTTCTTACCAAAGTCGGGGGCGGGGGGCAATGGTCAAGAACAGGGTCCGGCAGGGGGGCCAGGCCATGCAACACAGATTCCGAGCGCCGCGTGCGGGGCACCACCGGCTTGGGAAAATGTAGCCGAAGCCGTGAGGCTTTGGCGGCCAAACGCAGACGCGTTCGGCTACGGGAGGCGCTGCGGCAAGATTTGGGCTAGCCCCGCCGCCGGCGCGGGGACGCGCCGCATCATTCATGTGGAAACTTCTGGTGGGTGGAGGAGTGCCTAAAGGCACCACTACGAACATTCCCGTGGTCTTGGGTTCGTAGTGCCGCCTTCAGG
>JADLBR010000184.1 GCA_020847615.1 Verrucomicrobiia bacterium
CGCTGTCACGGTGCTCGAGGGTGCCCGGTTCTTCGCCCGGGCGGCGTTCGTGGGGGTTGGCGGGTTCGCTGAGGCCAGGAGCGGTCCAGAGGATTGGGATCTCGACAAGAAGATGAAGCGGATCGGCGCCATTGCGCTGGCCGACGCGACGCGGTGTGAGGGAAGCTCGCCCCACTGGGGCCTCGGGGACGACATCCTGCGAAAGGGCGTGGACTGGCGCGTGGCACCAGCGGCAATCTTCCACGATGAATCCGAGTTCGATCTCGGACGATATCTGAAGAAGAAGTCATATTACATTGGGAGCTTTCAACCTTACGTCGCCAAATGGGGCGCTGATGATGCCGATGTGCGGCGGCAACTGGGGGTGTGGTATCGGTTCGTGGGTGTTTTTTGGGAGGCCGGCAAGTGGCATCGCCTCGTGCGCAACCCGCTGCTGGCGTGTGGGATGTACTTCTTGAGGGCGATGGTTGGATTGAGCTTTCTGTGGCGGCGAAGTTTCTGGGGGACCTGCCGGAGCCGCGACAAAGCGACGGGCGGATGATCGTGGCCACGGCGCTGCAACAGCCTTGACGATTTGAAAAGTAATGCCCACATTAGCGGCGGTGTTTATTGGCTGGGTTCATGACGTGAACCAGAATTGAGCAGGCAGCGCTTTGGCCGTCCCATGAGAAGGTTGATCCTGATTCATCCGCCGTTGCACTTTTCCAACGGTGTCCCGTTCACTTTGGACGGCTCGGTGCCGCCGATCGGGCTGTTGTCGTTAGCCAGTTACATCAATGGGCACTCGAAGGCGATCCGCGCAGAGGTCATCGACTTGGCGGTCTCGCCGCTCAGCCTCACCGAGATCTCGCAAAAGATTTCTGCCGACAAGCCGTTTGCGGTGGGCATCTACGCGATGACTCCGCAGCTCCAAGGGGCTCTGGAACTCGCCCGATGCATCAAGGCGATCCATAGAGCACCGCCCATTTTTCTGGGAGGTCCCCACATAAGCGCCGACCTTACCTTCGTGGACAGGCATCCGGACGAGTTTGATTACGCAATCGCGGGCGAGGCCGAGGCCACTTTTCTTGAATCGCTGCACGCCCTGTCGGACGGTGGCCAACTCCCGCGGGTCCAGCACAGCGTGGTCGTCAAGGATCTGGATACCATACCGCCGACGGACCGGACGCTGGTTCCCCGGGGCAGATATATCCGGTACGAGTCGATGCTCTTTTCGCGTGGCTGCCCCTACAAATGCTACTACTGCAGCCGACCCTCCATCGATAAGAGCGTGCGATATCGGTCCGTCGGGCACCTGATCGCCGAGTTGCGGGAGGTCCGCCGAGAGAATGGGGGGTTGATCAACTTCCAGGATGACACGTTCACGATGCGCCGCAAGAAGGTGTTGGAACTGTGCGACGCGCTCATCCGCGAGAGGCTCCGGTTGCGGTGGCGATGCAACACCCGGATCGACCTGGTAGACCCCGAACTGCTTCGCCAGATGAGCCGGGCCGGCTGCGAGCAGATCAATTTCGGGATCGAGGCGGGCAACGAGCGACTGCGGCGCGAGGTCGTTCACAAGGGCTATTTCACCAACGAGACGATCTATGAGGTGTTCGCGGCCTGCCGCAAGGAACGGATCACCGTGGCCTGTTATTTCATGCTGGGCCACCCGACCGAGACGGAGGCCGAGATCGAGGATACCAAACGGATGATCCTCTCCGGGGGAATCGGGATCATGGGGTTGTCGCTTCCCCTGCCGTTCCCGGCCTCGCCGCTTTACGACATCGCCGAGCGCGAGGGCCAGATCAACCTCGAGATGATTGACGCGTTTGCGGAGAAAGAGTTCGGTGAGGGATACTCCGGCAATTATCCGGTGTACGTTACGCCGACGCTCTCCAAGGAATACCTCTTTCACCAGCTGCATTCGATCAATAGGGCGTTTTACCTTCGGCCCTCATTCATCTTCCGCCGGGCCGCCGAGGACCTGTTCAATCCCGGCCAGCTGTTTTCGGACACCAAGGATTTTCTGGCGCTCATTTCGAGAGGCGTGTCGCACAGGAAGCCATATCGGAAGAAGGCGGGAGGAGGAGGCGATCCGGCCCGCGAGCCCGTCGCGTTGAAGGGGGCTGGGGAGACCACGGGCCGGGAACTGGCAGGAGGGTGACCCTATCGGGTTGGCGAGCCGGTGGAGCATGCAGCGGTCGATCACCAATCGAGAGTGACATGGGGAGGGCCAAGGCGACAAGATATGGCAATGGTTCAAGGTGAGAAGCACCGGGTCTGTCTGGTCAACCCGATGCGGAACCCGTCGTTCCCGCCATTGAATCTGGCGATGCTGGCGGCGTACGCGAGGGCGAGGTGCCGGCACCCGATCGACATCCGGATCGTGGACGTGAATTTCTCGAAGGACCCGGTGGGCGAGGTGGTGGCGTTCGACCCGGTGTTCGTGGGATTTACGGCGCTGAGCCCCTTCATGCTGGACGCGATCCGGTTGAACGGGGAGATGAAGCGTGCGCGGGCGCGGCACGCTAGCGCGTGCGGGGGGATTCACGCGACGGTCGCGCCGGGGGATGTCCTGAGGCACGGGTTTGACGTGGCGGTCATCGGGGAGGGGGAGCAGACGCTGGTGGACCTGATCGATCTGGCGATCGAGGGAGGGGGCGAGCTGGATCGGGCGGGGCTGGCCGGGGTTGACGGGATCGCGTATCTGGACGGGGGAGAGATGCGCACGACGGCGCCGCGGGAACTGGTCGATGACCTCGACCAGATGCCCCACGCGGCGCGGGAGTTGCTCAGCCCGAGGTACTACGACCTCTTTTTCATGTCGCGGGGGGCGACATCGAACCGTTTCCACACGATCCACGGGAGCCGGGCGTGCCCCTTCAAGTGCATCTTCTGCTGCGTCAATTTCACCGTGAAGAGCAAGGTGAGGCGGCATTCCCCCGAGTACATCGTGGACGAGATGGAGGAGCTGGTGCGCCGCTACAAGGCGCGGTGGGTGTGGTTCACGGACGACACCTTCTTCGTCGACAAGAAGCACACGGCCGAGATGTGCGAGCTGATCATCGCGCGCGGCCTGCACAGGAAGATCAAGTGGGACGCGCAGATCCGCAGCAGCCTGATCAAGGAGGGCGACATCGACTTGCTGAAACTGATGCGGAGGGCGAGCTGCCGCCACATCGACATCGGGTTCGAGAGTTTCAACGCCCGCATGCTCTCGGTGATCAAGGGCAACAACATCAAGCCCGAGGATCACCACAGGGCCATCGA
>JADLBR010000185.1 GCA_020847615.1 Verrucomicrobiia bacterium
AATCGATGTCATCGCTCAGCGGAAATCGGCCATCCACCTGGATCTGCCCGTGGAGACTGATCTCATAGCCGCCGGCCCGATCTGCAACCTGAAGACCCTTGCGATCCATCTTGACCTCGACGCCGGATGCCGGCTTCGCGCCCGCCGAGGTCTCCCCGCCCGATCCCCGGGCCGCGCGAAGCTCGGCGACCTCGTCCTGCAATTGTTTCACCTGCCCCGCGAGCTGCTCGACCATCGCCTTCAACCCGGCGACGGTTTCATCCCCGCTCTCCGCCTGGCCACTGGCCCGCCCTCTGACCAAACCCGCCATGAGCACACCGCAACAGAAACCCACGGCCGGGACCACTCTCGCACGACGGTATCGCATGGCCGCGCATTGTGTGGGCGACCGTCAACCCGTGCAAGCCGTGACGGCAACCGCGAGCCCCCGCGAAACCATAAGGCGCACCGGCGCCAGCAATAAGTTCAAGGTTGAAAGGGGCGCCCCTTTGGCCTATGCGGCTCACATGAGTCACTCGATCCCCGGGTACCTTGCCATCCCTCTGGCGACCGCGCTCCTCGTAACGGGCTGCGCCACGAACCGGCAGTACCACGGACCCTACAAATCCGCCAACGAGCAGAGGGCCCAGCGGGCGCACGCGACGCAGACAGCCAGCGCGCCCGCGCCAACCGCCACCCCAGAGCAAGCCCGCCCAAGGACCCCGATGGGCAGGCAGACGGCCAGCCGCCCCGTGACCAAGGCCCCCCAGCAGGCGACCGCCGCCCGGCCGACTCCGGCCTCGGGCCCCGGCAAGGGCACCAATATCTACGACGTCCACGTGGACAATCCGCACGCGACGGAGGGTTGTCGCATGGGGTTCATCGAGTTCGACGACATGGGCGGTTTTTGGAACGCCACGCAGTTGGTCAACGTCCTCGATGACATCAAGAAGCAGGACAAGATCATCCTCTTCGTCTTCATTCACGGCTGGCAGAACAGCGCCAAGGTCTGGGGCGACCTCGAAAAATTCGACCCCACGCCAGAAGGCGACGCCCAGCGTTTCAAGAACTTCCTCCTGACCATGGCCAACATGCCGATGGTCAAGGCATCGGGCCGCAAGGTGTACGGCGTGTTCTTGGGCTGGCGCGGCGAACTCGTCGTCAAGGGGTCCGACCCAGTTTCCCAGCAGTTGTTGCGGGTTCCCCGTTTCCTGACCTTCTGGTCGCGCCGGGCTGCGGCCACCCGCATGGGCGACGCCGCCTCGATGGGCGCCACCCTGATGGCGCTGCGCGAGGCGGGCCGTCCCAACCCGATCCCGAAACCGGACGACCCAATCCTCGTGTTCATGGGCCACTCCTTTGGCTCCAAGGTCCTCGAGCAGGCCGTCGCCCAGTGGATGGCCCGCGAGGCCGGGGAACGCATCGCCCGCGCCGGTTCCGACAGGGCGATCACCATCCCCCGCTTCGCAGACATGGTCCTATTCCTCAACTCCGCCGGCGAAGCGATCTACACGCGCCGCATCCGCTCGCTCCTGCCTGACCGCGAGGACTTCCACAAGATGCCCCCCTACTTCGTGTCCGTCACGTCGGAGACCGACACGGCCACCAAGATCGCCTTCCCCATCGCAACCACCATCGGCACCGCCCTGGGTTCCTTCCAAAAATTTGCCACCGAGGGCGTCAGCTCGTCCCTCTTCTTCCGGCGCACCACGCCATTCAACCAATTCATGCTCAACGGCCAAGTCGACTCCATCCCGGATCTCGCCTGGCGACTGCCGGGCGAAATCTATGAGCCCGACCCGAAGCAGCGCATCCAAGCCGTCGTCGACAAAACCAGCCCAGACTATTTCAAACAGATGCTGCAGACCGTCCAGTTCAACGCCGCGGCCAAGGACGACAAAGGCCCCGGCGCCTATCGCATCTACGGCACCGACGGCACCGTCTCCCAGATCACGATGCTCGACCCAAAAGAGCACCCCGACGTCAAGAACCGTTCCGGATTCTGGGTCTTCCGCGTGGAAAAGAACATCATGAACGGCCACTCCGACATCTGGAACCTCAACGCGATCATCCTCTACACCAAACTGTTCCGCCTCTCCTGCCCCCGCCGGGTCGACGGCACCCAGGTGGAGTTCCCCGGCTACGACCCCTACGTCATCGAGGCCAAGCTCCAGCCGGATCTCTGAGCGGCGTGAGGCAGATATTCCTGTCTGCCGCGGGACTCCCGCGCGGAGGGACTCCACCGATGCCGGCAATGTAGCCGAACGCGCAAGCGTTTGGCCAACGACCCTGGTGGCGCGGGCCAAACGCTTGCGCGTTCGGCTACGTCCCGAATTCTCGAGTCAGAATCGCCGCATCCGGGCCTGCTCCAGGCGCTGGCGATTCCGCTCCTCCTGCCGGCGGAGGGCGTTTGCGACACCCAGCCCCACCTGATTGCCCACCGCGGCTACGATGACCTCCTCCTCGGCGGTAAACGAATCCCCCGCGGCCTTCTCGATCCAGATATAGCCGAGCACCCGCTCCTCGTCCTTCAGCGGCACGCCCAGCAGCGCGCGCGCATCGTCCCTCCGCCGGATGGTCCCCCCGTCCCCCGCCAGCGCCAGCGCCTCGGCATCGGCGAGATCGAGGGCCGGCTCCCTGCATCGGCACGCCTCGTCATACGCGCCCGTGAAGGGACTCAGAAGCATGACCATCCCGCCCATCGCCCCCGGCACGTCCTCCAAGAGCCGCTCCAGGATGCGCCCCGCCAGTTCGCCCGCGTCGGAACCGCCCTCCCCAACCATCTTGCCCGTTTCAAACACGGTGACCAGAAAACGGGACGTCGCTCGCAGCCGACGCGACATCTCCCGGATGTTCCCCAGGAGGAATGCCACGCCCTCCCGCGAGTGTTCCAGTATGACGCGCCGGAACTCCTCGTTGCCGATGACGTACAGCGAGCACGCACCCTTGGCCACGGCGTCCGCGCTCCGCGGGGCATCCTCGTAGAACGCCATCTCACCGAACATCTTCCCCGCGCCCAGCACCGCCAGCGTCTTGCCCTGCTTGAGTATCTCGACACCGCCACTGTCGATGATGAAAACGCTATCACCCGCGTCGCCCTCGCGGAAGATCGTCTCCCCCTCCGCGCATTGTCGCAACCGCATCGCGCCCACCAGTTCCGCCAGCACCGCCTCGCCAAACCCGGCGAACATCGGGATCGCCTTGAGCTTGCCGATCATCCTGCGCCTCCCCCGGCAAATCGCTTGAGTTGCTCGGGATCGTTGGCCTTCGCCGCGGCCACATCGAGGCTCACGACGCCCTTGCGCACGAGATCGGCCAGATCCTTGTCTAGGCTCTTCATCCCGGCGCGGCCGCCGGTCTCGATGGCGCTATAGATCTGGTGCGTCTTGCCCTCGCGGATCAGGTTCGCGATGGCCGGGCCCACGATCATGATCTCGCGCGCCGCCACGCGCCCCTCCCCGCTCGCCCGCGGCAGCAACTGCTGGCATGCCACGGCCTTCAGGGTCACCGACAACTGCGCCCGCACCTGCTGCTGCTGATACGGCGGGAACACGTCGATGATCCGGTCGATGGTCTGCGGCGCATCCGTGGTGTGCAGCGTCCCGAAGACCAGATGTCCCGTCTCGGCCAATGTCAGCGCCACGCCTATCGTCTCCAGGTCCCGCATCTCGCCGATCAGGATGATGTCCGGGTCCTGCCGCAGCGCCCGCTTGAGCGCCTGCGCGAAGCTCGCCGAGTGAGGCCCGATCTCCCGCTGCGTGATGACGCAGCTCCCCTTCGGGTACACGTACTCGATCGGGTCCTCGATCGTCACGACGTGCTCCCGGCGCGCCCCGTTGATGATGTTGATCAGGCAAGCCAGCGTCGTCGATTTCCCGCTCCCGGTCGGCCCGGTCACCAGCACCAACCCGCGCGGCAACTCCGTCAACTTCACCAGCTGCGGCTCCAGGCCAATCTCTTCGGCGGACGGGATCACCGACGGGATCACGCGCAGCACGGCCGCCACGCCGTCCTTCTGCCGCAGCACGTTCATCCGGAATCGCGCGCCGACGCCCTCCGCCGCGATCGAGGCGTCCAGCTCATTCTCGGACTCGAACTTCTCCACCAGCCCCTCGGGCAAGGACTCGAAGATGATCCGCCGCGTGTCCTCCGCGCTCAGGGGCGAGGACTCGCTCTCGATCATCTCCCCGTTGATCCGAAACAGCGGCGGTCTCAGGGGAACGATGTGGATATCCGACGCGCCGAATTTCACCGCCGAGGCCAAGAGTTCCTGCATGCCGAGCATCGCGGATTCCTCCCACCCGCAGGGGATTCGGCCGCGGGTGTTAGAGCACCATATCGGCACGGAAACCGCCCGTCAAACGTTCCGGATGTAGCCGAACGCGCCAGCGTTTGGCCCACCGGCCGGGCCACCGGAGAACTTTGGAACGCTGATCTTCGCTGATGGGGACCGCAACAGAAATCAGCGGGGATTCGCGAAGATCAGCGTTCCAAATCCTGCGCCGCCCCATGCGATTTTTACGTGGCGCTTCGGCGCAGCACCCGACAACCTAATGCGCCCATCGGCCCGCCTGTTGCGCTGCCCGCCGACGGGGTGAGGAGAAAAGCCATGCACCGACGACCCGCCATCGCCTTTGCCGCGCTCGCCATCGCGTGCTCCGCCGGACCCGCCTTCGGCGCGGGCCTCGGCACATATGAAAACGGCTCCGCCGACATCGGGCGCGCGAGCGCGGGGCGCGCGGCCGCCGCGGAGGACGCCTCCACCGCGTGGGGCAATCCCGCCGGCATGGTGCTCCTGGGCCGCAGCGCATGGGCCGGCGGCGCCTACTCGATCATCAGTGACATCAAGTTCGATCCCGATGAGAGAACCGACATCGACGGCGGCGCGGGCGGCAACGCCGGCGGCTTGCTTCCCGGCCTCGGCTCGTTCTACGTGCACCGGGTCAACGACCGTCTCGCGCTGGGCATGAGTTCCGTGGGCCTCATGGGCGCGAGCATCGGTTACGACTCCGACTGGGCGGGCCGCTACTACTCCCAAGAGGCGATGATCCTCGTGGCCAGCGTCACGCCCTCGTTCTCCCTCAAGATCAATGATTGGCTCTCCGTCGGCGGCGGCGTGAGCATCGGGTATGGCCGCGTCTCCTCCGAGATGATGCTGAACAATGGGGGCGGCTTGGCCGAGGATATCGCCGGGGGCCTGGACAACTTGCAGGCGAGATTGGAGCGCATCGGCGACATCATCGGCGGCCTGCCAGGCTGGGGCGGCGGCTGGCTCCCCGGCGGGGGCGGCGGGCGCCATGGCGGCATACTCGGCAAAGGCGGCGCCCTCCGCGATCGCCTTGAGGACTTCGCCGGCGACATCGACGAACTCGATGGCGTCCTCGAAGACGACGGGAATTTCGACGATGGCCTCATCGAATTCTCCGATGACGCGTGGTCGGTCGGCGGCAACTTCGGCATCCTCCTGCAACCGCACCGGGCCGTCCGCGTCGGCGCCGTGTACCGGGCCCCCATGGAGTTCACCTTCAAAGACACCCTCCGGATCACCGACGAGGGGGAATTCATGAAACGGTTGCTCGACGCGATCGACTGCGAGCGCATCGACATGGAACTGACCCTCCGCGTGCCCCAGGAGGTCATGACCAGCGTCGTCTGGGAGGTGACGCCCGCCTTCGCCCTCATGGGCAACGTCGGCTGGCAAAACTGGGAGGACATCGGCGACGTCAAGGTCCGCGTCGATGCCGTCGAGGACGTCAATGTCTCAAACGAACTCCGCATGATCGACACCTGGCACTTTGCCATCGGCGCCCGGATTCGCCCGGCGCAGAAGTGGACCGCCTCCGTCGGTTGGGCCTACGATACCTCCGCTTTCGAACTCGATGCCCGCAACCCCGCCCTGCCCGTAGACCGCCAGATCCGCTACTCCGGCGGCATCCAATACGACTGGAGCGAGAAGACCACCATCGGCGTCGGCTATACCGCCATGGACATGGGCCGCAACTCCATCGATCTGGACAACAGCCCCGCCTATGGCCACCTCTCCGGCGCCTACGATAAGGCCTGGGCCCACTTCGTGAACCTCAGCCTCGTGCTGCGGTTCTGAGGCGGGAACGCCAATCCCCCTCCCCATCAGCGCAAATCAGCGCTGCTTAGCGTTCCCACCCCCCCGTCCCACCCGCACGGGAATCAGAGCGCTCATCCTCGCTGATCCTCATTCCCCTTCTCCGGGGGAACGCCCACCATCGCGTTCGCCCTTAGCGTGGCCGACGGCGATTCCCCGAAGAGCCTCCGATAGTCCCCCGCGAAACGCCCCGCATCCCAGAAACCGAGATCCGCGGCCACATCGGTGACACGCGGCGCCCGCTGCCTCTCCGCCTGCAGGCGCCTCCGCGCCTCGTGCAGGCGCCGCAACCGGAGGTATCTGGCGGGGCTCAGGCCATAGCAATCCCTGAACGCATATTCCAGCAGCCGCTGGCTCACGCCGATGGCGGTGCTCAGCTCCGGAATGTAGACCGGCTCATGGCCTCGCGAATGCACGTACTCCTCCGCCCGCCGGACAATCCGGAGACGACTGTGCGCCCGCGCCAATCCCAGCGGATTCGCACCGTCGTCTGCAGATATCAACCCGATGACGGAGGCGAGCATCGTGCCCTTAATCGAGCGCTGGACCTCGGGGTGCCCCAGGAGAGCGCCATCGGCGACCATCGATTCGCGCAAGGCGCAAAAGACACGCGTCGCATTCG
>JADLBR010000186.1 GCA_020847615.1 Verrucomicrobiia bacterium
GAGAGGATCGCGGGGGAGTCGGGCGTGGCGGGGGCGAGGCCGGTGGGTTGGGCGGCCGCGAGCCATGCGGCGAATTCTGTGCCGAGGATCGGCCTGCCATCGGCGTCGTAATCGGCGGGGGTCTCCGCGGGCGGCAAGTGGCCGGCGATGAAGCGCTCGGTGGTGCCGGGTTGGCGCGGCGCGGATCGTTTCCCGGTGATCGGGTGGATCTTGGCGTCGATGATGCGGACGGGCCTGGGGTACCAACCGGTGCCCCGGGTCCGGTGGAGGTGGCGGAAGATATCGCGGAGGAGCGGGGCGGCGCCGGTGACGCCGGAGACGTTCAGCATGGGGGAACCATCGAAGTTGCCGATCCACGTGCCGACGGTGAACTCGGGGGTGTACCCGAACGCCCAGTTGTCGCGGAAGTCGGAGCTCGTGCCGGTCTTGCAGGCCACGTCGAAACCCGTGTCGAGGCCCGAACGTGGGCCAAAGGCCGGGGCGCGGGCGAAATCGTCATTGAGGATATCGGCGATGAGCCAGGCGGCATCGGGGTCGAAGACGCGGCGTTCATCGGGCGGGGAGGGTGCGGTCTCGTCCCGGAATATGCGCAGTGGGCGGTAGATGCCGAGGCGCGCGAGGCACGCGTAGGCATTGGCCAACTCAATGAGGCGGACTTCGGCATTGCCGACCGTGAGGCCAAGCCCGTAGTGCTCCGGGGCGCTGTCGAGGGTGGTGATGCCGCACGCGTGGAGGGCGTCGGCCAACGGCGCCGGGCCGCCGATGGCGGAGAGCAGGCGGACGGCGGGCACGTTGAGCGAATTGGCCAGCGCGGTGCGGAGGCGGACGGGGCCGCGGAAGGACTGGTCGAAGTTGATGGGGCGGAACATGCCGGTGGGGGTGGGGAATTCCGATGGGACATCGGCGAGGACGGAGGCGGGCGTGTGGCCGCGCTGGAGGGCGAGCAGATACGTGAACGGCTTGAGCGTCGAGCCGGACGAGCGGCGTGCGGTTGCGGCGTTGACCTGCCCGCAGTCGGGCCGGAAGTAGTTCTCCGAGCCGACGAGCGCGAGCAGTTCTCCGGTGCGGTTGTCGATGATGACGGCGGCGCCGTTCGAGACGCGCTTGTCGGCGAGTGCCGCGAGGCGGGCGCGGAGGCATTCTTCGACAAAGCCATTCAGGCCGAGGTCGAGCGTGGTGGCGGCGAGTCCGGCGCGGGCGCCGGCCCCGGCGAGGGCGAGGTCGGCGAAGTGCGGCGCGCGAAAGACGACGCGGCGGGCGCCGGGGTCGATGCGCTCATCCAGGGCCGCGAGATACTCGGCGAACGAGAGCCAGCGGTCGCGCAGCATGCGCCCGAGAACGAGTTGCTGGGCGTCGCGGGCTGCGGACGGGTGGCGGAGGGGGTTGAGGCGGGATGGCGAGCGGGGCAGGGCCGCGAGCTGTGCCGCCTCGGCGACCGAGAGGTCGGCGACGGGCTTGTCGAAATAGAATCGCGCGGCGGCGGCGCAGCCCAGGCGCATGTTGCCATAATTCACGCGGTTGAGGTAGGCCTCGAGGATGCGATCCTTGGTCCAAAGGGCGTCGAGCTTGATGGCGGCGATCGATTCGACGAGCTTGTTCCATGGCGTGCGCCGACGGCTGCCCTCCGACGTGATCTTGACCAGCTGTTGGGTGATGGTGGAGCCGCCGGATACGACGCGTCCGCGGCGGATGGCATCCCATGCGGCGCGGGCGATGGCGGCGGGGTCGACGCCGGGGTGATGATAGAAGCGCCTATCTTCCGCGGCCAGGGTGGCGCGGATGAGGTGCGGGGAGATCTCGGCGAGCGCGGCGGGTCTGGCGTAGCGTCCGTCGCCGTCGAGGATCTCGCGGAGGAGCGTGCCGTGGCGGTCGGTGAGTTCGAGGGATTGGGGCGGGGGCTGGAGCAGGGTGGGCGGGAGGGGGGCGATGGCGATGGCGGCGAGGAGGAGGAGGAGGGCGGTCGCAAGAGGCTTTAGCACGAGGCGCGCTGCCCGGGCCAAACGCTGGCGCGTTCGGCTACTTCGGGGGCCTTCGGTCTGCGGCTGCGGGTCGGGGTTCATGGGCCTGCGGCGACGGCGAGCGTCTGTGCGTCGGAGGTGCCGAGGCGGTCGGGGCGGTACATCTCGGAGATGCGGGCGGGCGGCGCAGTGGCCTCGCCGATGGAACGGGCGCGGGCCAGATAGGCGATTTTCCAGGTGCCCGGGGGCAGGCGGTCGCGGAACCAGACGATCTTATCGCCCCGGAGCTCGCGGTGATCGGGCCAGAGGTTTCCGCCCGCCTGGTCGGCGCCGGTCGTGGCCCGCGTCTTGAAGCTGGGATTCACGGCCTCGAGGACGCAGGGGAGGGGATCCTCGATGGCGACGTAGGCGGCGGCGCGGGCGGACTGGATGCGGAGGGTGACGAGGATGCGGTCTCCGAGGCAGACGTCGGTGGCGGGGGCCAGGGAATCGTCGTCGAGCACCTTCTGGTATTCGCGGGAAATGGCGAATCCGCGATCCTGGCGCGCGGGGGCGGGTCTGTCCGGGACGGATTCGATGATGGCGCGGGCATAGACGGTGGCGTGATCCCTGGCGGTGAGGGTGAGTTCCGGGGGACCGGACCAGGGGAGGTCGAGGGAAGACTCCGTGAAACCCCCGGCGGCGGGCAGGTGGAAACTGAGGGCGGGGGTTTTGGCGCGTGCGAGACCCCCGGAGGCGGCGGAGAGGCCCTGGCCGGAGAGGCGGGTGAATTCGGCGAGCGCGAAGACGGCCCATGCGTTGCCCTGGGTCGTGCGCCAGTCGCCATTTTGGCGGAGGTCGAGGAGCCGTTCGATGAGCGGGGCGAGGGTTGCATCCGGCGCGCCCGTCATGGTGCAGGCCATGATGCGGAGGGCGGTATCGCGCGCGGGATCATCGAACCAGAGCGAGGCGACGCGCTCTCCGGTGGCGGCGGAGCCGGCGAGATCGCGGGCCATGCTCTCGGGCCCGTTGGCCTCGAGGATGGCGAGCGCGAGGAGGGAGCGACTCTCCGGGGAGAGCTCGGCGCGTTTCTCGAAGAGGATCTGGTGGTAGGAGGGTTCGGCGGCGGCGCCGATGGCGAGGGCCCAGGCGGCGAGGCAGCGGGGACCGAGCGCGGCATCGCCGCGGAGCTGCGCGGTGTTCGCCATCTGGGAGCGGATGTACTCGTGGAGGCGGGCGATGGCCTCGCCGGGCACCTCTTGGCCCGAGCGGCGCGCGATGGCGAGCACCGCGGCGCCATAGGCGCTGGCCCATGGGCTGGGGTCGCGTGCCCCGGGCCAGTACGAGAGGCCGCCGGAAGGTGTTTGCATGTTGAGCAGGCGGGTGATGCCGGTGCGGGCCATGCGCGCGAGTTCCTGCTGCCGGCCCTTGAGCCCGGGGATGATATCGGCGGAATCCAGCAGGACGACGACGGGCAGGAGGGACGAGGCGGTCTGCTCCGCGCACCCGTAGGGGTAGTGGATGAGGCTGTCGGTGGCGTCGGCCAGTTCGGCGAGCGGGGTGTTGGCGACGGTGACCCTGATGGTGCCGCGCCCTTCGAGCGCCGCGGGGTCGGTGCCTGCCAACAGGTTGACGGCGCCGCCGGTGAGGCGGGTGGATTGGACCAACCGGACCGGTTCGACCGGACGCAGGATCTGCAGGGTGGTCTCGACGGCGTCGGTGGCGGGCTTGGGTTGTCTGGCAACTGTTGCTGAGGTATCCGCGCGGACGCCCTTGGTGGACTGCTGGAGCCGGGGGGCCTTCGCGGCGGGGCTTCGATCGGCCGGTGCAATGGCCCTGGCGCGCCAGATCCATCGGGAGGTTCCCTCGCCGGTGATGCGCACATCAAAATCGATGGCGGCGGAGGCGCCGGCTTTGATGGGCACGGTCCTGCTGAGGGGATCGGTGGTCGCGCTGGCCGCGGCGCCCTCACCGGTTTCCAGGGAGACATCGAAGTCGCCATCGGCGCCGGTCTCATTCTGGACGACGGCGCGGACGGTGAGTCGGTCACCGGTGCGCGCGAACGCGGGGGCGGAGGGCTGGAGCATGAGAGGCTTGCGGATGCGGAAGGCGGACTCGGCGGCCCCGAAGCGGCCCGCGTCGGCGGCGGCGACCGCGATCACGCGATAGCGGGTGAGGCTATCGGGGGCCTGGAAGGTGGCCGCGGCGCGCCCGCGCCTGTCGGTGCGGATGGCTGCGTTCCAGAAGGCGCACGCCAGCATCTTGCGCCGCAGGGTCTCGGCATAGTCGCCGCCATCGCCCACGATGAAGCCCTTGTTGACATAGGAGCGCTTCGCGGGATCCTCGGGCAGGAGGGACGGGAGCGTGAGCCAGCTCTCGACGCCGAGGGGCCGGGGCGAATAAAAAAACTGGTGCGGGTCGGGGGTCTCGTATCCCATGAGCGCGAGGACGCCCTCATCGACCGCGTAGAGGGTCACCTCGGCACCCTCGACCGGCGAGCCCGAGGCGTCGGTGACGCCGGTCTCCAGGGCGACCTGGTTGCCCGGGGCGTACGTTTCAGCGGCGGGCTTGACGGCGACCTGGAGGCGGGTCTTGGGATTGCCGACCCTGAGCTGGCAGTAGCCGAACCTGTGTTCGGGGGCGGGGGCCTCGCGGGGGCTGTGGGCGGCGCCGCGGATGAGTATGACGCTGACGAAGACGTTGGGCGCATCGCCGGCCGAGAGGGGGACGCGCAGGGAACTCTGGGATCGGGAGATCTCGGTGACGAAGGTGCGCATGACCCTCTCGCGTTCCACGGAGACGAGGGCCGTGCCCGCGATGGGTGTCTTGACGAGGATGGAGGCCGTGTCGCCGGGGCGGTAGTCCTCGCGGTCGGGCTCCAGGTCGATGCGGGCGGCGTCGCGGTAATCCCAGTCGGCCTCGCCCTCGCCGAAGACGTTGAATGTGCGGGCGGTGCGCACGGGACGACCGGCGGGGTCGGCGGCCTGGACCTCGAGGAGATAGGTGCCTGGGGCATCGGCGGTGAACGAGGTCTTCGATCCCGAGTCGGCCAACCATCGCCAGGAGGAACCGGAGCGGCGGACCTTGCCGGAGGTGACGTCAGATTCCGCGAGTTTGACGAGGCGCGCCTCCTTGTCATAGACGCGGGCCCGCCCGGCACCCTCGATGTTGCGGGTGGTCCACTCGACCCGAAAGAAACGTGCGGTGGCGCGGACGGGCTCCGGGCGTGGTGAGCCGTCGGCGTTGGCGGCGATCATTTCGACGGGGATGGGGGTGCCGGCGCGCGCGGCCTGTTCGGGGTCGCGGAGGCCGAGATAGAAGTCGGAGCTGTGGCGGGTGAACGTGGCGGAACCGGAGACCGTCTGCTGGTTGATATCGGTGACCTCGACGAGGGCACGGAACTCGCGGGGCACGGGGCGCGCGGCGTTGAGGGGCGCATCGAGGGCGAGCGGCGCGGGGCCCTCTGGCCCGATGGTGAGCTCGCCCTCCTCGCTCGACGTCTGGTGATCTGGCTGAAGGGAGTAGGCGCAGGCCGTGTCCAGGAAACTGAATTCGGAGAAACCATCGGGGCCGAAGTAGGCGTCCGAGCCGCTCGCACTCCACTTGACCCGCGCGCGGCTGAGTGGTTTGCCGAAGTAGTAGCGGCACGCGAGCCCGAGGGCGACGGGTTCGGCGGCGCCGAAATCCCGGGCGCCCGAGATTTTGACCTCGAAGGCGTCGGGCTCATAGTGGGCGACCTGGAAGTAGTGCCATTCGGAGGACTCGCCGATCTCGATCTGTGCATTGCAGTGGCCGAGGACATCGGCGGGGAGTGGGGCGGAGACGGAGGCGGAGCCTGCGGCGCTCAGCGGGACATCCTCGTCGAAGAACGCGCGCCCGTGGCGGTCCGTCAAGCGGAGGTGGGCGTGTTTCGCGCCCGGGGCGGCGAGGCCATCCGGGGTGAGGGCTCGCGCGATGACCTTGAGGTGGACGGTCTCGCCGGGCTGGTAGACGAGGCGATCGCCGAAGACGAAGATGCGCAGGGGAGTTTCGGTGCGTTCGGCGGCGCCATAGTCCACGGGGATGTCGAAACCCCAGGGGGGGAGGTCGCCCTCGCCGCGCCAAGGCTCGAAGACGGCGGCGTCGGCGTCGGCGGTGATCAAGAGGGGGAGTCGCGGGTCGGCGGCGGGTAACCGCGCGAGGCCATGGGCGGAGGCGGTGGCCGACCTGTCCCCCGCGGCGAGGCGCGCGTCGGGGATGGGGGCGCCGGTCTGGTTGGAGAAGGCCCAGGCGTGCCACTCGCCCCCGGCCCGTTTGAGTGCGGCGCCGATATCGGAGAGCTGGACGAGGGTCTGGGCCCCGAGCCGTTTGCCCTGCGCCTCGGCCTCGAGTTCGAGGAGCACGATGCCGGCCTTGCCCTTGCCGAGGATCTCGTCCCAGTCGAGGGCTACCCGCTTCGTCTCGTCGGTGGGCGCGGTCGTGTCGAGCGTCTTCTCCCAGACGGTGGTGAGCGCCCCCGATTTTCGCATGGCGGCAAAGGGACCGGCGGCGAGGTCCGCGCGGCGGTAGGGCTCGATGTCGTCCTCGCCGCGCTCGTCGTAGGGGCGGACGTACGCCTTGCCAAAGAGCGCGAAGGCATCGGGCGCGGCGGATGGGGCGACGAGATGGGCGCGGGCGCGGACGGACGGGATGTTGACGGCGAGGAAATCGAAGGTGCGCCTGCCGCGGGCCTGCTGCCAGGCGTGGACGTCGGGGAAGTAGACCCGCGGGGGCACGGGGCTGAGGCGGGCGCTTGCCTGGTGCGGCGCATCGAGGGGGGTGCCGTCTTCGGCGCGGAGGTCGGTGCCGACCCGGATGGCATAGTCGGTATCGAGGGCGAAATCGCCCTGGATCCAAATCGAGGAGTAGTCCGAGGACATCGTCATTTGCGGGGGCCGGGGTTCGATGGCGATGGCGCGGGCCAGGAGGTTCGTGTCGGCGTCGCCGACGGGCTTATTGAAGTGGAGCGAGACGCCGCGTCTGCCGCCGACGACATTGGAGGGTTCGAGCGCGGTGACGCGGAGGGGTTGGACATCGCCGATGGGGAAGATGGCGTCGTCCGCAAGGGTGGCGGGGACGCCGTCGGCTGGGAGGCCCCGCTAGAGGATCAGGCGCCAGCCCTGGCCCGGAGGCAGGGGTGCGACGGGGCGGACCTGTATGGCGTTGGGCACGGGGGTGCGGCCATCGGGCGAGCGGGGCGCTTCCTCGGGGATCTGCGCGCCCGGGAAGCGGAGGTGCCACGGGGCGAGGGCGGGGGCATCGGCGTAGTACCCGTCGAGGGCATAGTAGGAGGTGAGCCTCTCAAGCGACGCGGGGGCCACGCGACCCGAGGCATCGGCAAAGGCGATGTAGGGTTCTAGCGCGGCGGGATCGACGTCGGCATTGAAATGGATGACGAAATGGGGCCGGGCGACGGCGTTGGTCTCGGGCTGTGGCGGACGGGTGAGAATCTCGAGTCCGGGGGTCTCGATGCGGCGGTCGAGGCGCGCGGCGACGGGTTTGCCGGCCGCATCTTTGATCGGGGCGAGGGAGAGGGCGTACCGCTGGGCCATGCGGAGAGGTTCCTCGGGGGCGAAGACGCCGCTGCGCGTGCTCAGCCAAGTCCAGGAGCCCCTGAGCGGCGGATCAAGGAGAAGCGGGGATTCGGCGGGGGTTTCGCCGACGCGGTCGGGCGCGATGACCGGCGAGTCGAAGCGCAGCTCGAAAGTGGTGGTCGGCTCGGGCCTGTCGGGGGCCAGGATGAGGTGGACGCCTTCCTCGATCGGGACTGGCGCGGGGGGGGCGGGATCAAGGTGCGGGGTCCGAGGCTCGGGGGGCGCGGGTGGGGGGGCGGGGGCTCCGGCGGCGCGCCCCGGGGCCGGGGGAGTGGGCCCACGGGAACAGGCGGGCGTGAGGGCGACGGCGAGGACGAGGGTGAGGATGCGTCGTGGCCAAGGGGAACGCGCTCTGCGGGGCATCTGTATTTGGATGGGGTCGGGGGTCCTGCGGTTCATGGATTTTTAGCAGAGTTGTGGCCGGGAAGCCTCGAAGGCGGCAGTCGGACTGCCGCACTCCAAGGTACTGGTCGCACGGAGTTGGGCCGGGTGGGCCCCTTCGGAGTGCGCAAGTACGACTTGCGCCTTGCAAAGCACTCTGCCCCGGCTACTCGATTCCGGCATGGGATCGGGATACACTGTAACCTCGTGGCATCATGCCCCCTTGCACATCTTCTTGCCAAACACCATATACATGGTCACGGCCGCAACGTTGCGCAAAGAGAATATCTATAGCGACGCGCGCCGCTTGGCAGGGTTGCAGCAGGTCCTCTTCGATGTCTTCCAAAGTCGGTGCTGGGAGTTGCGCGCCTGGGCGGTTTTCTCGAATCATTACCACGTCATCGCAAAATCCCCGGAACGAGGGGGTCACATCCGGACACTGGTCCAACACATGCACTCGGATGCATCGAGGTTCGTCAATGCCCTCGACGGTACCCCGGGACGCCGGGTCTGGTACCAATATTGGGATCGCTGCCTGACCTTCGAGAAGAGCTACTATCCACGGCTCAATTACGTGATCCACAATGCAGTGCGCCACGGGCTCGTGCCGGTGGCGAGCCGATACCCTTTCTGCTCAGCCGCGTCATTCGAAGCGACCATCGCTCCGGCGTTCCAAAAGAAGGTGCGCTCCTTCCGCTGCGATCATCTCGGCGACCACGATGACTTTCAGCCAGTGTGGACACCGGATGACGCAGCGTGACGCGATCGCCTGCGGAGCGCAGGTCCGGACTGCGCCGTGCGGGGCGGCGGAGTCCTCTCGATGGCCGGGACGCCTCGAAGGCGGCAGTCGGACTGCCGCACTCCAAGGCGCTATTTGAGCGCGCCGGGCAATCGGGCGAGGAGCTTTTTGACATCCTGGTCGCGGTCGCGGTGGCAGACGAGGACGGCGTCGCCGGCATCGACGACGATGAGGTTCTCGACGCCGCAGAGGGCGACGGGCCGACCGGTGGAGAAGACGATGTTGTCGGCGGCATCGAGCGCGAAGGCGGTGCCGCGGACGGCGTTGCGCGCGGCGTCGGCGGGGATGTGGTCGCGGACGGCGTTCCATGAGCCGACGTCATCCCACGGGAATTCGGCGCGGGCGGCGATGACGCGGGAAGCCTTCTCCATGATGGCGTAATCGACGGAGATCTTGGGGAGGGAGGGGAAGCGTCCGGCGAGGTAGGGGGCGGGATCGCCGGGCGGGAAATCGCGGATGAAGGCGGCGAGTTCGGGTTGCGAGCGCTCGGCCTCGGCGAGATAGGTGTCGGCGCGCCATAGGAACATGCCGGCGTTCCAGGCGTACTTGCCGGAGGCGAGGTAGGTCGCGGCGGTGGCATCGTCGGGTTTTTCGACGAAGCGGCGGACGCTGCGCAGGGGGGTGCCCTCGGCGGCGGCGGGTAGTTCCTCGGCGAGTTCGAGATAGCCGAAGGCCGTGCAGGCCCAGGCGGGGGTCACGGCGAGGGTGATGATGGCGCCGGTCGCGGAGGCGGCGCGCGCGGCATCGCGCAGGTTGCGGCGGAAGGTCTCGGGTTCGCCCACGACGTGGTCGGCGGGGAGGACGGCGACGACGGCGGCGGGATCGTTGCGATAGGCCAGGGCCGTGGCGAGTGCGGCGGCCGGTGCGGTGTCGCGCTTGGCGGGCTCGGCGATGATCTGCCCCTCCGGCAGCATGGGCAGAGCGCGGCGCGTCGCATCGACCTGGGCGGCGTTGGTCAGGACAAAGGTCTGATTTGCGGGGGCCAGGCCTTCGAGCCGGAGGACCGCCTCCTCGAGGAGCGTCCGGTCCGAAAAGAGCTTCAGCAGGTGCTTTGGGGTCGCGGCTCGGCTCAGGGGCCAGAAACGTTCGCCCGAGCCCCCGGCCATGACGCAGGGGAAGAGGGGGGGCAAGGCATTGGGGTCCGTCTGGGGCATGGGAGGAGGGTAGGGAGGGGAAGGCGCGCGGCGCAAGGCGCGAGGCGCGCGGGCGTGATGAGGGTTTCGCGCCAAGGTCGCCCCCTGAAAAGCAAGAAGCCGAACGCACGAGCGTTCGGCTTCCC
>JADLBR010000187.1 GCA_020847615.1 Verrucomicrobiia bacterium
ACCCCGTCCCGGCGGCCCCGGTCGCCGCCTTCATCGTCGGCACCGTCGCCTATCTCATCTGCGCGAAGATCGGCCTCACCTCACCCGTCGTTCCGCTCCCCGCCGCAGAGAACCAGAAGGACTGACTTGAAAATCGCCGCAGCGCATCCCGTAGCCGAGCGCGTAAGCGTTTGGGCGCCGATCGCCTGAGGCGCAGGGTTGCGTCTTCGACGCCGGCAGCCGGGCGTCCGGGGCACGGGATCGAGCTGGTTATGCGGATGCCGCCTGAAGGCGGCACTACGAACCCAAAACCGCGGGAACGTTCGTAGTGCTGCCTTCAGGCAGCCCCTGTCCACCCGAAGTGCTACTGGCAGGGCTGGCTCGAAAATTGCCGCATCGCTTCCCGTAGCCGAACGCGTGAGCGTTTGGGCGCCAAGGCCTCACGGCGTCGGCTACATTTTCCCAAGCCGGTGGCCCGGCGGCGCCCGGCGCGGCGTGCCAACGCCGTCCCCCGAAACTACCCCCCGCAATCCCTCGCGATCTCGGCGATGAACTCCCGGAACTCGGGCCCGATGTCCTCCCGCCCGAGCCCGTAGATCACGTTGGTCTTCAGGAAATCCAGCTTGTTCCCGATGTCGTGCCGCCTGCCCTTCAGCAGCAGGCCGTACATCGCCGAATCCCTCAGCATCAGCCGCATCGCGTCGGTGAGCTGGATCTCGTCGTTCTTGCCGCGCGGCGTCCGCTCCAGATAATCAAAAATCCTGTGGCTAAACACGTACCGCGCCGCGATCGATAGGTTGGACGGCGCCTCCTCGCGCTTCGGTTTCTCCACGAGGTCCGTGACCAGGTACAGGTCGTCCACCATGGGCTTCGCGGCCACCACGCCGTACCGCTCGACCTTCGCCATCTCGACCTCCTCGAGCAACACGACGGACTCGTTGTAGTGCGCGAACAGATCGATCAGCCTCTTCGCGACAGGTTGCTCGGACTGCACCAGCGAGTCCCCCAGCAGCAGCAGGAATGGCTCGTCGCCCACGTGCCGCCGCGCGCACAGCACCGCGTCCCCCAGCCCGTTCGCGCGCTTCTGCCAGACGAAGTGCACCTCCGCCATGCTCGAGATCCGGCGCATCGCCTCCAGTTCCTCGAGCCTCGCCTTCGCCTCCAGCTCCTGCTCCAGCTCGAAATTCCTGTCGAAATGTTCCTCGATCGCCCGCTTCCCTTTCCCGATGATCATCAGGATGTCCGTGATGCCCGCGGCTACGGCCTCCTCCACCACGTACTGGATGGTCGGGGTGTCCACGATCGGAAGCATCTCTTTCGGCTGCGACTTCGAGGCCGGAAGAAATCGAGTCCCCAGCCCCGCCGCAGGTATCACCGCCTTGCGTATCACCTCACACCGCCTTTCAAACCCCGCCCACCGCCCCGATCTGGGGCTTTAGCACCCGAACGCCAATCGCCCCCAGCTTCCCCTCCAGGCGACCGTACATCGCCTCGTCCTCGTACGTGCCCACGATCGCTCCCCCGGACCCCGTGAACTTCGCCGACGCGCCCACCGACCGCGCGGTCTCCACCATCCGGATGTTCCCCTCGCTCACCAGGCACACCCGCCGCCGGATGTCGAAATTCCGATCCAGGAGCGCCCCCATCGACCCTCCCTCGCCCCGCTTCAGGCAATCCCGCACCTTGACCGCCAGATCCGCCCATGCGGCGATGGCCTCCAGCACATCCTTGTCACCCCGGTTGAATCGCTCCCTCAGATCGTTGTGCAGCACCTCGGTCCCCTCCGCCAGATCCGCCCGATATGCGAGATACAGCGGCGGCAGCAGCCCCGCGTCCAGCGGCTCGTAGTGGCCCCACCCCTGCCTCGACATCAGGGCCTTGTCGAAATCCATGTACACCAGACCCTCGTACACCTGCGCCACCCGATCCTGCAGCCCCGCCGGGATCCCCAGCTCCCTCGTCTCCACCGAGAGGATCAGGTTCGCCAGCACCGGCTTCGGTATCGTCACCTGATAGAAACCCATCAGCGCCCGCATGCACGCCGTGATGATCGCGCTCGATCCCGCCAGCCCCACCTGGCTCGGGATGTCCGTGCTGTACCGCAGGGTGAAATTCTCCCCGTGCAGCTCGATCCCGTTGTCACGGCAGTAATCGTGGAATCGCTTCACCGTCGCCTTCAGCAGCCGTATCCCCCCATAGTACCCGAACTTCCCCACGTCCGCCGCCAGCGCGCCGATGCTCTCGAATCTCGAATGATCCCGCGTGTTCGGCAGAATCTCCACCTCCGGCGTCTCGTACAGCACCACCTCGGCAGAGAAATTGCGAAAGACGAACGCGATCGTCTTCCCGTGGTACCCGTCCGAGGGATTGCCCACCAGACCCGCCCTCGGATAAGATTTCGCTCGAATGATCATGGCGGCAAACCCTCCCGTCTAGCGAACCCCTCCCTCCCCCGTCAAGACAACCCGCCCCGACAACCCGCCGAACCAAAACCCCGCGAGCGGATCGTCGCTGAATCACCCGACCCATATGTCAAACAATTTATGTCAGGTTATTCGCTTTAGTATTTTCGGTGTCGCGCATTTTGATCCAAAAAACAAAACACATTTTCCTTGCGTCCTCATTAGTCGGTCTGTTGTCTCTTGCGTCCATGATGCAGTTTTTCTTTTCACCACCCCGCGTTGGCCACCTCGCCCCCATCGCACTGCTGTGCGCGATGCTCGGCTCGTCTGCCCCGGCCGCCGATGCCGCCGCAGACCGCGCCAAGGAACTCGAGAAACGCGTCGAGCAGGAAACCCAGCGCTCCAAGGAACTCGAGAAACTGGTCGAGGATACCGGCATCTACACCGAGACCGCAAAGACCGGCGTTAAACTCGGCGGATGGGTCAACGCCAGCTATTCGTATAACTTGAATGGCGGCGCCACGGACTCCGGCCTCAACGGCACGCCCATCACCACGCCCGTCGACATCGAGGACTCCAACGACTTCTCCGTCAACTCCGTCCGCATCATCCTCGAGAAGGCCCTCCCCGAAGAAAACACCTGGGCCGCCGGTTTCCGCGTCGACATGGTCTTCGGCGAAGACCAGAAATGGGGTTTCGACAATGACCCCGGCATCGGCGACGGATCGGGCCCCATGTCCCTCGAGTTCGCCTATGTAACGTTCCGCGCTCCCGTGGGCAACGGCCTCGACTTCCAGGTCGGCAAGTGGATGGCGCTGCTCGGCTATGAGTACACAGACCGGGCCCTCAACGACAACTTCTCGTCTGGCCTCCTCGCCTGGTTCCTCGAGCCCGCCACGCACACCGGCATCCTCATGACCTACCCCGTCAACGACCGCCTCACGGTCAACTTCGGGATCGCCAACGGCTGGAACAACTCCGACAGCGATTTCCTCGACAACAACGAGAACGGCGACGACGCCCCCTCCGATTGGGCCAAGCTCGTCACCGGCAGCGTCAACCTCACGAACCCGGGCGAGAACGCGAGCCTCACCCTCGGTGCCGCCTATTCCTTCGAGGGCGAGGGCTACTTCGGCAACGTCTCCAACGGAACCATCGACGGCAGCGACACCGCCTCCGAGAACGCCGGCATCCTCGCCCTCAACGTCAACGGCACGTGGCAGCCCGTCTTCGCCAAGGGCAAACTCCAGCTCGCCTTCAACGCCGACCTCGTCAAGGCCACCGACAACCTCCACCGCACCGCCGGCGATCCGGCCTTCGACCAGGACGAGAACGCCGCCACCGCCTGGGGCATCGGCCTCTACGCGAAATACCAGCTCACCGACGTCTTGTACTTGGCCAGCCGCGGCGAATACATGCACGCCGACGATGGCACCCTCGGGTTCGCCGACGGCCTGGTCTTCGACGGCCCCTCCGCCTCCATCGACCGCAACGAGGTCTACGTCTCCAACACCGACCTCTGGTCCTACACCCTCACCGCCGGGCTCGACCTCTGCGACTCGATGCGCCTCCGCCTCGAGTATCGCCTCGACGCCGTCTCCAGCGACGGCGGCCACGACGGCGAGGCCAACCTCTTCGACAACAACCAGTCCACCCAGCACAGCTTCTCCATAGATGCATCGTACATGTTCTGGTGATCCGCCCGCCCGGCGCGGAGCACCGCAGGAAACCACCCCATGAAACTCCGCGCCAAGACCTCCCTGCTCGTCGTCGGCACATTCGCCGCCCTCATCGCGGCCCTCTACTTCGTCCTCTCCTCGACCTTCATCCGAAGCTTCGACGAGCTGGAGCGGACGCAGGCCACGGAGGCCGTCGAGCGCCTGCGGAACGTGCTCCGCGAGAACCTGAACAGCCTCGTCTCCTTCAACGCGGACTGGGCCCAGTGGAATGACACGATGGACTACATCCTGGGCAAGAAGCCAGACTACGCCCCCGCCAACCTCACGCAGGAGATGCTGGCGAACGGCGACATCGAATTCGTCGTCTATACCGACCGCGACTGCAAGATTGTCACGACACACCAGTTCGAGGGCGCCAAGGTCCCCGAGTCGTTCCTCAAGTTGCTGGTGACCGGCAGCCCGCTCCTGCCCCACGTCGGCGTCGGCCCCGGCCCCTGGCCGGAGGACGCCAGGCCGCGCAAGTCGGGGGTCATCCGCCTGGGCGACGAAGGGACGTATCTCGTCGCCGCCGCGGGCATCACCGATGGCGAGGCAAAAGCCCAGCCCGTCGGCAGCATCATTTTCGCCCGCAGGGTCGACGAGAAACTGATCTCAAGGTTTGCGGAGGTGATGCGCTTCCCGGTATCGGTGCAAACGACCGACGGCGCCTCCTCGTCCCCCGACTTTGCCCCCGCGCACGCGGCGCTCGCCTCGGCCGATGCCACGCACCTCGAGTTCCTCAATGCGAATCAGATGGCCGGCTTCTTCCGCTTCGACGACATCCTCGGGAAACCCGCCCTCATCTTCCGCATGGCGATGCCCCGCGACGTCTACCAGAAGGGCCAGGCCACCAAGCGCATCTTCCTGATAAGCCTCGCGGCCGCCGGCGCGGTATCGCTGCTCGTCACCCTCCTTCTGCTCGACGTCAACGTCATCAACCGCCTGCGCCGCCTCAGCCAGCAGGCCATCGCCATCGGCCGGTCCCGCGACTTCGCCGCGCGCGTCGCCACCCGGGGCTCCGACGAACTCGCCGACCTCGGCGGCTCCGTCAACCAGATGCTCGGCGCCCTCCAGCAGGCCGAGGGCACCGTCCGCGCCGCCGGCGCCGAAATGGAGCGCATCCTGAATACCGTCACCGACGGCCTCTTCCTCCTCGACCACAACCTCGTCATCGGCTCCCGCTACTCCAAGGCGCTCGAGACGATCTTCATGCGCCCGAATCTCGCCGGCGTCCCCTTCCGCAGCCTCTTCGAGACCGCCCTCCCCCCGAAGACCCTCGAGGCCACCGCCGACTACATGGCCATCCTCTTCGACCCCAACGTCAAAGAGAAGTTGATCCAGACCCTCAACCCCCTCAAGGAGGCCGAGTTCAATTTCCCGAGCGAGGGCGGCATGTTCGAGACGCGGCACCTCGACTTCCGCTTCCGCAGGGTCATCGACAACGGCGCCATCGCCGCCGTCATGGCCTCCGTCACCGACATCACCCGCAGCGTCAACCTGGCCCGAGACCTCAAGGCCGCCGAGGAGCGCACGAACCGCCAGCTCGAGATGATGCTCAGCATCCTCCACGTCGACATGGGCATGGTCCGCGACTTCCTCGCCGGCACCCGCGAGGAACTCACGGTCATCGACGCGATCCTCCGCGAGGCGGTCCCCCAGTCCACCGACGAGGCGGCCATGTCCGCGCACTACCGCGACCGCCTGCGCCGCATCCAGCGCCTCATGCACGCCATCAAGGGCAACGCCGCCCTCCTGAAACTCCGCTTCTTCGAGAATTCCGCCCACCTCACCGAGACACGCCTCAAGAAGCTCGCCGAGAAATCCAGCGTCGGCGGCCAGGACTTCCTCGGCATCACCCTCGAGCTCGCCACCCTCCACGACCACCTCGCGGAGGCCAACGGCGTCATCTCGCGCCTCACTGACGCCCGCGCCCCGCGCAATGGCTCGGTCCCCGGCGGCCCCCCGGGCAGCACCCACCCCATGGTCACCTCCGTCGATTCCCTCATCCACGAGCTCGCCCACCGCACTGGCAAGAGGGCCATCCTCAGGGCGGAGAACTTCGAGGCCGACCAGATCCCGTTCCGCGCGAGAAAGACCGTCACCGACATGATCGTCCAGTTCGCCCGCAACTCCATGCGCCACGGCATCGAGGAGCCCGAGCTGCGGCTCCAGCGCAACAAGCCCGCCGAGGGACGCATCGACCTCTGGACCTGCTCCGACGAGAACTACTTCATTTTCGGATTCCGCGATGACGGCGCCGGCCTGGACCCGGAGCGCCTGAAGGCCACCGCCGCGCGGCTCGGCGTCGCCACCAGGGACCAGACCCGCGACTGGACCCGCGAGCAGGTCTATCAGCTCATTTTCCAGCCCGGCTTCACCACCGCCGGCGACCCGACCACCGAGGGCGGCATGGGGATCGGCCTCGACTTCGTCTGCAACCGGATCATGGAAATGAGCGGTTCTATCCTTGTCGAATCCGAGCCAGAGCACTACTGTCAGTTCTGGATCTGGATCCCGAGACAAGATAGCCTAGTCACCGTCGCCGACCGAACCGCGCCCAACCCAACCACAGCCGCCATCCCCACGTGAAACTCCTTATCGTAGACGACTCCAGCGTTGTCCGCCGCGCCATCCAGCGCCACCTCGAAACCGGTCGGGTGACCGAGGTCCTCGAGGCCCGCAATGGCCTCGAGGCGGTCTCGATGTTCACCATGCACAGGCCCGACATCGTCACCATGGATATCACCATGCCCGAGATGGATGGCATCCGCGCGGTCGAGGAACTCGTCAAGATCCGCCCCGATGTCCGCATCCTCATCGTCTCCGCCATGGCCGACAAGCACACCGCGATACAGGCTGTCCGCAAGGGCGCCAAGGGCTTCCTGCTCAAGCCCTTTAATCCCACGGAACTCAACGAGGCCATCGAGGAGATTCTCACCGACGGCCACTGATCGGATCCATAGACACCATGAACGAGGGCGAAATCCAGGCGTTTGTCGATATCACCGTCAACTACTTCAATCAGATCGGCGGCGAGGCCGCGCGCGTCGAACCCCCCTACATGCGCAAGGAGGGCGACTCGCCCATCCACGATTATACGGGGGTCATCGGCATCTCCGGCTCGCGCAAGGGCGCGATCTACTTCACCGCGACATCCCAGCTCCTGGCCAATGTGCTGACCGCACACGGCGAAAGCCAGGTCACCGAACCCATGCTCGCCGACATGGTGGGCGAGATCGCCAACACGATCTCCGGCAACGCGCGCTTCTACTTCGGGCACGAGTTCATGATCTCCGTCCCCGTCGTCCTGCTCGGGCGACCCAGCGACATCCGCCTCCCCGACAAGATACGGAGCTTCGTCATCCCCATCTCCTGGCAGGGCCAGAAGGCCCACCTCCTGGTCTGCCTCGAGAACTGACTCGAAAATTGCCGGATCGCATCCCGTAGCCGAACGCAAATCCCGTAGCCGAACGCGTGAGCGTTTGGCCACCAATCGCCCGAGGCGATCGGCTACATTTTCCCAAGCCGGCGGCTGCCGGATGACGTCTTGCCTGCATATTTCACGCGCATGCGCGAAATATGCAGGCTCAAAGGCCGCCTGGCGGCACCACGAGCCAAGTCCACGGGAATGTTCGTAGTGCTGCCTTCAGGCAGCCCGGTTTCCACATGAATGATGCGGCGCGCTCTCGAATCGGGTCAGGATCGTCACAAACCCGGTGATCGATCCGCCCCAGGGGCCGTCGGAAGTCACCCCCGCGTCTCCGCGCGAGGTTCCCATTCTCGAGTCAGCGGAATTCGAGAAACTCCACCGGGGCGCCGTCGTCCTCGATAAAGGCGACCCACACGCCCGGCAACGGCTCGAAGGGCTCCACGATGACCTTCCTGCCCCGGATCGCCGCCTGGAGGTCGTCCACCTTGAACCCCACGTGCGGGACCGCCTTGACCAGCGGGTGCATCGGGCTGTCCGGCTCAAACCGCAGCCACTCGATCCCGTGCTCCTGTCTGGAGGCGTCGGTGATCCAGATCTTCACCGATTCCAGATAGATCTCGTTCTCGCGCCTCGCGGTCGTGGGTATCCCGATGTGATGATATGCTCTCGCCATGCCGCCATTGTCCCTGCGCCGGCCGCCGCGGTCAATCGCCGCGTGCGCCGCCCGTGCCTAATTCCCTCCCCCGCCCAGCGCCTCGACCGCCGGCTCGAGCGCGAAGCGCAGGTACATCGCGTTGCCCTTGGGACGGTCCCCGCCTTTGTCCGAGGCTGCCGCCAGCGTCTCCCTCATCGCGGCGAGCGCCGGCCTGGCCCTTTCCCCCAAGAGCTGGAGCGTCCGCGCGGCGTGCACGGACGCGTCGGCCTGCTCGCCCGCCAAGGCCGCCTCCAGCACCGCGAACGGCTTGCCCGCCTCCCCGCGGTCGATCAGGGCGCCCGCCGCCTCGATCCTCACGGCCGGCGACCCATCGTCCAGCGCCCTCGCCAACGCCTCGCACACCTCAACGCCGCCCTCGCCCGCGGCGCGCAGCCCCACGACCGCCCAGTACCTCACCGCGGCGTCCCCATCGCGCAGTAGCGCAAGCTGCCTCTCGGCAACCCCCTCCCGGCCCACCAACTCCGCCGCCTCAAATATCCTGCCGACGGTCACCTTGCCATCCGCAGCCAGTTCATACGGGGTCGCGTTCCCGATCCTCGACCACAGGTCCGACTCGGGCACGAAACCCAGATCCCGGGTCTCGAGAACCCACGACTTGAGTCGCCCCCGCATCGTCTCCAACACCGCCGCATGCGCCGCATCGCCCGCCAGATTCTTGACCTGGAATGGATCGGCGTCGATGTCGTACAACTCCTCCACCTCGCGCCGCGGCGCCGTGTACACCTGCTGCAAGGTTCCCAGTTTCCCCTCGCGCGCCAGCCCGACGAGCTCGCGCCTCATCGGCGACTGGTCAGAAAAACCTTCGGGCGCCGCGTGCGAGAAGTGCGGATAGAAATTCCTGGCGTACACGTACCGCCCGTCGCGCACGCAGCGCGCGGTGTCGATGGCCTCGTCCACCCGGTCGCGCGCGCCCACCAGATACTCCGGCCCCTTTCCCACTCCCTCGCCCAGAAACGCGCGCCCCTGCATGTACCCCGGCGCGGGCAACCCGGCCAGCGCCAGCACCGTCGGCGCGAAATCCACGAAACTCACCAGCCGATCCACCGCCGACCCCGGCGCCGCCGGCGCCAGATGCCGGTACTTGTCCGGAAACTTCACGAGCAACGGCACGCGCAGCCCGGTGTCCAGCGCCACCCGCTTGTGCCGCGGCATCCCGGCCCCGTGATCGCCATAGAAAAACACGATCGTGCTCCCCGCCAGCCCGTCCTCCTCCAGTTCGCGCAGCAACCGGCCCACGTGCTCGTGGTCGAGCATCGAGATGTTGTCCGCGTACCGCGCCAGCATCTTCCGCACCTCTTGAGTGTCGGGGTAGTATGGCGGCACCTGCGCCTTGGCCGGATCGTGCCGCATCGATTCCGGCAAACCCGCCAGCCGCTTCTTCGCCTGCGCCTCGGGCTGGATCGTGGTCGGCATCTGGTGCGTCCCGACATAATTGAAAACCGCAAAAAATGGCTGCCCGGCCTTCCGCCCACGCCAGTGCGCCTTGCCGCTGCACTCATCCCACGATGCGGCGACGATCGCCCCCTCCCGGCTCGTGTTGTAGTCCGTCTTCACGTTGTTCGAGCAGTAGTACCCGGCGGCCCGCAGATATGACGGGAACCCCTCCATCCGCTCCGGGATCGGAAAATCCGACCGCAGGTGCGGCGTCGCCAGCGTCGTCGCGTACACCCCCGTGATCAGGCACGAGCGCGATGGCGAGCACGCCGGCGCCGTCGCGAACGCCCGCGTGTACCGCACGCCCGCCGACGCCACCTTGTCCAGGTTCGGCGTGATCGCGTAGCCGTCCCCGTAGCACCCGAGGTTCGGGCCGATGTCCTCCGTCGTGATCCACAGGATGTTCGGCCGATCCGCATCCGCACCCGCGACAGCGCACGCCCCGGCCAGAAAGGCCAACCATGGCGCCAGACTCTTGATTCTCATCTCTGCCTCCTTCCTCACCCTACCACCCCGCGCTCCGAACCAACAGCAAATCCCATCACCGCATGCCGTGGCGCCGCCGAAACGCCAGCGGCGTCATGCCCAGCTCCCGACGAAAATACCGGGCCACGTGCTCCGTCCCGCCAAATCCAAGCTCGAGGGCAATCTGCGACACCGTGAGGTTCGTCTCCGCCAGCATGCGCGCGATCCGGTCCACGCGCACCCTCCGGATCTCCGCGAGGACGGACCTCCCCAGCCGCGCGCGGAACCGCTTCTCCAGGACCCGCCGCGAGAGCCCCGACGCGCGCGCCACCTCATCCACGCGCATCGCCGATGCCCCGCCGCCGCGGATGAACCGCAGCGCCTTGACCATCTGCGCGTCATCCATCGCCAGCGCGTCGGTCGATTGCCGCGCCACCACCCCGGAGGCGCGCACCACGATCGTCACGCCCCGCGCGGCGCGGCCGCGCATCATCCGGTGCAGCGCGCGCGCGCTCTCGTACCCGGCCCTCTCGAAGCCGATCACCACGCTCGACAGCGGCGGATCCGAGAGCTCGCACACCAGCTCGTCGTTGTCCGCGCCCAAGACCGCCACCTCGTCCGGCACCCGCAGCCCCACCACCTTGCACGCCTCGATCACCTGCTCGCCCAAGTCATCGTTGCACGCCATCACGCCCACCGGCCTCGGCAACCCCTCCAGCCAGTGCGCCAGGCGCCTCTGCTCGCCCGACCGCCTCCCGCCCGCATCAAACTCCCACACCCGCAGCCCCGCGGCCGACGCGCGCGCGCGAAAACTCCCGCACCGCAGCCTCGACCACGGCTTGTCCGGAAACCCGCAATATCCCAGCCCCCGAAAACCCCGCTCGATCAGGTGCTCGGCGCCCAGCCTCCCGATCGCCTCGGAATCCGTGATCACGTTCGCAAGCCCCGCGACCTCCGACTGGCTATGCCCGAACACCACCGCGGGCAATCCCCGCCCCACGATCTCGCGCACCGGCTCCGTGTCCCGCAGAATCACACCGTCCGCCGGCAACCCGCGCAGCCGCGGCCACGCCTTCTCGAGCCCCCCGGGCTCCCACAGGAATGCCCACGGCCCATGGTGCCGCGCATAGTCCGCCACCCCGCGGAGAAACGCCCGGCCAGATGACCGCGAAGACTCGATCAACAGCACCACCCTCGGAATCCGCCGACCCCTGCCTGCCATTCCCGCCTTCCTACCCCGCCGTTCGCAAAATGGCGATCCGTTTTCCATATCACCCCCCACACCCCATCCGGCGGCTTGCGAAAATGTAGCCGAAGCCGTAAGGCTTTGGCGGCCAAACGCTCACGCGTTCGGCTGCGGGAATTCTCGGGTCAGGCGTCATCTGGCACCCGCCGGACCACCGGGGGTGAAAATGATAGCCCCTCCGGCCACGGAGCGGATCGTTCGATCCGCCCGCGGGTCCACGGTCTGGCGACCGTGGCTACGAATTTTCGAGCGGGCGGGCGACCCGACCTTCCATCGACACCCTTCCAATTGATGTTGACGGTGTCCCAAACGGATCGAAAATTGCTATTGGTTAAGCAAATATGCATTGGTCTCGACAGCGCGCCCCACGGGGCGGGCGTATGCGTGTACCCGCGCGTGGCCCGATCGGCCGTCGCAGGACTACCCTCCTCGCCTGCCTCTGCGCCTGCGCCATGGCCGCGCCCGCCGCGCCGGCCCCCAGCCCCTACGAGACCGATGGCCTCCTCATGCCCAAGGGCAAGATCGACCAGTACGTCCTCGCCAATCTCCGGCGCCTCAATATCCAGCCCGCCAACCTCTGCTCTGACGAGGTCTTCCTCCGACGCGTCTACCTCGATGTCATCGGCACCCTCCCCACCGCGCAAGAGGCCGAGGAGTTCTTGAAGGACAAAGGCGCCGACAAGCGCCGCGCCCTGATCGACCGGCTCCTCCAGCGGCCGGAGTTCGCCGATTACTGGGCCATGCGCTGGAGCGACCTCCTCCGCGTCCGCGCCGAGTTCCCCATCAACCTCTGGCCAAACGCGGCGCAGGCGTACCACCGGTGGATCCGCGACAGCATCCGTGACAACATGCCCTACGACCGCTTCGTGCGCGAGATGCTCACCGCCAACGGCAGCAATTTCCGCGTGGGCCAGGTCAATTTCTACCGCGCCGTCCGCAGCAAGACCCCCATCGGCATCGCCGAGGCCGTGGCGCTCTCCTTCATGGGCACCCGCGCCGACAAATGGCCCGAGGAGAAGCTCGCGGGCATGGCCCAGTGTTTCTCGAAAATCTCCTACAAGCCCACCGCCGAGTGGAAGGAAGAGATCGTCTTCTTCGACCCGCGCAAGCCGCCCACCCCGATCACAAACGCCCTCGTCCTCGCCGCCGCCACAAGCCCCACCAACGCCCCCGCCGCAGCGCCCGAGCCCCCCGCGGTCTCCCCACCCCCCCTCAAGGCCCTCTTCCCCGACGGCACATCCGTCGCCATCCCTCCAGACCGCGACCCCCGCGCCGTCTTCGCGGATTGGCTCATCACCCCGCGCAACCCCTGGTTCGCCACCACCGTCGTCAATCGCCTCTGGGCCTGGCTCCTCGGCCGCGGCATCATACACGAGCCCGACGACATCCGCCCCGATAACAAGCCCGTCAACCCAGAGCTGCTCGCATACCTCGAGAAAGAGCTCGTCATCGGCAAGTACGACATCAGGCACATCCTCCGCCTCATCCTGAACTCCCAGGTCTACCAGCTCTCTTCCGTCGCGAAATCCAAGACCCCAGAGGCACGCGCCAATTTCGCCAGCTACCCCCTCCGCCGACTCGAGGCCGAGGTCCTCATCGACGCCCTCAACCAGATCACCGGCACCACCGAGAAGTACTCCAGCCCCGTCCCCGAACCCTTCACGTTCATACCCGAGGACCAGCGCTCCATCGCCCTCCCCGACTCCAGCATCACCAGTTCCTTCCTCGAGTTGTTCGGGCGACCCGCCCGCGACACCGGCCTCCAGATGGAGCGCAGCTCCGCCACCACCCCGGACCAGCGCCTCTATTTCCTCAACTCCAGCCACATCCAGGGAAAAATCGAGGACGGCCCGAAGTTCCGCGCCCTTTTCCAGACCGTCGCCCCCGACCGAGCCCGCGGCTCCAGGAGATCCGGAGACAACGAAAAATACAACCGGTCCAGCAAGCGCGATAGGCGCGACAGGGACTCCGACAGGCGGGGAGACTCCGACGATCGCGATGCCCAGGCGCCAGACGCCGCCCCCGCGAATATCGCCAATGCCCTCTACCTCTCTATCCTCTCCCGCTTCCCCACCCAGGACGAATTGCAGGCCGTCACCGAGTATGCCGAAAAGACTCCCTCGAAACGCGAGGCCGCCATCGACATCGCCTGGGCCCTGATCAACAGCCCGGAGTTCCTCTATCGCCATTGAACGTCCCCAAAACACCACGAGAGGTGCCACAATGAACCATCCATATAGCCCAGACATCCCCCCCTTCGCGGATCATCCCGCCCCCCGCCTCACTCGCCGCCAGGTCCTGGGACGCGGCGCCCAGGGGGCCGCGGCGCTCATGCTCGCCGACTCCTGGTCCGTCCGCGCCTTCGGTGCCCCCGCCGCGCCCAATGCGAAACCCGCCGCCAAGGCGAAGTCTGTCATCCAGATCTGGATGTGGGGCGGCCCCTGCCACCTGGATACCTTCGACCCCAAGCCCGGCGCCGGCAAAGACTACTGTGGCCCCCTCGACAAACCCATCCCGACCAACGTCGACGGCATCCAGATCGGCCAGCTCTTGCCCGAACTGGCCAAGCAGGCCGACAAGTACTCGATCATCCGGGGCATGACCCACGGCATCAACGGCCATGAGACCGCGTCCTACATGGTGCAGACCGGCCACAGGCCCGGCGATGGCGAGAGCTACCCGACGGCCGGGGCCGTCGTCGCCCTCTTCAAGGGAAACCGCGATGTCTACAAAGGCCTCATCCCGCCCTACATCGTCCTCACCAAACCCCAGGGCCGATTCTCCGAGGCCGGCTTCCTGGGCTCGCGCGGCAAACCCTTTGCCACCGGGGGCGATCCCTCCCAGACGAAGTTCCTCGTCGAGGGCGTCGTGGCCCAGGGGATCACCGAGGAGCGCCAGCAGTCCCGCCGCAGCCTGCTCGGACGCCTCAATACGCTCGGCCAATCCGTCGGGGAGGATCCCGAACTCATCGCCGCCTCGCAGGCGGAGAAACAGGCCTACGACCTCATCCTCGGCGATGCCGGCAAGGTCTTCGATCTCTCGCAGGAGGACAAGGCGCTCCGCGAGCGCTACGGGAACAACAAGTTCGGCCAGTGCTGCCTCGTGGCCCGTCGCCTCGTCGAGCGCGGCGTCCCCTACGTGACCATCAACTACGAGGGCTGGGACACGCACAAGGGCCACTTCCAGATCATGACCCGCAAGCTCCCGGAACTCGACAAGGGCATGGCCACCCTGCTCCAGGACCTCTCGGACCGCGGGCTGCTCGAGAGCACCATCGTGTGGTGGGGCGGGGAGTTCAGCCGCACCCCCAAGGTACAGTGGGAACCCCCCTGGAATGGCGGCCGCAACCACTTCGGAAAGGTCTTCTCCCACGTCGTCGCCGGCGGCGGCTTCAAGGGCGGACACGTCGTGGGTTCCTCCACCGAGACCGGCGAGGAGGTCAAGGAACGGCCCGTCTACCCCGTGGATCTCATCGGCAGCATCTACGACCTCCTCGGCATCGATGGCAACGCCAAGCTCCCTCACCCGCAGGGCCTCGCCGTCACCGTCATGCCCGGGGCCGCCGAGGCCGGAACCACCGGCGGCAAACTCAAAGAGATCATGTGACATGAAAACCCCGCCACGCCGCATCGCCCCCGCGCTCATGGCCCTGCTGGCCCTCGCCCCACCCGCGCCGGCCCAGCAGGGCAAGGCCTTTTCCGTCGGCTACGTCTACCCCGCCGGCGCCAAGCAGGGCACCACGTCCGAGCACGTCATCGCCGGCCAGTTCCTCGGCAGCGCGACCAATATCCACGTCTCCGGCGGGGGCGTCACCGCCACCGTCGTCGACTTCATCCACCCGATCTCCGGCAAGGAGCTCAACGATCTCCGCATCAAGATGGATGAGCTGATGGCCCGAAAGGCCGTCGCCCAGAAGAACTTCAAGGCGCTCGAGAACTTCAGGAGCTTCAAGAATGCCAAGGACCTCAAGAATGATGCCGACGGTGACGCCGAGATCGAGGCCCTCAAGCAGAAGTATGCCGGCGCCACGTGGACCAAGGAGGATGAAAAACTGGTCGCCGACATCCGGAAGAAGATGAACTCCGGAGTCCGCCGACCCGCGAATCCCGCCATCTGCGAGCTCCTGGTCTGCCAGTTCACGGTCGCGCCCGACGCCAAACCGGGCCGCCGCGAACTCCGCATCGGCACCCAGGCCGCCCTCTCCAATCCGCTCGTGTTCTACGTCGGCGACCTGCCCGAGTTCTCCGAGGAGGCATCCAAGGATATCTCCGAGCAGAAGAGCTCCATCGCGCGGACCTCCTACGGACCCAAGAACACGAAGGCCAAGGATGACCTGAGGGTCTCCATTCCCGCCATCGTCAACGGCCAGATCCTCCCCGGCGAGATGGACCGCATCCGCTTCGCCGCAAAGCGGGGCCAGAAACTGGTCGTCTCGGTCCGGGCCCGCGACCTCATTCCCTATATCTCCGACGCCGTGCCGGGCTGGTTCCAGGCGACCCTCTCGCTCCACGACGCCACCGGCAAGGAACTCGCCTACCGCGACGACTTCCGCTTCGACCCGGACCCCGTGGTCTACTACGAGATCCCCGCCGACGGCGAGTATCACATCGAGATCAAGGACGCCATCTATCGCGGACGAGAGGACTTCGTCTACCGCATCACCATCGGCGAGACGCCTTTCATCACGTCCATCTTCCCTCTCGGCGGCCCCGCCAACGCGCCGACCACCGTCGACCTGTACGGCTGGAACCTCCCCAACCGCCGCCTCACGCTGGACGGCAAGGATCGGGAGCCCGGCGTCCGCCTCATCCGCGTCCGCAAGGACAACCACGTCTCCAACCAGGTGCCCTTCGCCATCGACTCCCTGCCCGAGTCCCTCGACCAGGAGGCCGGCCAGCCGAAATCCGGCCCCATGCGCGTCGCCCCGCCCCTCATCGTCAACGGGCGCATCGAGCGACAAGACGACATCGATGTCTTTTCCTTCGATGGCAAGGCCGGCCAGCAGATCGTGGCCGAGGTCATGGCCCGGCGGCTCAACTCCCCCCTGGACTCCACCCTCCAGCTCGTCGGCCCCGATGGGAAAGAGGTCGCCTTCAACGATGACAACACCGACCGGGGCGCCGGGCTCACCACGCACCACGCCGACTCTTACCTCGCGGCCACGCTCCCGGCCGATGGCGCCTACACGCTGAACCTCCGCGATACCCAGCACAGGGGCGGCCATGACTACAGCTACCGCCTCCGCATCAGTCCCCCCATGCCCGACTTCGCGCTCCGCATCGTGCCTTCCACGGTCAGCGCCCGCGCGGGTGCCACCATCCCCGTCACCGTCTATGCGCTCCGCAAGGATGGATTCACCGGCGACATCGCCATCGCCCTCAAGAACGCCCCCGAGGGCTTTCGCCTGGCCGGCGCCAAAATCCCCGCGGGCGAGGACAAGGTGAAGCTCACCCTCACCGCCCCGCCGCAGCCCAGCGCCGACCCAGTCACCATCGAGCTCGAGGGCCGCGCCACCGTCGGCGACCGCGAGATCGCGCACGACGCCGTGCCCGCCGACGACCGCATGCAGGCCTTCGAGTACCGCCACCTCGTCCCCTCCGAAGAGCTTACCGTCGCCATCTCCGGCCGCTCCGACCAAAAGAGCTATGCCCCCAAGGTCAAGGTCGTCAGCGATACCCCCATCAAAATACCCGCCGGCGGCACCGCCACCATCCGCCTCGCAACGTCCGGCGGCTCCTACCAGGGCAAGTCCAAACTGGAGCTGGTCGATGCGCCCGAGGGCATCGTCATCAAAAATATCGCCCCGTCCCGCGACGGCATGGACATCCTTATCGAAAGCGATGCCACCAAGGTTCAGCCCGGGCTCAAGGGCAACCTCATCGTCTCCGCCAACGCCCCGGCCCAATCCACCTCGAAGAAGAACAAGGGCTCCTCTTCCAAGGGCTCGTACACGATGACCCTCCCCGCCATCCCGTTCGAGGTCACGCAGAAGTAGCCGGGGCCGCCAGACCGTGGCCCCGCGATCGACCGAACCGCCCGGCTCGGAATCCCGTCGCCGGACCCTCCGCCGTCCGGCCCCCGACACCCGTTCGCATTCTGGTGGTCTTTCTGCGTAAACTGGCGTTGCCCTCCCCCGCGTGCGGACCCTAGGTTTCCTTCCGATGACAACGCCGCACGCCATCTGCCGCACGCCCCTGGTCGCGCTCGCCACGCTCCTCATCGGGCACGGCGCGCACGCCGAATCGGCCGCCGCCCGCATCACCATCCGCGCCGACCAGCCCGGCGCCACCGTGAGCCCCGATCTCTGGGGCCTGTTCTTCGAGGAGATCAATCACGCGGGCGATGGCGGCCTCTACGCGGAACTGATCCAGAATCGCTCCTTCGAAGAGACCCTCCCCATCGAGGGCTGCGCCTTGCACGAAACCGTCTGCCGCGCACCCGCGTCACCGGACTACGCCACCGGCAAGACGAACAACTTCTCCGTGCCATGGCAGTTCCCCTGCCCCTGGCCCGCGTGGTCGCTCGAGACCAATGGCCCGCCGGCGACGATATCCCTGGAATCCGATCGCCCGGTACATCCCAAGAACGCCCGCTACCTCCGCCTCTCCGTCCCCCGCGGCTCATCGCCCCGCCTCATCAACGAAGGCTACTGGGGCATCCACGCCAGGGCCGGCGCCCAGTACGACTTCTCCTGCCGCGCGCGAGGCGCGGAAGGTTTCTCCGGCGCACTGGAGGTGGGCATCATCGGTGGCGATGGCCGGGTCCTCGCCAGCACCACCACCCCGCCCGTGGCGGGCGATGATTGGCGGAGGTACACCGCGGTGCTGACGCCCGCCGCCGCGGACACGCAGGCGCGCTTCTTCCTCAAGCCCCTCTCGCATGGCCGCCTCGACATCGACGTCGTCTCCCTCTTCCCACGCGACACGTTCAAGGGCCGTCCCAATGGTTGCCGCCCCGATCTCGCCCAGATGCTCGCCGACCTCAAACCTGCCTTCCTCCGCTTCCCGGGCGGCTGCGTCGTCGAGGGCGCCACCATGGCGAACCGCTACCAGTGGAAGGACACCATCGGCGACATCGCCCATCGACCGGGCCATTGGAGCCTCTGGGGATACCGCAATATCGACGGCCTCGGCTATCACGAATTCCTGCAGCTCTGCGAAGACCTCGATTGCCGGGGCATGTACGTCTTCAACTGCGGGCTCTCCTGCACCGGCCGAAACGGCGACTTCTGGCCCGAGGACCGGCTCCCGGAACTCGTCCAGGACACGCTCGACGCCGTCGAGTACGCCCTTGGCCCACCCGACTCGCGCTGGGGTTCGGAGCGCGCGAGGAACGGCCATCCCGCCCCCTTCCCCCTGAAGTACCTCGAGATCGGCAATGAGAACTTCGGCCCCCGATACGAGGCGTACTACCGCATCTTCGCGAAGGCGCTGAAGGAGAAGTGGCCCCAGCTCACCCTCATCTGCGATGTCGGCCTCGCCGGAGCCGACATCCACGACCAGCACTTCTACGTCGCCCCTCCCTTCTTCTTCGAGAACTTCCGGCGCTACGATACCCGGCCCGGCCCCGACGCGCCGCCCAGGGTCTACGTCGGGGAGTACGCCGTCAACCGCGACGTCGGCGCCGGCAACCTCCTGGCCGCGCTCTCGGAGTCCGCCTTCATGATCGGCATGGAGCGCAACAGCGACTACGTCATCATGGCCAGCTACGCGCCCCTGTTCTATCACGTCAACGACCGCAGGTGGCCCGTGAATCTGATCGGCTTCGATTGCGCCCGCGCCTTCGCCCGCGCCAGCTATCACGCGCAGAAGATGTTTGCCCACAACCGGCCCGACACGATCCTCGCCTGCGACTCCGATTCGCCCGACCTCGAGCTGCCAGGCCCCGGCGGCGCGGTCGGCGTCGGCACTTGGGCCACCCAGGCGGAATTCAAGGACCTCCGCGTCACCCGCGGCGGATCCACCCTCTTCGAACTCGATCCCGCTCGCGGCATCAAGCCATGGCGCACCAGGGACGGCTCATGGTCCATCACCGATGGCGCACTCCGCCAGACCGGCCCGGACCGACCCGCCCGCGCGCTCGCCGGCGACAACACGTGGCGCGATTACACGCTCTCCCTGAAGGCCCGCAAGCTCTCCGGTTCCGAGGGCTTCCTCATCCTCTTCCAGACGCAAAGGGATAACGCCAAGAGCTGGTGGAACCTCGGCGGATGGGGCAACAGGGAGCATGGCCTCGAGGTGCCCGGCACCGACGCCCCGCGCGTCCCCGGCGCTATCGAGATCGGCCGCTGGTACGACATCCGCGTCGAGCTCGACGGCCCCCGCACCCGCTGCTTCCTCGACGACCAACTCATCCACGATGTCACCCGCCGCGCCCTGCCCTCCCTGTACGCCGGCGCCGGCAAAACCCAATCTGGCGAGATCATCCTCAAGGCCGTCAACGCCTCCCAAGGTCCCCAGACGACCCAGATCCATATCCGCGGCGCAAACATCGCCAACAAGGCCACCCTCTCGGTCCTCTCGCACCCCAGCCCGGAGGCCGAAAACTCCCTCGATGAACCCCTCAGGATAGCCCCGGCCACATCGTCGATCGATGTCCCCGGTCCCTCGTTCACGCACACCCTGCCGGCCAACTCCCTCAGCATCTTCCGATTCGGACCCTAGCGCGAAAATTGCCGCATCGCATCCCGTAGCCGAACGCGCCAGCGTTTGGGCGCCAAAGCCTCACGGCTTCGGCCACATTTTCAACCCGGGTGGTCCGGCGGTTGCCGGATGATGTCTGACTCGAAAATCGCCATCCGAATTGCCTTTTCTCGCCGCCTGCTGTATCCACCGTACACCCTATGCCCGACGCACCGGCGCCCAACAACGGCCTTCCCCCGCGGCGGATCTCAGAGGTCGCCGCCGAACTCGGCCTCGACCTCGACCAGATCCTGCCCCACGGCCACCACATCGCAAAGATACCCATCACCGAACTCCAGAGGCGCTCCGCCGCCCCCGATGGCCGCCTCATCCTGGTCTCGGCCATGACCCCCACCCCCCAGGGCGAGGGCAAAACGACCGCCACCATCGGCCTCGGCGACGCGCTCCGCCACCTCGGCAAGCGGTCCATGATCTGCCTCCGCGAGCCCTCCCTCGGCCCCTACTTCGGCATCAAGGGCGGCGGCACCGGAGCCGGGCGCGCCCAGGTCGTGCCCGCCGAGGACATCAACCTCCATTTCGTCGGAGACATGTACGCCGTCGAGAAGGCCAACAACCTCCTCGCCGCGATGGCGGACAATCACCTCCAGCACGGCAACGAGCTCGGCCTCGACCCGCGCCGGATCGTGCTCCGCCGCGTCATCGACCTCAACGAGCGCTCGCTCCGCGACATCGTCGTGGGCCTAGGTGGCCCGCTGCACGGCGTCCCCCGCCGCGACGGATTCAACATCACGCCCGCCTCCGAGGTCATGGCCATCCTCTGCCTCGCGAGGGATTACGCCGACCTCGGCGAGCGCATGAGCCGCATGGTGGTCGGTTTCACGTACAAGGGCGAACCCGTCCGCGCCGAAGCCCTCCAGGCCGTCGGTGCCATGCAGGTCCTCCTCCGCGACGCCGTCCACCCCAATCTCGTCCAGTCGCTCGAGGGCACCCCCGCCTTCGTCCACGGCGGCCCCTTCGCCAACATCGCCCAGGGCACCAACACCGCCATCGCCACGCGCCTCGCCCTGAAACTCGCCGACTTCGTCGTCACCGAGGCCGGCTTCGCCACCGACCTCGGCGCGGAAAAATTCTTCCACATCAAGTGCCGCGCCGCCGGCCTCAACCCCGCCGCCGCGGTCATCGTCGCCACCGCCAAGGCCATCGCGTACCACGGCGGCTTCAGGGACAACGGCGGCACCGGCAACCTCGCCAAACACATCGAAAATGTTCGCCTCTTCGGCATTCATCCAGTCGTCTGCATCAGCCGTTTCCCCGACGACACCCCCGCCCAACTCCGGAAGATCGTCAGATTCTGCGAGGCACAGGGCGTCGAGGCCGTCGTTGGCGAACACTATGACAAGGGTGCCCCCGGCGCCGTGGCACTCGCCCAGGCCGTGCTCCGCGCCGCCGCCAGACACCGCCGCACCGAACCGCGCTTCCTCTACCCCCTCGACATGCCCCTGGAGAAGAAGATCGAGACCATCGCCAGAAAACTCTATGGCGCCGACGGGGTCGACCTCGACCGCCGCGCCCTCGAGGATCTCGCCCTCCTGACGAGACAGGGACTCGCCAAACTCCCCGTCTGCATCGCCAAGACCCCCCTCTCGCTCTCCGATAACCCCTCGCTCCGCGGGCGCCCCGCCGGCTTCCGCGTCACCGTCAACGAGCTCCGCATTTCCGCCGGCGCCGGTTTCGTCGTCGCGATCTGCGGCAACATCGTCACCATGCCCGGCCTCCCCAAGGTCCCCGCCGCAGCCAAGATCCGCGTCCTCGCCTCGGGCCGCGCCACCGGATTGTCCTGAACGCCGACTCAAGCACCGGCTTGGGAAAATGTGGCCGAAGCCGTGATGCGTTGGCGCCCACAGGCTTACGCGT
>JADLBR010000188.1 GCA_020847615.1 Verrucomicrobiia bacterium
GCGTCAGGAGATCCTCCGGCGTGTCGTCGGTCAGCATCGCCCGCAGGCGCACCAGCGACGGCGCGATGTGGGCTGCTTCGCTGTGGATCTTGTAGAAGACGTCCTGGTCGCCCGCCTGGCGGGCTCGCTCGGTCAGGTCGTCGAGCTCGGCCCGGACCTCCTTGGGCAGCACGTCGTGGTAGAACCTCGCCACGTCGAAGCTCGAGAATCGCACCCAGCGGTTGTTCGACTGCCGCTCGCCCGTCTGCTCCGGGTCGACCGGGCCGTCGATCTGCCAGCCGATGACGTCGCCCCAGAGGTTGGTCAGCCAGACCTTGCCCCGCATCGGCTCCATGCTCTGGTAGGGCTGGTGCTGCCGGAAGTATTCGCTGCCCACCTCCTTGACGTAATGGTGCACCAGCTCGCGGGCGAAGATGTAACAGCCCCAGGCGTACTGATCGACATCCCCGAAATGCCACGCCAGCCGCGCGTAGGCGATGGGCGGGGCGGCCTCGTCACCCATCTCGGCGATGCTGTGGCGGCCCACGCCCTTCCAGTCGCACTCGAGCGGCGTGATGAAGAATCGCTTGAGCATCGGCCACTTGCCCTCGAGCGCGGGCCACTCGTCGCCGTAATAGGCCAGGTGCCAGAGGGTGTCGAGCAGGTTCGTGGAGAATTTGCCCGCGTCGTCGGACCCGCCCCACGTCGCGATGCCCGGCCCGACAAACAGGAGCATCCCCCGGAAGGGGGTGTACTTGGATTCGTCGAGCACCCAGTTCCGCAGGTAGGCGTCGATCACGTCCCGCATCTTCCGGCGCGTCTCGGGGCCGACGAACCGCTCGGCCGGGCCGTACCAGCGGTCGCCCATGACCTGCCAGCAGTAGAGCCCCGGCCCGCCGTAGGATCGCTCAACCTCGTAGTCCCAGATCTCCTCCCAGCGGGCGCCCTGGAACTTCTTGGCCATCTGTTGGCGCAGCAGGTCGAGCACGGGGCGCGTCAGGGGGTTCGCCTCGAGCTTGGCGATGTCGGGCGTGTCGACGGTCTGACGCACGTACTGGAGCACGTCGAAGCGCACCTCATACTCGTCCTTGCCCTCGACGCCCAGCCACGGGCCGTAGGAGGTCATCATGTCCGGGTCGGTGATCGAGTCGCTGATCCGCATGGGGAACGGCTTGTCCGCGACGTGCCGGCCGGACCACCACGCCAGGCCCAGCGTCGGCGGCAGGGGGGCGAGCTTGATGGCCGGCGTCTTCCAGTCGTCATCGATCGTCAGCCAGGTGAGCTTGCTGCGCACCACCAGGGCGTCGCCGTCGAGGGCGAAGGTCTCGCGGAGGTGCACGGGGAACTGCCGCAGGACGCTGGCGAAGTACCGGCAGCGCTTGGTGACCTCGTCCGGCAGCGATTCGCTCCACTGCCGGGTGTAGAGACCGCGGCTCGGCAGGTCGTGCTGCTTGCGGAAATCCTCGTCGGAGCTCAGGGCGATCTTGTCATAGCCCCACAGCGGCATCACCGCGGTGAGCCCAGCGGACTTATCGCCGAAGTTCAGCGTCAGCCCCTGGGCGTCGAGGTGGATCGCTGTCGGCTTGTGCTCGAGCACGATCAGCACCGGCGCGTCCCATCGCTCCCAACCCTTGGCGTCGGCGAACCAGGCCAGCAGCCAGGCCTCGCTCATCGTCGCGTCGACGGTCGCCCCGGCGGGGAAAACCTTCACCCCTTGATCGGTGACGATCGCCAGGTGCGACGGCGCGCCCTGGCCCCAGGCGGCCATGTTCCGGAACAGGCCCAGCTCATGGGTCTGGGCGCTCAAGAGCGTCGCCGGCGAGAGCTCCGTGGCCAGCACGCCCAGCGGCATGTTCCGCCAGGCCTCAAGGTCCAGGGGCGGTTCGATGCTCGGTTGTGTCTCGGCCAACGTCGCCTGCGAAGGCATGACGGCCGGCGCGGCCCGGGCTGTCAGGATCGCCGCCATGGCGGCCATGGCGTAGATGCACGTTCGATGCCCGCGAGAGAAAGATGACATGTCCAGCCTCCAACCCGGCGGCTCGTCAATTCTACGTTGTCCACCCGGCGCCGGGCTCGTTACGATCAGGTTATGAGAAAATCCTGGAAAATCTCCGTGTGGCTCGCGATCGCGCTGATGGCCCCCTCGGCAGTGATGGCCGAGGATCAGGCTGGGGAATCCCCTCCCTGGAGCGCGGCGAGGATCACGCAGGCGCTTGACCAACTCCTCCGTGACGCCGTCTCCCATGACGCGCTGCAACGGCCCGACGGCTGTGTTTACGCCATCGACCTGACCGGGATGATGCTCCTGGCCGTCGAGACGGCGGACCAGGATCTTTATCGACGGCTTGAGGAGAAGGCCGTGACGCACCTGCTGGTCCACGACCCGTCGGACCCGCTGACCGACGGCATGGTCGCGTGGCGGTATCGCCCCGGCGAATCACTCGACGCCAGCGGCACGACAGAAGCGTTGCGGCTGGCCGAGGCGCTCTGGCGCGCCGACGCTCTATTCAACCGCCCGACGGATCGGGATCTGGCGGTGCTGATCCTTCACGCCTACGCCCGGCACGCGGTTGTCGATCAAGACATCTGGCTCATCCGCAACTACTTCAATCTCCAGACGCGCGCCTTCGCGACCAATTCCTATCTGGTGGACTATGACCCGGACCTGCTGGCAAAGGTGGCCAAGGACACGGGGGACGCGATGTTGGCGGACATGGCTGAGCGTTCCGCCTCGCTGGTCCGCAAGGCGATCGCTCCGTGCGGGCTGCTGCACGAGATCGTCCAGCCCGAGGTGCTGACGCTGATGCCCACCCTCCCGGGGGCGGGGGGAAGTGTGGCGTTCTCGCCCAACGACATCATCCACCTGGGCAACTCGGCCACCGTGGCGCGCGGCGTGGCGAAGTCAGCCCCCGAGATCGGCAGGGGGGTATTGGCTTTCGCGATCGCCCGCCTGCCGGACCTGCGCGTGCACTACCTGGGCCGGACGGGCGAGAAGGCGTCGGCCGACGATGACTGGGCGGGTGGGGACGTGCTCGCGGCGCTGGTGCTGCTGGCCGATGAGCTGGGCGACCGGTCAGCGGTTGAGAGACTCAGGCCTTTCCTGCTGGGAAAGGCCCAGAACTTCGCCGAGCATCCGGGGGAACCACGCGTGTATCAGACGACGTTCTTGCTGCGAGCGATGGATGCCGTGTCACGTGCCGCGCCGCCCGCGAAGGACTGATCGTTCACCACGCGTAGGCCTTAGGCGCCTCGCCGCCGGGGCCGGGGAAGATGGCGTCGAGCTCGGACAGCGTCTGGGCATCGAGGCGCAGCTCCGCCGCGGCCAGGGCGTCTTGGAGGTGCCCGATGGTGCGGGGCCCGATGATCGGACCGGTCAGGTCGGGGTTGGCCAAGACCCACGCCAGGCCGACCCGGGCGGGTTTCTGACCGATCCGCCGGCACAGGGTTTCGTAACGCTCGAGCCTGGGGCGGTGACGTTCAAGGTTCTTGAGCGACCCCTCGTCACCCCTGCGGGCGATCTCGTCGAGCGTCTCGGTGCCCGCGAGCAGGCCGTTGTTCAGCGGGCTCCAGGCGATCGCGCCTAAACCATAGTGACGGCAGGCGGGCAGCACCTCCAGCTCCGGCGTGCGGCACAGGAGCCCGTACTTGCTCTGCTCGCAGACCAGCCCCAGCAACCCGCGCTGCCGTGCGGTCTGACAAGCGGTGGCGATGTCCCAGCCGGCGAAGTTGGACGAGCCGACGTAGGTGA
>JADLBR010000189.1 GCA_020847615.1 Verrucomicrobiia bacterium
GCCGCGCCGCGGGCGCCCGAACCGTCGGGAGGCACGCCGCAATTCTGGCGCGGCAAGAGGATCGGATGAGGCGGGGCGAGTTGGCATGGGGGCTGCTTGAGGGCATGGACATGAAAAGAGCGGCGATGAAATCGGCGGGGCTGTGGGTGGCGGTGTGCCTGGGTGCGGCGGCGTCGTGGGCGCAGGGGGTGGCTGAACCGCAGGCCCAGCCCGCCCATGCGGCGCCTTCGGTTTCGTACGTCGGTCAACCGGTCTCGCCGGCGCCACAGGCGCCCGCCTACGCGACGCTGGAGTTCGTGCGTCCGGGCGATCTTGTGCCATTGCAAAACTCTCTGATCAGGTTGCAGGGGGAAGCGCTGGATGCGCGGGAGGGGGCCGCGCGCATTCGCGAGCGGGCGGATGCGCTTCAGCGGGACCAGCGTCAGCTCAACGAGGGGCTCGAGGCCGTGAGGGCGGACGTCCAGGCGCTCCGGGCGATGTCGGCGCCGCAGGCGGCGGCGCCCGGAGCGGACGCCTCGTGGCAGGTGCCCCTGAATCTGGCGTGGGTGCTGGTCTGCGGTTTTCTGGTGATGTTCATGCAGGCGGGGTTCGCGATGGTGGAGACGGGATTCACGCGCGAGAAGAACGCGGCGCACACGATGGCGATGAACTTCATGGTGTTCAGCCTGGGCATCTTGGGCTACTGGGCGTGTGGTTTCGCGCTCATGTTCGGTGGGACCGGGGCGGCGGAATCGGTATCGACGGTGGCCACGCTGGGCGGGGACGTGGGCAAGGTGCTGTCGCAATCGATCGGATTCAGGTTCGGCGACGCCTATTTTGGGATTGCCGGGAACGCGGGGTACTTCCTTTCGGGCGAGGCGCTGGCCTCGGGGGTGTTCGCGCTGTTTCTGTTCCAGGCGGTATTCATGGACACTGCCGCGACGATACCGACGGGCACGATGGCCGAGCGGTGGCGGTTTCTGCCATTCTGCATCTACGCGGTGGCGGTGGGGGCGTTCATCTATCCGCTGTACGGGCACTGGGTGTGGGGGGGCGGATGGCTCGCCGCGCTCGGGAAGAACTTTGGGCTTGGGCACGGGCACGTGGACTTCGCCGGGTCCTCGGTCGTGCATCTTTGCGGTGCGGTCATCGGCTTGGTGGGCACGCTGATGCTCGGGCCGCGGCAGGGGAAATTCAACGCGGACGGGTCCGCGAATCCGATCCCTGGCCACAATCTTCCGATGGCTTTCGTGGGGACGTTCATCCTGATGTTCGGCTGGTTTGGTTTCAACGCGGGATCCACGCTGGCGGCGAGCGATCTCCAGATCGGGATCATAGCGACCAACACGATGCTCGCGGGCGCGGCGGGTGCGGCCACGGCGATGGTCACGACGTGGTTCAAGTTCCGTCGGCCCGATCCGAGTTTCATGTGCAACGGGCTCCTGGCCGGGCTGGTGGCGATCACGGCCTCGTGCGCGTTTGTCGAGGCGTGGAGCGCGGTGCTGATTGGGGCGGTTGCGGGGATCCTGGTGGTGGTGAGCGCGATCTTTCTGGAAGAGCGGCTTCAGGTCGACGACCCCGTGGGCGCCGTTTCCGTACATGGCGCGTGCGGCGCGTGGGGGATCGTGGCACTGGGGCTATTTGCGAATGGGAGGTATGGCGCGGGATGGAACGGGGTGGGCGCGGAGGTCTATCTCGGGCAGTCCGTGAAGCCCGGGGCATCGGGAGGGGTGACGGGCCTGCTCTTCGGGGACGCGGGGCAACTGGTCGCGCAGATCATTGGGACGGGGACATGCGTGGTCGCGGTGGGCGCGATGGCGTTCCTGCTGTTCGGCGTGCTCGGGGTCCTCTTCGGCAATCGTTCGGATCCGGTCGAGGAGCGAGCGGGCATCGATATCCCGGAACTGGGGACGACGGCGTACCCTCGGGAGACAGGGTTGCGGGCGTAGCCCGAGGGGGCGCGAGGCGTCCGTTCTGATCGTAGCGCGGTGGGCTGAAGGGGGCCGGGGCCCAGCGGTGGACCCGCCCCTCGACGCCCGCGCGCGACGCGCTACCGTGCCCTGATTCAGCATGGAAGCGACCGACACGCGACCCGGGGAGGCGTCGGGCGAAGCGCATGGCGCATCGCCGGGCTGGGCCGCGGCGGCCACTCTGTGGGGGACCACGCTGGCGATCTTCTGGCCGGCGTTGCGCTGGCTGGTGGCGGTGACCCTGGACCAGCAGCAACTGGTGCAGGCATTTGTGGTGTTTGGCGTCGCGGGTCTCCTGCTGGCATCGGAGGGGGGCGGGCTGCGGCCCGTCTGGCGGCTGGGTCCGGCGGTGACTTGGCGGCTGCTGGTGGCGTATGCGCTGGTGGCGCTCGCGATGTGGTTGAAGTGGCCGGTGCTGGTGCTGGTGGCGCTGTGTGCGGCGATCGGCGCGGCGGCGCGTTTCGTGTTTGGGGAGCGGGCGCGTCACGCGAGCCGCTGGGTGGTTCCGGCGCTCGGGCTGTACCTATTTCTCGTGGTGGCGATGCCGTTTTTCGATTGGCCCCTGAGGATCCTCTCGGGTCGCTTCGGCGCGTGGCTTCTGGACGCGGCGGGGCGGCAGGTGCAGCTCTTCGTGGTGCTGCGCCCGGACCCGAGCCTGATGCTTGTGATGGACGGGCGCGTGTTCGAGGTGGCGGCGGAGTGCAATGGCTTTGGGCTGTTGGGCAGCACGTCCCTGCTGGCGCTGCTCTTGGCGGGGGCGTCGAGGGAGGCGTGGTGGAGGCGGGTGGGCAAAGGATGCGTCTCGGTCGCGCTTGGTTTCGCGGCGAACGTGCTCCGGATTTTCGTGATATGCCTCTGTTCGGGATGGGCGGGGCAGCGGCACTACCACCTGATGCACGAGGTCGTGGGGACGGCCTGCGTCATTGCGGCCCTTGGGGCGGTCTGGTGGCTGTGGCGGGGGAGCGGGCGCGACCATGGCGAGCGCAGTCAGCCGACCCGGTGACGGGTTGGCGTACGGGCCACACGCTCACGCGTCAGGCTGCGAGAGATGCCGGGCGCGGTGTCCGGCTATTGTTTTTCCTTATCGAAGGCGGCGTCGAAGGCGACGGCGCTGGGGGGAAAGTCGAGGCGTTTGACGAAGGCGGCGGCCTCCGCGGCGCCGTGCTCGCGATCCATGCCGCTGTCCTCCCACTCGACGGATAGGGGTCCCTGATACCCGACGC
>JADLBR010000190.1 GCA_020847615.1 Verrucomicrobiia bacterium
AGTCCGGGTCCGTCTCCTTGGCGATGCGGATCGCCTGCCCGAACGGCCCCCGCCCCAGCAGCGGAAAATCCGCATACGTCGCCTCCCGCCCAACGCCCCAGTAATCCCGCACGTAATTCCCCGCATCAAGCGGGTAATCAATCTTCGCGCCCGGCGGCACGTGCGCGATGAATCGCCCCGACCCGCCCGGCTCGCGTTTCACGAAATCCCAAAAGGCGACCAGGCCAGGCATGTCGGCCACCATCTTGGCCGCGCGCTCCGGTTCCGCGCCCCCACACATGTCGGCCATGGTGACACCAAAGACGACCCCCCGCATGACATCCTGTCCCCGGACTAGACCCATGGCGTCATTTAATGCGCGCTCTGGACGCCCCCGTCGAGCCCGAGATTCGTCTGAGTGTCGGCGATATCCGGCCCACCCCGCGTCCGCGGCCCAACCATGACGCCTTGCGGTGCCGGAACGGGCTGGCTGGCGGACGATTGGCCCGGTCCGGCGGATCCGGGCCGCAACTTCAGGCACACGGCGCCTGCGACGGGGACGCTCACGGCCAACTTGCGGCTCGAATCGAATTTGCCGCGATCCACGCCCGCGAGCACGTCGGTGACTTGATAAACGGCGCCCTCTGTCACCGCGAGCCTCGTCCCGTGACCCTGGGCGATGTCTTCATTGATGATCAGCGCGAAGAGCGTGCCGTCCGCCTTCTTGCGCGCGCGGAGGTGCAGTTGCTTGCTCGGCCCGGCAAAGGAGAGGCCCACGTCCTCAGGCTTCACCATTTCCGTCCCGGTGATGAACTCGGCCATCTTTTGCGAATCGGCGGCGATCTCCGTGACGGCGTCGAAGCGTCCGTCCGGCACCGGTTTAAAATCCCAGCCCACGATGCCGCGCATGGACATGTGCGTGACGAGGTAGCTGACCTCGACGAAGTAGCCGTGAGCGCCGCCGGCGAGCGCCCACCAGAATTGATTCCGCACCTGCTCTTTCGACGGCACGGTCGCGCCGACGAAGGGCACGTGAGCCTGGATGAGCACTTCGGCCCTCGGCTCGAAGGGGCGGATGGCAAGAATTTTCGGCTCCCAGCGCGTGAGGTCGGGTTTCGTGCTCCAGCCGCCGATGGGCGCGTAGTCGGTGCCGATGACGTCGAGGCCCCACGCCTTCACGTCGCGCATGAGTTTCTGTTTGCTATCGGGGATGTCGATGGCGTTGTGGCCCCAGACGATCTCGATGCTGGTGGGCCTGTCGGTGAGCGAGTTGATCCAGCGCACCTGCCGCTCGAGGTCCTGGTATTGCTCCGGTGAGTCGCCGGTGCCGAGCTGATTGTAGAGATGGAAGGCGAACAGGCCGGGATGGTCCTTCGTCGCCAAGACGACGGCCCTGTGATTCTCCGTCAGCGGCGCGGAGCAGTGCGCGCTCTCTTCGTTGCCGACATAGAGGCAGGTGTAGATGCCTTCCTGCCACGCGATGTCGAGCAGGCTGACGAAGCGTTGCGCGGCGTCGGGCAAGTCCACGAGCCCGCCGCTCTGCACGACGATGGTGTTCATGCCGGTGGGCTTCAGGGCGCGCACGAGCCGCTGGTACGACGGCAGATCCGGCATGGGCGAACCCCAAACGCGAACGGCGAAGGGCACGCGTGGCCTCGGCGGCGTCGGATTGGGCGCGGGCGCCATTTCGTGACCGCCCACGGGCGGCGCGGCCTTGGCCTCGAACGGAATCCAGTAGCAACCCGGCGGCACCTTCACGGGCCAGCCCTTGAGTTCGTTCACGCCTCCTTTGTTCGGATGGATGGCGTGGCAAAGCACCGCGCCCGCGGAATATGCGCCCTTCATGTCCGCGCCGAGCGCGAGAATGGCGCGCTTCGATTGGTTTGCCGGATGATCCGCGGTCTTGATGCGATACCCGCCGGGCGTGATGCCCCCGAGAAAGCCGCCGCCCGCGAGCTTCGCGGCGAACGCGTTGTTCTGCATGGTGCCGAGGCAGAGCAGGTGATGCTTCAAATCGTCCTCGCCGACCCTCGCTGCTGTCGTGACTCGCGCCTTGTGCGCCTTGTCGATGACGTAACGCTTGGCCCAGTCGAGGGCCTTGCTGTCGTAGTCCTCGCCGAGTCCCTCCGGCATGATGATGGTGAGGTCGGAGCCGTCTCTCGCGAAGTCGATGGGCGCCTCGCCCCGCATCAGCTCCGGCACCTCCGGCGCGATCGAATCCGGAAACGCGATGGGAGCCGCGCGCCAGAGAATCCAGTCAGCGGGATCGGCCCTGGAGCCCGCGCAGGCCGAGGCCCCAACCCATGTGGAAAGCAGAGGGCCAATGGCGATGAGAAGAATGAACCTGCGGGCGATGCGTGTGCGATCACGGACATTCATGGGAAGCTCGAGGAGCGTGACTTCACCTTCTGGCCTTCGATATCCTTTAGACGCGGCCCCGGCCGACCGCGACATCCTTTTGGCGGGCCTGAAGTGACGGACGGCAATCCGTTCCTACGGCGCGCCGTCGTTCGCCGGTTCCGAACTTGGGACGCTGGGACCCATACCAATTCGTCACTTTCGCCTTCAAGACCCCCGGCGATGCGCGCGGAAATATCCTCTCAATGGAACTGGGACGACATGCCCGCCGGAAACTGACCGCGCCCGCCAGATCCGTCTTCAGCGCGGTTGCTCGTTGAAGACCCGAGCGCTGAGCGCCGGGGCCCCGGGCGCCCCCTCGTGGCCGCCGGGCTGGATGAACGCCACGAACGGCGTGCCGCCCTTGGAGGGATAGAGCGTCGCGAGCGGCGCCCACGGTTGGCCCTCAGCATCGCAGCCATTGAGCGCGCGCACGGCATCCATCGTGGCCTTCTGCCACTCATACTTCACGAGCGCGTCCTGCTCCCCCGCGAGATGCATGGCCGGTTTCGGCTTGAGCAACTTGGCGTAGCGGCCCGCGCTCGCGGCGGCCGAGGGCGCGACCGCCGCCAACACTTCGCCGCGCGCGGCCCACAGCAGATAGGTGAATCCGCCCCCGTTGGAGTGGCCCGTGCAATAGATCCGTTTCTCGTCCACCTTGAACTTCCCCTTCACGTGCGCCAGCGCGGCATCGAAAAGCTTGAGATCCCGATCGCCCTGGGCGCCAATATCGTGCTGCCACCCCGGCTTCTTCCCCAAGGGATCCGTGAGCCGACCGGGGGTATTCAGCCCCTGGAGATAGACCGAGATCGCCTCCGGCCAGTGCTCGCGCATCGCGAACGTGCGCGCCATCCTCTCGGCCCGACCGCCGTGGCCGTGAAATACGAACACCAGGGGCGCCGGCTTTTCGGCGGCTGACGCGGGGGCGTACAAAATCCCCGTGCGTGCCACGCCATCAACCTGAAGCGCGATGCGCTCAAACCCGTCCGGGAGATCCTGTCCGAGTCCGGCTTGGCAGCCGCCAAGGAACAGACAGAATGCCGCCGACAGTGCGGACCTAAACTCTCTCGTTGCCATAGACTATTTCATCTAACCCGCGACGAAAGCAAAACCGCCTGATTTCTAGATAGTTACAATGGAGGGCGTGTGGGTGTAGCACGACTCATGAGCAACTGTCTGGCACCGGGGTGCTCTTCCGTAAGTTCCTTGCTATCAGATAGAAGGCGGTTTTGCCAGAGGAATCTGTCGGACAAAGTCCGACAGATTCCTAGGTCAGTTTCGTTTCGCCCGGGACGGCCACCGGTGGCACGGGGAAGGGGCCGAACTTCAGCTCCTCCTTGGGCCAGAGGTCCAGGCGCGAGCTGTTCATGACCCAATCCCATTGCACGACCTGTCCCGTGTAGGCGCTCATCCGGCCCATGATGGCCGCCATGGTGCTCTCGGCCACCTGTCGCCCCTCGTTCAGCGGTTCCCCCGCGCGGATGCTCCGGATGAGGTCCGCGTGCTCTTGCTCGTACGGGCTCCCTTCCTCGCCCTCGAACTTCCAGGCGACGGCCCCCTCGATGCCCTCGGCGGACGCCTTGCCCCTGGTGCCCGCGATGATCTCGGTCACGGTCCTGTGGCAGTTGTCGTTCTGCCGGCACATGCTCATGACCGTCGCCCCATTCGGGTATCGGAACCGCACCGCAAAGTGATCCCAGATGTTCCCAAATTCGGGCCCCGTCCGCCATTGGCGGCCACCGATGCCGAGGGCGTCCTTCGGATGCGTGCCGAGCGCCCAGTTGAGCACATCGATGTTGTGCACGTGTTGCTCGACGATGTGGTCGCCGGAGAGCCATGTGAAGAAATACCAGTTGCGGAGTTGCCACTCCAGGTCGCTCCACCCGGGCTGGCGCGGCGCCAGAAAGCCCCAGCGCCGCACGCAGACATCGATCCAGTAGCACTCGCCGCCCATCAGTTCCCCGATGTCTCCACGGTGGACGCGCTTGATCATCTCAATGTAGCGCGCCTGATGGCGCCGCTGCGTCCCGGCCACGATCGCCAACCCCTTCTGCTTCGCCAGGTCCGAGGAGGCGAGCACGGACTTCACCCCCCGCGGGTCCACCGCCACGGGCTTCTCCATGAACACGTGCTTGCCGGCCGCCACCGCCGCCTCGAGGTGCATCGGGCGAAACGCGGGAGGCGTCGCGAGGATGACGAGATCCACGCCGCTATCGATCACCTTCTGGTACGCGTCGAAGCCCACGAAGCACGTGTCCCTCGTCGCCTTGACGGCGTCGGCCCGTGTCCACGGCTGCGAGCAACTCCACTCTTTCTTACCGCCGGCGTCCTTGAGCGCCCCGAGCGCCGTGTCGATCTTGTCCTGGAACACGTCGCCGAGCGCGACGATCTCCACGCCGGGCGAGGACAGGACGCAGTTCATCGCCGCGCCCGTGCCGCGGTTGCCGCAGCCCACCAGGCCGACGCGGATGCGATCCGAACCCGCGGCAAAGACGGGTCCGGCGCCGCCCGCCAGCGAGCCACGCGCGGCGGCGCCCGCCGCCGAGGATTTTAGAAACGCCCGCCGCGAGACGCGGGACGCGATGGATGACGGGATTTCATTCATGATGCCTCTCCTTTGTGGTTCAGGTCACTTACGGTTTGTATTCGCACGGCGGCTCGCATGTCTCCAGCGCGGCGACGAGTTGCGCCATCAGGCCCATGCCCATCTGGTAGATGGCGCGATAGTCGCTACGCTGAAGCTCGAGTCCGCCCTTGTTGGACTGCGAGACGCCCCCCAGAAATCCGTCGCGCGTGAGGTGCCCCTGCAGCCCGGTCAGCGTCCTCGATGCGGCGGCCCTCGCGTCCGCATCGAGCCATCCGTGCTTTGCCCCCAGGGCGAGCGCCGCGGCGATGCCCGCGCTGCCGGCGGTGTCGGGCGTGAGGCGACTTTCGTCCACGATGACGCTCCAGAGACCATCCTCGCGCTGATGCGCCATGGCCCAGGCCGCGAACCGCTGCAACAGGATGACGAGGTCGCCCGCGTCCTGCCTCCCCCTGGCCACCGCGAGCGTGCGCGTCAGGCCCAGCAACTGCCACGCGATGCCTCGCGCCCAGTTCCGGTTGCCCCGCTTGCCGTCGTCATCGTACGTGCGCCAGAACTCGCTCCCGTCGAAGAACCGCGCCTGCCGAATGCGCACCTGGTACAGCGCGTCCTGCATCATCGCTTCGGAACCCCGGGCCCCCGCGATCAGCGCCAGGGGATAGGCGATGGTGTAGGCACCCTCGCTCGACATGTGCGGGCCGTCCTGGATCGAGCCGGTGGGGCGCCGCCGCTTCCCCCAGGCCTGGATCGCCAGCTCCAACAGCGGGCTGTGCGGCTCCACGCGCGCCAGTGCCGCAAATGGCAGCGTCCCCTCGATACCGTAGATGCGATCGTCGCTCGGCGCGCTGACGTGGTTCTCGTAGACTAGCCCGCCCTTGAAGAACAGCGCGAGGTGCCTCTCGGCCATGGCCCGCATCGACGCATGGCGAGGCAGTTCGGCCAGGTCAAGCAGGCCGTCCATGACGCAACCCTCCATCCAGCCAAACTGCTGCACGCAGGCCAGTGAATTCATCCGGGCGAAAAACTCTTCCATCAGCGTCGCCGTGCCGGGGACCAGCAAGTGCGGCAGCAGCGCCTCAGGGATGTCCGGCCCGCCCGTCAGGATCTCTAGATCGCTGCCCCGCGTGAGCCGGAGGGCAATGCCCTCGCGCCGGATGTCGGCCACATCGGCCGGCCCGAGCGCCATCTGGTAAACCTGAAACTGGGAAACGAATCGCAGGTCGAATGTGCCGATGACGCGGCCCGACGCCGGAAGGAATGCCTCCGCGATCTTCTCGTCGCGCTCGTCGAGGCCAATGGCCACGCGCAAATGCGTGGGTGCGGCCCCTTCGGGGAGCGCATCCCATCTCAGCACCAGCGGTGGCCTGTCGGCCGTGGTGATCGTCGTGACCTGCCAGCCGAACGGCGCCCGCTGTTTCGCCGGCACCGGCAGGCCCGAGGAGGAAACGACGGTGGCGGGAAGGTGGCGAGCGAACTCGCGTCCGTCTGCCACGGAGTCGCTGGTGACCAGCCCCAAAAGCATCGCGGACCACCCGAGGATCTCACGGCGCACCAGAGGCATCCTTCGCTTGCGGCCCATCACTTGGCCTTCCAGATGCGCACGTCGTCGAAAAGAACCCCCGGCCCGTTGACGGTGAAGTGGAAACTGGTCTTGGTCTCGTGGGCGATGCCCGGGGACTTCAAGTCTCCCGCGGGCTTGCCGTCGAGGGTGACGCGCATCTGGTCGCCCACGATCTCGATGGCGACCTGGTGCCAGGCATCGGGGCTGATGCTGACATTCGCGGTGGCGCCCCGGCCCACGAGGAGTTTCTCGGCCTCCGCCTTGCGCGCCGGATCCTTGCGCATCTCGAAGATGTCGTTGCGCATGACCCCCTCCCTGTCGTCGCCGAGCCGGACCTGCTTCGGTGCGAAGGCGACGCGGCAGATGTGGCCCGCGTGGGAACCCTTGAACTGCTGGTCATCGAATACCGCGTTGAAACCCGTCGAGCCCGCCAGCTTGAAGCGGAATTCCACGATCACATCCTTCATCGGGCGATGGACGCGCCCGACCGCGCCATGGTCGTCGCGGGTCTGGATACCCTTGAGCGCGCCGCCCTCGACCGTGAAAGTCGGTATCACGGCCTTCCACTCGCCCAGGTCCGAACGTTCGAAGTCGTCCGAGAAGATCGGCTCGCCCTTCTGGGCGGGCGGCCCGGCCGAGATGTCAGCGGCCCCGGCGGCGATGAGGAGCGCGGGGACGAGGAGGGTCAATCGGTTTCGCATGGCGCAGGTTGGCCCATGCGGCCTCCAGTTTCAATCACGCGGTGGCTGCGGCGCATCGGCCCGGGAGATCTCGTTCGGGGAATGTGAAGGGCCTCACATGTTGCCCCTGGCTTCCGGGTCCCGCGGCGGCAGATCGCTCGGGTCAACACCCGGCATGAAAATCGGCATGATTTTCTTGCTCATGCGCTCGGTGAATTCACCTTCCCCTTTGAGGTGCTTCTGCCATGCCGCCACCTGTTCGGGCGAAAGGACGGCCGCGGCCGCGGCGGTCTCATCCACCTCGGGCAGGTCGCTTATCGAGCTCGTGTAACTAAAGCTTAAGTTGCGCTGGGTTCGCGGGCCCACGCCATCCCAGGCGCGCCGCGACAGTTCCTGAAACATCGAGTCCTTCTGCTCGTCGGTGAGATCGAGCGCCCGGGTGAACCGATGGAGCGCCTGATAGGCCGCCTGCTCCACCCGCTCGGCGTTGCGCCGGTGCACGACCCCAAGCACCAGTCCCGAATGGCGTCTCACCAGCTCGGTGAACGCCGCCTGATCGTCCCGCGTGACATACGCCACGACAAGCTCCCCATCGGCCAAAACCGAGAGACCATCCACCTCACGCTGCGCGCCCGTCCAAGACATCCTTTATATATAGATCCCCCGACGCGACCCAATGTGACAAATATTCCCGGCGCCCAGGCTCGTTCTCCCCATCCGAGGCTTTGGGCTTGCGGGCGACACACAAATCGTTCGCGGCCTTTGGCGGTCCTCCCATTTCGCCCATATGGCGCCGGCATCATCCCCGTCACGCGACGAAAGACGACGCGGGATCTCTTCGCACTGGAGAACCCGCAGGCGTGGGACTAATCCCGAGGTCTTTTGACAAAGGACCATGGTCAGTCTACAGTCATTCCATGGATATCACGGTGACGCAATTCAAGGCGAAGTGCCTGGGAATCGTCGAAAAGGTCCAGCGCGAAAAGTGCCGCGTCACCATCTCGCGCCATGGCCGGGCCGCCGCCGAGTTGATCCCCGTCCCCGCCGCTGAGTCGTCCCCGCCCCTTTTTGGCCGCTCGGCGGAAACCACGGAGATCCTCGGGGACATCCTCGAAACCGGCGAGCCCTGGAATGCCGCGTCCTGAACATCTCGTTGCCGCGGTCCTCGACACACACCTGTGGGTTTGGCTCGCGGCTGGCCACAACCGCGCGGCGCCGCTGGCCGCCTTCAAGGGGCAATGGTTCCTGTCGGCGATTTCCGTCTGGGAAGTTCTGATGCTCGAATCCAAGGAACGGTTGCGCCTCAAACCCAATCCCGACCAGTGGCTCGCCGCAAATCTCGCGCCCCCGGTCGTCCTGGAACCGCTGAGCCCCGCCATTTGCCGGGAAAGCTGCCGCCTCCCGGATTTCCATGGCGACCCCGCCGACAGGATGATCGTCGCCACCGCCCTCGTCCTAGGCCTCCCCCTCGCCACCGCCGACGCGCGCATCCGGGACTGGAACAACCGGTTTAAGATCATCCAGTTGGTCGAGTTCTGAGGGCGTGTCACAGGATTGACCCCATGCCTCAGGCAGGCGGCCCACAGCGCGTTTCGTGCGGCGTCTGCGCCAGGCGCGCGCCTCGCCCATCCCGCCGCCGGTCACTCGGGCATGACCACGGGGATCGTCTGGCGCTGGTGGCGCCGATAGATCCGGAAATCGCCATCCACCGTGACCACCGGATGCGCCGGGAAACGCTCGCTGAGACAGATCAGGCACAGGTCCGCAAGGTCCGGGGCACGATCGGCATATCGGCGAGCCAGCGCCGCAATCCTCGATAGGCATCCGACGAAATCAAAATCCACCCTTAGTAGGCCCGTATCGATGAGGGCCAAAACGTGGCCGACAGAACCGACGTGGAACGCCGCCTCCGCGAGCACTGCCTCACAGGTCAACAGGGGTTCGTCCACCCCAGCCGCTACCCCGACCGCCCAGCCATGGTGCCGATCCCTCCCATTCAGGAACGCCACGATGAAGCCGGTGTCCGCGATCCCCCTCATGGGCGCGAAAACCCCTTTCGCCGAGACAGATCCGGCGGCCCCTCCAGAATCCCCGCGAGCCGCATGAACGGCTTGCGCCCTGGCAACAAATGCCGCTCGATGGCCTCCTTGACCAGGCTGCCCTGTGAACGCCCCGTCAACCTCGCCTGCGCCTCCACGGACTGGGCCAGATCATCGGGAAGGCGAATGGTCAGTGTCGTACTCATATGGCTAAGTTGTAAGACATCGGGGACGCATGTCAAGCGTGCAGACGGGTGCAGACGGGTCAGCCCTTGACAATTGACACAACGCCGGGAGTGATTTTCCGACGATTCGAGTTCGGGCGCCACCGTCAATAGTCAAGGGCCGACCCCCTAACTCCCCTTCAAAACACCCAGGGCGACGGCAAGCAGCAACTTGGTTCCGGGGAAAGCCCGCGGCGCTTGGGGGCTCGGTACGTCAAGATTCTGGATCACAACTGACTCGAAAATTGCCGCATCGCCTCCCGTAGCCGAACGCGTCAGCGTTCGGCCGCCAAAGCCTCACGGCTTCGGCCACATTTTCCCAAGCCGGTGGTCCGGCGGCCGCCGGATGGAATCTAGCTCGAAAATTCGTAGCCACGGTCGCCAGACCGAGGACCCGCGGGCGGATCGAACGATCCCATCTGTGACCAGATGGGCTACGTTTTCACCCCCGGTGGTGCCCCGCGTGCGGAGCATGATATCTGACCCGAAAGGCGTTAAGTCGCGCCATGTTTGGGAGGGCCCGTGGCCGCGCGGGCCCGGTCGGCCGCGGCATCCCGCATGCGGGTCGCGCGCGAACGCCGGGGCCGGCGTCCCTCCCGATTGAAGGCATATCGGTTCGGGTAAAGTGAGTTGGCATGTGGCGACGGGTGATGTGGTTAGCGCGCAAAGGCCTGCAACTCCGCGCAGGACGAGAACGCCTGCCTCGGATTGTCGCCGCAGGCGGGCACCCCGATGACGCGGACGGCGGTGAAGGAGACGGGCTCGGGCAGCTCCAGGGCGAACCGGTTCTGGAGGTGCTTGAGCGCGGTTCCGTGGGTCGCGGTGGTCTCGGGGTAGTGGGTCAGCTCGCCGATGGTCTCCCACGGGCCGCCGGAGGTGCGCCGGATCTGCACGCGCGGTTTGCCGCCGCTGGTGTCGAACCAGCCGCCATCGTGATAGACATTGCCGCTCAGGAAAACCACCCGGCTGGCGGAAACGGGCTGATCGAGCGTGACGGCGAACCAGTCTTCGGCGGCGGGTTTGCCATCGAAGGTGGTGACGAGGCTCTGTGGATCGTCGTCATTGATCGAGCCGCTGACATTGCCCTGGCGGGAGCGGCTTTCGGTGCCGTCGAGCAGGAGGTTCCCCAGCGGGCGGCCGGCGATCGGCAGCCAGACCTTGTAGCGGGATCCGGTCGCTCCGGCGTCGGCGAATGGGATCAGGCGCGCGGTGAAAGACGCCCCGCCCTTTCGCGTGTCGGCGTTCACCTGGTACAGCCTGGCGCCGGGCCACGTGCGCCACTCTGGCGACGCGTCTTGCCCGGCAATTCCCAGCCCATCCGGGGCGGTCGTGGCCAGCGCGAGATCGTCAAATCTCATATCAGCGCCAGCGAGCAGGGCTTCATCCGCGGCCAGCACGAGCGGGCCATGACAGATGTGGGCCTTGCCCTCGCAGAGGTGATCGCCGATGACCACGCGCGGTTGAAGGTCCAGGTCCAGTTGAATCACGTCTCCGGATTTCCATTTCCTTCGCAGCGTGGTGTAGCCATCCGCGCCACGGGTGGCTCCTTCGGGCGTGATGGAACTGCCCTTGCACCATGCCGGCACGCGCAGCTTGATGGAGAACTCGGATTCCTGCCGGGGGTCCACCGCGATGCGGATGCATCCCTCCGCGGGATAGAGCGTGTCGATTTTCAACGTCACCGCCATGCCGTCTTGCAGGGTGAGGTTGGCCGTTCCGGCATCGTAAAGATTGACCACCGCGCCGTCCCGGTCCGTGCTGATCGCGAAGGTCGGCAGGAGGGCGATGCCGCGCGGGCCGCTGGAGAGGCAGCAATGGCCGTCCAGCGTGGAGCTGTAGGGCTTCTTGCCCTTCATCTGGACGTAGTATCCCCACGCCGAGCCATCGGGCTTCTGCGCGCCTAACAACTGATTGAGAACCACCCGCTCGAGCTGTTCCGCGAACCGGGCCTCGCCGGTGAGGCGCAGGAGCTGGGCGTTGAACTGCAACCAGGTGACGGTCACGCAGGTCTCACCGACGTTGTTCGATTCCGGCAGGTCGAAATCGTCGCGGAAGAGCTCGCGGTAGCTGGCGGCACCGGTCGGATAGAGCCGGTGGTCCACGATGTCCCGCCATGCGTTGAGGCAGGCATCGAGGAGCTTCCTGTCTGCCGTGGTGCGGTAGAGCTCGAGCGCGCCGTTGAGGCAGGAGAGCATTTCGTAGGCCTTCGCGTTGCCCACCTGGTTCACGCCTTGATTCGCCAGCAGGCGCGAGACGATCTGCGGGCCGTTCGGCTGCTCCCAGGCGCGGAGGATGTAGTGGCAGAGATCCAGGTAGCGCTCTTCGCCCGTGAATCGGTAGAGCAGGACCATCGGTTCCAGCACGCTGGATGACGCCATGCCCGTGTGGCTCCCGACCTTGCTCGAGACCAGGTCGAGCTTGCCCGGGGCATCGCCGAAGGTCTCGCACAGGAGGTCGGCCATGCGCCCGCACGCCGCCAAGGGCGCGAGGTTGCCGGTGTAACGCATGTAGGTGATCAGGCCGATCAGGTTGTATTTGTGCGCCCAGACATCCCACGCGGTCCACCGGTCCTTTTCCAGATACGTGCCCAGGTAGCCGTCCTCGAGTTGGCATTCACAAAGGGCGGCGGCGGTCTCGTCCAGCTTGGCGCGGAGCGCGGCGTCGCCGGTGTTCACCCACGCCAGGGTGGCGGCATGCAGCCACTTGCCCACGTGTTCGCCGTCCCAGGTCTGCCGGCCGGGCCGTTTGCGGTAACCTTCCAACAGGCGAGACGTATCCACCCTCACGAGGCGGTTGGTCTCATTGGCGGCGATGCGCGCGCCGAGCCAGCCGGTGAGTTGCACCCGGTCCGGGATCTGGGAGTCCTGCTTGTCGGAAACCGCGAAAGGGACTCGCTCCGGAACCGGAGTGATCTGTCCGGCAACGGCGGCGGAATGCAGCAGCGCGCCCACGATGATTCGAGCGATGATTGGGTTCATAGTGCGTTCTTCTCCTGTTGAACAATCCCCATCAGCTTCATGGGCGTCTGATCCACATCGGCGATCCCCATGCGAGTTCGCCGTCGTCCTGAAGGACGCGCACGTAGCAGCTGTTCTCACCGGCCGGGAACATGTCATCGGTCCACTCCGTCTGGACGGCGCTCTGGCCGACGGGCAGGGTCTTCACGATCTCGGCGTTGCGGATGATGTCAATCTGCTTGATCGGGCTCGTGCCGACGGCATGGATGCGGAGCACCGGGGCGACGCTGCTGGTGAAGGCATCACCCATCATGTGGTCGCTGCCGACCCGCACGTCGAGAAGGATGTTGTCGGTGGCGGCATAGCAGTGCCGGCGGCGCAGGGCATCGAGCACGCCGCTGCGGCTCATGTCGCTGACGTAGAGCATGGCGTAGCTCATGTGCGTCGAAGTGTGGTCCGAGCTGGCAATGACGCCGTATTTCCTGCCGACCTTCAGCAGGCTCCAGAAGAACCCGCGATCGTTGCCGGCCTTAATGCCGCGCGGGCAATCCGGATACTCGTAGGCATCGCGGGCTCCCTGATAGATCTCGACCACGGGATCCACGTCGGGCGCGCAGTCCACGAAGTTGGGACCGGCATGCGTGCCGATGGTGTGCGGGATGCTGACCCCGCCGAAGTGGCGTAGAAAGCGGAACAGCATCTGGGTATCGAACACCGAGCCGGCGGCATCGGCTTGCTCCTGCTTCCACGCCGGCAGAACGCGGATGCCCCGCTCGGCCACAAGCACGTTGCGATGGCCGCCGATGCCGCTTTCGCCGCGGCTGCGCTCGTAGCCGAACATCGTCACGAACGCGGCCGGCAGATCATGGACGTCGTAGAACTTCTGGGTGAGGTACCACGCGTACTCGGTGCCGCCGTTGTCGTGGTCGCCGTTGCTCAGGAAATCCAACGCGGCGGCATCCAGCGCGTAACGAAAGGCATCCTCGATGCAGCCGTCGTTGATGGCGCTGTCGGCGGAAAAGGCGGTATGCCGGTGGGTGTCGCCGCGCAGGATTCGCAACGGTTGACCGGCGACGGTAACGCGGTAGTCCCGCATCCGTCGCACTGCCGCACGCTCGGCTGCCACCGAAAGTGGAATGGCCGGGGGTTCAGCCGTGGGCAATGCCACCAGCACAGGAGCGTGTCCGGCAGGCCCGACGCTCAGTCGCCCGCCGCGGACGTTCTGCAGGCGGTCGCAGGCGCCCAGCCCGTTGGAAGCCCGGCCATCACCGGCGCACGCCAAGACAACGCCGCCGGGCACCGCGCAGATGGCCGGGGCCGAGTGCCGCTGACCGTCGGAGCCGGCGACGCGAACGGGCCGTAGCCACTGATCGCCTTCGTACACCGCGACAGAGTCGGACCAGATGGTCTGGTTGGCCATCGAGCGGTCCGGCAGGTAATCGTGCTGCCGGTAGGCTAGATAGATGCGTCCATCGCTGCCGCAGGCCAGCTTCGGATAAAAGGCGTAGCGTCGGCTGTCCCGGAACAGGCTCTCGCGGGTGTGGACGGGATTCTTCTCGAAGCTCGTGAGTATGTTCTGCTGCAACGGCAACAGCGTTTCCACCGGCGTCTTCGTCGTCAGCAGGCGTCCGTCCGACCAGCAGGCGAGGCGCAAGGTGCGCTGGCCTTCGACCGGTTCACCGGGAAGCCGTTTGATCGCTTTGTTGTTGCTGAAGTCCTTGCCCCAGATCTCCCCGGCTTGCTCCCACGCGATCCACAGGCGGTTGAGCGGGTCATACGCGACACTGGCATGCGCTTCGTAACACAGGGATGCGGCCACGGCGATCTCCCTCTGCACCACGCCCTCCGGCGAAACCAACGCACACCGCACATCGTAATCGCCTTTGGCATAGGTGTCGTACGCCACAGCGAGGTTTCCTTGGCCGTCCGCCGCAAGGGCGGGTCGCCAGCAATTGGCTGTGCCGTCGGTAACCTCAACCACCGACTCCAGCCCGGCCCCATCGGCGCGCAACCGGCCGAGCAAAATTCGCGAGATTCCCCCGCGGAAACTCTGCCACGCCACCCAGATGTCGTCGCCGGCGGACGTCGCGGCGGCATAGATATCCGGGCCCGCCTCCGTCGTCAGGCGGACCGGCGCGCTCCAAGCGCCCTTGCCACGCACGCTCACATAGAGATCCCAGTTGCCCGCCGTCCCTTGGGACCAGAAGGCCGCCGTCCGCCCACTGCGGTCGCACGCAATGGCCGGTGCCAACAGGTCCAACCCCGGCGCGGTGATCGCAACCGGCTGGGAATACACGCCGCCCTGTTCCCGCACCACCAGCAGTTGGTCGTTGTATGCCGCCTGACGAAAGTGACCGAACTCCTTCGGTTCTTCCTTCAGCGACAGCCGTGGCGAATCGCTGCCGGTGTAAGCAATGTAAGCGATCCAGGCGCCGCCGTCGGGATCGGCACAGACGGCCGGAAAGTCGTTGTAGCGAATGGCGCCGTTCTCGCCCGTGCACGTCCCGAGCGCCACGGTTGCGACGGCCCGCGCGACGCTCGCGCGGCCGTCGAGGAACGTCGCCGGCTGCCCGTACTTCAGGTCGCCGGGCGCGAACTCGAACTGGCCGTGCTCTTTGGTGGCGATGGTCACTGGCGTCTCTACGCTGCCGGCCGACTGGATCATCATGCCGTATGGCATCAGCGGGAACCGCAAGGGCTCGCCCTTCGGATCGCGCACGATGTTGGCGCCCACATAGCGATGGGATCGCATGACCTCGCACTTGCTGCCGCCGGCCCACTGCGCCAGCCGCGCGGAAGGCAGCGCGACACCGCCACGGTCCTTCGGGTAGAGATCGAGGATCCCCGCGCTCTCGATGCTGAGGCCCTCCGGGCAGCGCAGTTCGCCGTCCCAGGCTGTCGAATCCTGGTCGGCGACGCCTAACGACAACTCAAAAGCCACGCGCTCCGCGCCCGCAGCACAGGGCGTCAGGATGCAGGCGGCGGTCAGGAACGCCAGGGCCATCATGATGACTCGGGTGATGCTGGAGTTCATAATGGCCCTCCTTCAGAGAGTCATTCCAATACCAGTTCACCCGCGCACCACGCGGGGCCGCTGCCTCGGGTCCAGAACATCCACTTCTGGTCGCCGGAACGCCAGGCGCTGGCATTGAAGCCGAGCTTGAGGCCGGGCCGCGGCACAATTTCGAGCGAGGCAAAGGGAATCATCCACTCGCCCGTCCACGCGCCGCCCTGGACCCTGACCGCAAAGCGCGAGGCCTTCTCGACCTTGACCACGTCTTCCGGATGCAAACCCGCGTCGGAAGAAACATACATGCGGCCGGAGGCGAAGCCGCGCACGATGCAGATCGGGCCAGGCATATTGGCCGAGATGTCGCGCAGGCTGATTTCAGCGCCGTCGGACTTGCCCCAACTGGCATCCGGCGCCGGCGGTGCGTCATTGGCCAGGGGCACGATGAGGGCGACGTAGAGGTTGAGGTCGTCGTAACTCGCGCGCAGCGCGGCGGGTTTGAAATCTGCCGCGCCCACGGCCTTCACGGGCAGCGCTTTTTCGGGCCATTCACCCGCCGCCAGGGCGCCGTCCAGCCGCACCGGCGTTTGCGTTTTGGGCGTGACGATGGACGGTGCGCCGCCTTTGCGAACCGCCGTCAGCTCAGCCGACTTGGGCGCCGCGGGCCGCACGGTGGTCGTCACCGGCCAGGAGGCCCGCAGCTCGTCGCGATACAGACCGATTCTCTCGGCGGAGATCGGCTTGAACCCGATGTTCCATGCGGGCGAGTCTTCCGCCAGCGTCGGGACGCCGTTGGGCAAACGCACGATCTTCGGATCGCGGCCGGTCAGGTTGTCCTTGACCGTGGTATAGGGTGCGGCGTCCAGGGAACTGCGAAGAAGGTCCCCGCCCCAGACGACGTTGCGGAGGATCTGGTTGTTCTTGGGCAGGCCGGGGTCATCCTCGAGTATGTTCACCAGATGCGGGTAACGCTCCTTCCACGGGCTCTGCGTGTAGGGGACCTTTTTGAGGGTCGCCAGGAACATTTCACGTACGGGCAAAGGACATTCGGTGATGGCGACGGCCCGTTCGCAATCCACGAAGAGATTGTTGTCAACCACGCTGTCACGTCCGCCATGGAGAACGACTGCACCGCGACCCGGCTCCGGCTGGACGCGCTCGAAGATGTTGCCAAAGCAGAGCAACCCGCCGCTGTGATCGTCTATACGGACGCCCTTGCAGCCGTGTCCGTCCAGACCCGAGAGGTCGTGGACATAGTTGTAGCGGAAGACATTGTTTTGATAGGTAAAATCGAAACCGTAACCAAAGGCCTCGGCGTCGTTGGACTGGTAGACGAGACTGTGAAACTCGTTGTACTCCACCACATGGTCATTGCCCAGCGCCCAGACGCCCAGATGCGGGGCGTTGTCGATGAGGCAGTGCGCGACTCGCGATCCGACGTCCGGGATCCGCGCCGAACCTAAGCCCATCCGGCCAAGAATCACCCCGGGTTTGAGGATCGGATTCCAGCGTGAGTAATGATGAATGTGGCAATTCTCCACCGCATGGCCCGCCGGGATGAGTTTCGCCCGGTCGCCACCGCAGAGGATCACACCGCCATCGCCCAGATCATAGAGATCGCAGCCGATCACCCGATGGTGCTTGCCGCTCGCCACATCGATAGCGTACCCGCCGGTGTTGCGCACCACACTGGCCGCGATCGTCACGTCGGAGCCGCCGTTGATCTTGATGGCCGTTTCCTGGCACCTCTCGAAGGTCAGCCCGCGAAGCGTCAGATGGGAGACGTCGCGCAGCACGACCAAGGTCGGCACGACCGAGACGGTCGGTTTGCCAGCGCCCACGTCGGAGGGCGGCCAGAAGTAGAGGATGCCCCGGTCACGGTCGAGATACCATTCGCCGGGCTCGTCCAACTCGGGCAGCAGGTTGTAGGCGTAGTAGGACTTGCCTTTGACGAAGCCGTAGTCGTGCACCGGCTTCGGGTCCAGAGTGATTTCGCGTTTGGCGACGTCTATCTTGGCCACATGCAGGCGCTGGTCGGCCCAGTCGAAGTTCCAAAACCCGTGGAGGAAAACGTCCTTTTCCGCGGCCCAGCGTGCCGGGCGGTCGCCTTCGTAGACGAAGCGTCCCTCGACCGAACTGTCGGGCACCGCGCCCCTGGAACTGCTGTACGGCGTGGCGCCTGACGGGAAATCGGCGATCTTGGTGAATCCGCCATTCGGCCATCGAGCCAGGGTGGTGGGTTTCCCGGCAAAGAACAGTTCCATGCCAGGCTCCGAATCCGACCAATCCGGCCCGGCCTTGAGCGGCGCGAGCTGCGTGATGCCCTGCGACCGCAGATCCGCCTGCACCACCTTGTCGCGCGCCGCCGCATCCATCCGCGCCAACACGGTTTGGTCGGTCACCGGCTTCCAGCCGGTGACCACCCGGCCGCCGCTCAGACGCACTTCATGGCCCGGCAGGCTGCGGTACACGACCGGTGTATCGGCCGTGCCGCTGTCGTCGGCCAGGAGCTCCAGCGGCTTGTCGAGGGCATAAACACCGCCCCCAATCCACACCGTCACGCCACCCTTGGGTTTGCTTGCGCGGACAGCATCGCGCGCCCGCTCCAGCGTGGCAAACGGGCTCGCCTTCGTGCCGGGATTCGCGTTGTCACCGTTGGTGGCAACATGGAACTCCGCAGCATCCAGCGCAACCGACGACGCGAGCAATAGACCGTTCAAGAGCGTGAGGTTCATGGTCGTATTCGTGGAGTGATCCCAGCTCTCCAGATTGGGACGCCGGGTGGATGGGCTCCCATCTTGAATCTTGAAGCGGGGCCACCGGGTTTGAGCGTGTAGTCCCCCTCCGCCAGATCGACGAATCCCGGGTCGCCCATGATTTCATCGGCCGTCAGCGGTTCGCCGATCATGGCGGCGATGTCGCCATCCGGTGAAAAATAGAGGTTGTTCCGGCGGACGGTGTCGTGAAAGCCCTGCGGATGATTCCCGCTCCGGTATACCACTTGCCCGCGCCCGAGATAGAAAATGTTGTTGGCGATGGTGATCTCGTCATCGTTCCGCTTATTGAAGGTCCAGAATGTCCGCGGGGCCAGGTCCGGATTCCGCGTGCGGATGATCGTGTTGTTGGCGATGCGCAGGTTCTGGACACCCACCACGCCGACGAACTTGTCGACGTCGTCGCTCACGTTGAACTCCACGGTCACGTTCCGCGTCCGGCCGGTGATCTCGAGAAATCCGCCCTTGGTGTTCCGCGACAGGTTGTGGTGGATGTGCGTATCGTGAGGGTCATAGTTGCCGCGGTCCTCGCCGTCTAATTCAACCGCCGCGCCATCGATGCCGTAATTGCCTCCGTAAAAGCCATAGTTCTCGATTCGGTTGTATGCGATTTCATTGTGCGGCCCGACAACCACAATCGCGATGGCGCCCCATTGCTCGGTGATTTTCGCGGCATCGTGTAGCCAGTTCTGGCGGACGATCGAGTGCTGGCCGCGCACGCGGATGCCGACCGGACAGTTGGAAAACTCGCAGTTCTGCACCACGACATGGTTGGCCTCTTTGGCGATGAAGACCGCTCCCATTTCCGGAACGTTCTTGTGTTGCGCGCTTTGCCGATGCTCGACCGGCGGCTTGTCCGGCGGCGGCGTGGGCGTGTCGTAGAGAAAGAGGTTCTCAACCACGATGTGGCTGCCGGTGATCTCGATCATGCGTCCGCAATGATCGGCAAATCGCGGGTTATTGAAGCGCGGTGCCGGACCTTGGCCATAGCTGGTGAAAACGACCGGATTCTCCGTCGTTCCCGATGCGGTGACTTCGATGCACCCGCTGTAACTCGTGCCGCGGGCGAAGTGCACCGTATCTCCCGGAGCAAAAGCGTGGCCGCTGACCGCGGCGAGACTCTTCCATGGCCGATCCATCGAACCGGGGTTCGCATCATCGCCGCCGTGGGCGACATAGAAGTCGGCAGCCGATGCCATGGAGGCGGGGAGCGCCAGCGCGCTCGCGAGGATGCGGGCGAGGGGTGTTCTCACACGTTTGCCGTTTCTTAACTCCGCAGGAAGCGTTCATTGACCTTTCGGTACCACGCCACGTCGGACCAATTCTTCCAATAGGGATGGGAGTAGTTCCACGGGGTAACGCCCCAGAACTTGTGCTCGGCGGCGAGCCCCATGCACTGCTCGCACCAGTCGCGCAGCCAGCCCCAATCGAGATCCGGATGGTCCATGTGCCACCAGGGCCCCCAGGCCTCCGTCGTCACCACCGGCGCGGCGATCTCCTCCGACCACGCCCGGGCGAAGGCGCATTTGTTCTCCATCTCCTTCGCGAGTATCGGCCCGACGGTGTCCAGCGCGGCGGCCACGCGGTCCGCGTAATCCCTGTAATCGTGCTCGCCCCGGTCCTTGGTGAGCTTTTGGAATCCCGTGCGGTTGTCGAAGCGCGGCGAGTGGATCCACAGGTGCAGCTCCAGCACGTCGAACAACTGCAGACCCATCGCGCGCACTTCCTTGAAGAATGAGGTGAGCGAGTAGGTGAAGCGCTGCCGCGGGTAGCGCGACTGGAAGTGCGGCAGCATCTCGGAGAAGAGTCTCCGCACGTATTCCATCTGCGCCGGCTTCCACGCGAGGCGCGTCAGACCCTGCTCGAACTGCCCGACCTCTTCCATCGCGGCCTCCACCGAGCGGCCGGCGGATTTCTGCTTCGCCAGTTCGTTCAACTCATCCTTGAACGGGCTGAAGAACGGGAACTCCTGGTCGAGGTCCACGTAGAGGACGTGGCCCAGCAGGTCGTGGCTGCCGAGGATGTCGAGCGTGCGCTCCCAGCATTTGCGGAATCCGTCACGGTCCTTGGCCAGCGCCAGCTTGCGGTCGGGATACTCTTTGCAGTCCTTGCCCCACGACGAGAGGATCACCGAGAGCCCGCGCTCCTTGACGGCCCGCATGAATTCCACGAGCTCGCGGACGATCGCGTGCGGGCGGTCCACATCGGACATGCCCCAGTTGGCGAGCGGATTTCCGGCGACGGTGATGGTCTCGTCGTCGGACTTCAGCGCGCCGATGACCAGCGGGAAGGCGTCGATCCGAACGGTATTGAACCCCCGCTCCACCAGGTCGTCCGCGGCCTTGCCAAAATCCGCGAACGCGCCCCCGGCATAATGCTGCGTCAGCCACGAGAAGTCCCACATGGCGTTCGTGACGCGCCGCGGATTCAGCCCTTCGCGCATGTCGGCCGAGAACTTCAAGGGGCGGGGCCGCCTGGGTCCCGCCGATGGATCAGCCGCGGCCGCGCTCGGCCCGATGGCCGCGCCGGCGATCGCCAATCCGGCCGCTTGGATGAAATCGCGTCGGGTGGATAGGGCTATGGTGCTCATATCTTCAAAGGCCTTTGGTTTCACGCGTTGGCGCCAAAAGCCAAACCGCTGGCCCGCGCCGTCTTCGGCAAGCGCCGTGCGGGCCGGATCTCTTGCTCCGCGTGGTGTTCATCATGCCATTCCGCGAGGGTTCAGCATACGCCAAGGCGGTCGCTGCTGTCTGTGTCGAAAGCGGCGGATTCTATGCCAAATGCGCAGCCAGCCTCTTGTCATTGCATGGCCAGTCTCGGGCTTAGTCAAAAGTGGCGCCAAACCGTCGCTTGCGGGACCTTCCGCCGAAGCCGCGCCGCTATGCATTTAATCGGGAGGGACGACGGCGTCCGCGCGCCCATGGGCCGTGAGGCAGACATTCCTGTCTGCGCCCCGTTCGCTCAGGGCCGTCGAATGCCAATTCTACCCGTTATCCGTCTTCGTGCGTCCGGCCCGATTCCCATCAGCGTCGATCAGCGTTCCCTCCCTCTCCGTCGGCCCCGCATCACGACGGACCCGATGCGGAGACAAAGTCCGACCCCGTTTCCGGACGCTTACGTTTCTTACGCGGGTGGTCGATAGGCGGGCCGGTAGTGGGCACCGCGCCCTTTGCCATGCGGCGTCGCGTGGCCAGCCCGAACGAGTTCCGCGAACTTGTCCTTGAGGGTATTGCGATTCGCGTCGAGGGCGGCGACCGCTCCTGACACCGACAACGTGCCGCGCTCCCGCAGCAGAACGAGCAGGCGGCCGGCGAGCGGGGAGAGGTCGTCCGGAAAAAACCGGTGGTCCGCCGAGCCGGGTTCCTTCAGGCGATCGGAGAGCCGCTTGATCTGCGACCGCAGCGCGCGGAGGAAGAACAGAATCCAGGGCTCCCAGTCGGCTTCCCCGTCGAACGACGTCTGTGTTCGGCGCAGGGCGAGGTAGTAGGCCTCCTTGCTGTGCTCGACCACGCTCTCGAGCGAAATATAAGAGACGTACGCGTAGCCACCGCGCAGGAGCATGAGGTTCGTGAGCACCCGCGAGAGCCGCCCGTTGCCATCCTGAAAGGGATGTATGGCGAGGAAGACGATCTGGAAGACGGCGATGCGCAGGAGTGGATGCAGGACCGCGTCGGCTTCCTCCTTGGCGTGCCAGGCCAACAGCGCCTCCATGAGGCCCGGGGTTTCGAAGGGACTGGCGGTTTGAAAGACGATCCCGACTTCCCGCCCCTCCGTGTCAAAGGCCGCCACATGGTTGTCGCGGGTCTTCCACTGCCCGCGATGTCGTTCGTCCTTCCCGCTGTAGCGCAGCAGGTCGCGGTGCAGTTGGAGAAGGATGCCTTCGGAAATCCGGAGTTCCGCCCACGCGGATTGCACCGTCTCCATCGCGTGGGCGTAGCCGGCCACCTCCTCCTCGTCGCGGGATTGAAACGACTCGCGCCCCAGGTTGGCCAGCAGCCGGGCGACCTCCCGGTCATCGAGTCGGGCGCCCTCGATGCGGGTCGAGGATCCGGCGCTCTCGATGGTCGCAATGCGGCGCAGGGCCTGCATCGCGTGCGGCCCGAGATCCCCTTTCGCCCGCCACTCGCCCTTGAACTCATCGATCGCGGCGATCAACGTGAGGACCTCATGACTGGGTTGGATCTTGGGCGGAAGCGGCAAGCGCATGAAGAAATATTACCTCCAATTCTCGCCATTTCCACCCAATTCCCCCCATTTAAATCCAATTCCTGTTGTCCAGCCCACCGGAGCTAACTCGGGGCTAACTTGTTCATCCAGCATGACATGGGGGAACCGGGGGAAACGGGGTCAGCCCTTGACAATTGACAAGGCGCCGGGGGTGATTTTCCGACGATTCGAATTCGGGCGCCACTGTCAATAGTCAAGGGCCAACCCCCCCGGCTTCCGACTGATGGCCCTCATGCGAATCCCTTCTCCCTCGCTCAGGAGAGCTGGGATTTCTTCCAGCCGGTCGAGGTCTTGACCCAAAGCGCCGACGCGGCCCCATCGTCGACCCAGCGCACCTCGCCGAGCTCGCCCTCGGCGGGCTGCGGGGCGGCCGTCTGGCGCGCGAGGCGGATCCCACCGCCCGCGAGGTGCAGCGCGGGGCGCCCGGCGGAACCCCCGGAGGGGATGCGGTTCTCGAGGCCGCCGACCGCGTTGCTGGCGCTGGCGCCCAGGATGCACGCGCCCTCGAGATCACCGTCGTAGGCCTTGGCCAGCCTGTGGTCCTTGTCGGCAAAGACGACGTTCCCGATGTAGGTGCCGTGGCGCCCCTTGTCGGTCATGAGGAATCCCGCGCCCGTGTTGTCCGGGGCCCAGCGGCTAAAATAGACGCGGCACTGCATGACCGCCTGGTGCGGGGCCGTGATGAAGAAGCCCGCGACGGTCGGCGAATCGGCGTAGCATTGGCTGAAGGTGTTGTTTCCGCCATTGCAGTGGAAGCAGTACTTCATCGGCCCCTGGGTGGGCTCCCAATTCCAGACATGCACAAGGCTGAACCAGTTGCTGCCGGCGTCGCTGCGCACGCCCGTCTCATAGCCAATGACGTGGACAAGGTGAAACTTGCAGTCGGTCCGCTCGACATGGACGCCGATGCTCCCGGGCGCGCACGGGGTCTTCATGTCGACGTCGCAGCGGACCCGGGTGAGGTTGGACTCGTTGCCGCCCTTGACCAGGTGGACGCCCTTGAACAGCGCGTTCAGCACCGAGATGTCCGCGATCTCCAGGCGATGCAGGTCCTCGACGAGGATGCCCGTGAGCGGCTGGCGGTTCCCGTCGATCACGCCGCCGCGGATCCAGCCCGCGGTGGCCGAGGACACCGCATATTTTCCGCCGCCCTTGATGAGGACCGCGTCGCCCTGGAAGTTCGGCTTCGCCCGGATGACCGCATTGGGCGTCATCACGAGGCTGACGGAGCGGGGCATGCGCAGGGGCTTGTCGATCTCATACACGCCGTCGCCCAGCTCGAGCGTCCCGCCGCCGCGGGCGTCCAACGCCGCGATGCGTCGCGTCAGCTCCGCGTGCCAGCCGCCCATCTTCGGGCCGTCCGGATCCGGCTCACCGGCACGCGCCGCCGGAGGTCGAAGCCCGAATAGCCCCGCCAGCGCGGTGCCCGCCGCCGAAATCGCGGCCCCGAACAGGGTCGCACGTCGAGTCAGGTTGATCTTGGTGTTCATGGGAATAGAAGGGCGAGCTTTCATGGCTGCGGTTGGGTTCATGGTGTGATTTTGCTTTGTTTCATTGCCTATTGCCGGGTGCGATTTGCGCGTCGGCGAGGAGATAGAGCTTGGCCGCGCCGGGCTGGTGAGGCAGGCGGCAGACGCCGTTTTCGAAGCGGACTTCGCCGCCGTCGAAGAGCTCCTCCAAACGCGTCGGCTTGCGCGATGGAAAATGGATCGTCGGCGCAGAGCCCTTCTGTATGTGGATGCCGAACAGGCGGCTGTTGATATAGGTCGGGTCGCTTCCCTCGTAGTAGATGTGGACGCCGGCGGAGCGGGCGATCTCGCGGTAGAGCGCGGAGGGAAGATTGCCAACCGCGCTGTAGATGGACGTGTGCGACCCGAACTTCTTCAGCGCCAGCGCGGGTGCGCCGTTGGAATCATAGACGCCGCAATCCCGCGCCTCCCCGGCCCGGACTTCGAAGAGCGGCGCGGTTTCCAGCAGATCCTTGCCGCGCGCTTCGGACGCCTGATCGCGCGGCGCGCCGGATTTCAGCCCGGGAGTGAAACCGTATCGCACCTCGGCACCGATCCGGGCGAAAAGGCCCTCGGGGCGGACAGTCACCGCGCTGCCCTGGTCGCTCCGTCGCGCGACCCGGATCCCCGTGACTTCGGAAATCCCGTCCACCGAAAAGCCGTTCTCTTGGATATAGTTCGGGGCATAGATCCACAGCAGGGTGCGGCCGTGGGCCTGCACCTTCGAGCGTAGGAACGCCCGCTTTTCCTCCGGGATGACGAAAGCGTTGAGGAAGACGCACAGCCTGTAGCGCTCCCAGGGGATGTCCGCGTGGCCGAGGTCCGAGAAGTTGTAGATGTCGTACGGCGCTCCGATGCGGGCCAGCTCATCGGGCGGGCGAACCAAGAGGTCGTCCGCGACGCTGGAGCGCGCGTTGACGTGGTACATGGAGGGCACGTCGCCGAACACCGCGATCTCCGCCACCGATCGCATGGGCACGTCGCGCAGCCGGTCCTGCGCCCGCACCAGCTCGGCGACTATCGCCATCATCTCCGGGCTGGCGTAGTTGCCTCCGAGGAAGTCGAACCACCACAGGGCGGTGCGCTTGGCGCGCGTCAGGGCAAACTCCCGCCGCAGCACCTGCCGCGAGGCGAACGCGTCGGGCAGCTTGGTGTCGCCCCCGGGGATCTTCCGGCCGTTCTCCACGGTGTCGCGGGCGATGTGGGTGGTGTGGTCGATCTCCTGAAACACCAGCTTGCCGTGGAGGTCGAGCGAGTCGACGGTGAGCAAGTAGCCGCTGGCGCCCTCGAAGCTGCGCGGCGCGCCGTACTTCGCCGGCGCGTAGATCATGTCGATGTCCGGTGAGCGCCAGACGCGCTCGTAGCCCAGGTGGCCCTCCTGTAGTAGCCGCTCGCTGTTGAGCTGCGTCAGATACCCGTAGAAGAGGCCGAGCAGTTTCCGGTGCCGCAGCACCTCCTGCGCCTTGCCGGCAAAATAGACGATCGCATCGCCGATGATCTCGTGGTGGAAACGCCAGTAGCGCAGCGCCTCCGCATCTTGCACGGGGTCGCGAAAGATGCCGTGCGAGGTGCGATGCAGCACGTCGAGCGACGGCATCGTCGCCGCGGGATCGCCGGTGAACCTCCGGAACGCCGCCGTCTTGATCGGATGTTGGCGGATCTGTGCCTCCGGCCGCCCGCGACCCTGCGAGTTCGTGTACCACTCGGTCGACGAGCCGCAGAGCAGGCTGTAGGCAAACACGCGGTCGCCGTAGCGCGCCTCGATCTGGCGCAGAATGGCCTGAAGCGATGCGGCCGTGTCCGCACGCCAGGGCTCGTGGCCTGCCATTTCGACCAGATTCCAATAACTGTCTGAACACTCCGGATGGGCGGCCAGGTACCAGTCGCGGGTGTCGAGCTGCAGGGCGATGTTGTAGTACGCGCCCGGGGCGTTGGCCTCGAACATCTCCATCTGGGCGTCAAACACCTTCCAGTCGAACTGTTCCGGTCCGGTCCAGACCTCGCCGAACAGCGAATAGGGCACGTCCAGCGTGCACAGCATGCCGGTGTGCGTGACGTTGGCCAGCCGGAGGCCGGTGCCGGCGAAGCCGCGGACCAGCTCGGGCGTGGGGCGGTAGGAGCGATACGCCAGCGGATCAAATACCTGGCCGTCGATCTCGATTTTCAGCACGCCGCCGATGCGGACGACTCGCGCACGCGGCCCGCGCTCTGGCAACATCACGGCGGGCGCGAGCGCGGCGGCCGTGGCCGATTGCAGAAACCTGCGGCGCGAGATTCGAAGCGTCATGTGTCGCAGCATACCGCGCGCGTCGCATGCCGGTAAAGGGGCCAGAATCGCACGTGGGGGGGGGCGGTTAGCAACCGATGCTTTGCGTCAGGCCTTCTCAGAGACCCTCGGGCTCGACCGCCCGGCATTCATAGAGGATGACGCCGCCGCGCCTCAGTATCTCGCGCTGGACGTCGGGCACGCTGACGGCGCGGAGTTCGACCCCGGCGTCGATCGCGGCGTTGGCCGCGATTCCCGCGGCCTCGCCGAGGGCCATGAAGACCGGCTCCATGCGGATGGGCTGATAACCGACGTGGCTCGCGCTGCACGCGACGGGCACAAGGAGGCCATCGACGCACTTGGGCACGAGGATCCGGTAGGGCAGCTGGGTGGGCTGAAAGTCGATGTAGAAGTAACCCTCGCGCACGCCGGGGTGCCCGGGATCGAACTTCGTGACGCCGTGGCAGTCGATCGCGTACTCGGCGACGGCGATGCCGTCGGGCTGGCGCCGGGGGAGTCCGGTCGCGGGCTCGGGGTCGGTGTCGCGCTCGGTGAAGGTGTATTCGCCCCAGATCCGGCGCCCCTGGCGGACGTAGATGTGGTGTGGCCGATGCCGGTTGTCGGTGAACTCGTTCTTAGGAAATCCCCACTGCAGGGCCTCGGCGCGCAGGCTCTCGGGCACGGCCTCGTCATGCTGGAGCATCCAGATGAGCCCCTCGTTGTGCTCCCAATAGCGCCGAGAGATGCGCGCGCGCTCCTCGGGACCGGCCTCCGGCCAACCCCAATTCTCCTCCGCCAGATCGAGCGACTCGCTGGGCACACCGGTGTGGGGATGCGGGTGGTCGCTGTTCACCTCGAAATTCCCATTGGGCATCGGGTAGAGCTGGATCGCATCGCGCAACCGCATCACCTTTTCCGCGGCGATGTCTGCGAGCAGGTGGCGGTAGTCGTCGCGGTTGTAGCCCCGCGGCTTCTCCACGGGGACGCGGTTGGCCGGGTCCTTCGTCATGTGGAACCGGAAGCAGAATGCCTGGATGCCCCCGTCCGCCTCCCCCGTGGATCCCGGCAAAGGGTGCCGGTCGCCGAAGCGCACGTAGATGTTCCCCGCGTGCGGTTCGCCAAAGGTTTCCCGGCTCTCTCGGCCGACCCGGTAGGGCGCGCCCGCGAGCGCGGCGGTGTCGCCCTCATACGTCGCGTCAATGAACACCCTCGCGCGAAACTCCGTCATCTTGCCAGGCGCGCCGAGGTCTTCCGCGGAGACCGCCACCAGTCGAGCGGTCGGGCCAAAGTCCTTGGGCGGCGGGCCGTCGATGCGCCGGCCGAGGACGGCATCCCGCTCCGCGCCGTCGGCCCCGGCAACGCGCGCCCGGACCACGCGGTGCCTCTCGATGAGTCGGATGTTCTTCTCGCCCGCGAGCATCTCCCGAAAGATCTTCTCGGCCACCTTGGGCTCGAACATGTGGCCACCCTGGCACGCCTTCGACTGCGGGGAATCGGCGCCGTAGGTTTTCTCGTAATGCTCGCGCACGCGGCGCACGAACTCGGCGAACAGCCCGCCCACAGCCCCCTTCTTGCGGATGTCCGTGTTCGTCAGCCCGCCGGAAACGATGCCGCCGACATGGGCCGTCTCCTCCAGCAAAATCACGCTTGCACCGCCACGGGCCGCGGCCACCGCGGCCGCAACGCCGCCCGGCGTGGCGGCGACCACGACCACATCCGCATCGGAGCCCGACGCAAGGGCACCCCCGGCGATGCCCGCGCAGGCAAGGCATGCCGCCAAGAGCCAAGCTATTGCTCTGCCCCGACCAGGGCGCATGCCGCCTGGGCCGGGAGTTCCGGACCGGGATGTATTCGCGATGCTATTCCGCATGGTTCCATTGTGCGCCAAGGCACCCGCGGGCGTCTGTGGCGGAAACGGCGTATCCTATGCCAAAAACGCCCTCGGATGCCAGCCCTCGAACAGAACTGCGACTCGTGCGCTGGCGATTGATCCCGTGGAAGAGACGCTGCTGCTGGCACCAGCCATCTCAAGTCTCCATCGCGCGCTTCCGGCATTCAATGGCGTGCCGGCGAAAATG